>JBNMKN010000043.1:0-14736 GCA_050874365.1 Butyrivibrio sp. | reverse complement strand
TTCGTTATATTTTTCACAATCCTGCTGTGTTTCAACGGAAACGGCTTTGATTACAGGTCTGCCTGTCGTCTTCTTTATATATACGATATCTTCCTCATGTTCGGTTCCGTGAAGCTGTGCAATGTTTATTACGCCGTCATTCAGGTATTCCGCCACAATTTCAGGCTTCTCATTTACAAATACTCCAACCGTTTCTATTTCCGGCAGAAGTTTTTTTCTCAATATCATTGCATCGGCTTTAGATATGTACCTTCGGGACTTTTCATAAAATATAAAACCGATATAATCGGGGCGGTACTTGTTGACGGCTTCAATATCAGCCTCTCTTCTTATACCGCATATCTTTATTTTCTGCATCTTCAGATACCTCTTAACGCCGCGATTGTATTCTTCTTATCCGGTGAACGCATAAGTGTTTCTCCTATAAGGACGGCGTCCGTTCCGTTTTCATATAACCTTTTGATATCCTCAGCATTTCTTATTCCGCTTTCCGATACATAAAGGTAATCCTCAGGCACCATATTTCTGAGCCTTAAGCTTGTATTGATATCCACTTCAAAGGTTTTTAAATTTCTGTTATTAACTCCTATTATTTTACCGTACCTGAGGGCTGTCTCAACTTCTTTTTCCGTATGTGCCTCAATAAGCACCGATAATCCAAGCTCTTTGGCAAGCTCTGAATATTCCTTAATCTCTGCCTCCGTAAGTATGGCGCATATTAAAAGAATTGCGGATGCTCCCATTATTTTGGCTTCATATACCATGTATCTGTCCACCGTAAAATCTTTACGGAGTACAGGGATTTTAACTTCTTTTGCAATATCCTTAAGATAATCGTTGCTTCCTTTAAAATAAAAAGGTTCCGTAAGACATGAGATTGCGTCTGCTCCCGCATTTTCGTAATCCTTTGCTATTTCCAGATACGGAAAATCCTCTGCTATCACGCCTTTTGACGGTGAGGCTTTTTTCACTTCACATATAAAAGACAAACCCTTTCCGGCAAGTGCTTTTTCAAAGGGAAAATCATTATTTATCTCCATTGAAAAAGCCTTTTTCTCAAGTTCTCCAATGGTCGTAATTTCTTTTAACTTTGCTATTCTTTCCTTTGTCTTTCCGGCTATTTCGTCGAGAATCATCCTATGCCTCCCCGTTGCTTAATCTGACGAACTGTTCAAGCTTTCTCATTGCCGAACCGTTATCGATTAATTCTTCCGCAAGTCTTACACCCGCTTCGATTGACTCTGCTTTTCCCGCAATATATAAAGAAGCTCCCGCATTAAGAACAACAGCGGTTCTTCTTCCGCTTTTCTCACCGTTAAGGACAGCTTTGGTTATTTCGGCATTTTCTTCTCCTGTTCCTCCGATAAGTTCTGCTTTGGTACAACGTGTAAGTGAAAACTGTTCTGGTGTGATTTCGTAGCTTTTAAATTCTCCGTCAATAACTTCACATACCTTTGTAGGAGCGGATGCGGAAATTTCGTCCATACCGTCTTCTCCGTACACAACCATTGCCCTTTTTACTCCGAGATTGTAAAGAACATGTGCAAGGCTTTCTACCAGCTTTTCGGAAAAAACACCCATAAGCTGCATTGAAGCATTGGCAGGGTTGGTAAGAGGTCCGAGAATATTAAATACCGTTCTGAAACCGAGTTTTTTTCTGATTGGTGCAACATATTTCATTGCTGAATGATATTTCTGTGCATGTAAGAAACAGATATCCGCTTCATCAAGGCATTTCTTACTTACCTCCTCGTCTGCAAGAATATTAACGCCAAGTGCCTCAAGGCAGTCCGCAGCACCCGATTTACTTGAAGCTGCCCTGTTGCCGTGTTTGGTTACAGGTACGCCTGCCGCAGCTATTATAAAAGATGCTGTTGTCGAAATATTGAAAGAATTGGGACCATCTCCACCTGTACCTACAATTTCAAAGGTCTCTTTGTCTGTTAAAAGATGTGTTCCTGCCGCTCTCATTCCCTTGGCAGATGCGGTTATTTCTTCAACAGTCTCTCCTTTCATTGTGAGTGCCGTAAGATATGAACTTATTAATACAGGGTCTGTTTCTCCCGACATAATTTCATCCATTACTTTTTTTGCCATATCTTCTGTAAGATTTTCTTTATTTATAAGTCTGATTATTGCTTCATTTATCATAATTCTTATCTCCTGCTGTTAATAAAATTTTCCATCATTTTTTTACCGTCTTTGGTGAGAATTGATTCCGGATGGAATTGCAATCCGTATACCGGATATTCTTTATGTTCTACCGCCATTATTTCTCCGTCATCTGTCTCTGCCGTTATCTTAAGGCAGTCAGGCAGTGTTTCTTTAACTGCCGCTAAGGAATGATACCTTGCAACGGATATCTTATCGTTAAGTCCTTTGAAAATCGCCGAATCCGTGTCTACATTTATAACGGAGGTTTTACCGTGCATAAGTTCTTTTGCATAAGATACCGTTGCACCGAAGGCTTTGCATATCGCCTGATGTCCGAGGCATACGCCAAGGATTGGTATTTTGCCTGCAAAATATTTTATAATATCAATACATATTCCTGCGTTTTCAGGTCTTCCGGGTCCCGGTGATATTATTATTAAATCAGGATTTAATTCTTCAATTTCTTTTACTGTCATTTCATCATTTCTTATAACCTTTATATCCGGCTCAATTTCGCCTGTAAGCTGGTAAAGATTATAGGAAAAGCTGTCGTAATTATCTACAAGCAATATCATTGTCAATTCCTCCCTCTGCTTCTTTTAAAGCGTTCATAACAGCTTTGGCTTTATTAATACATTCTTCAAATTCATTTTCAGGAACCGAATCGGCAACAATACCTGCTCCCGACCTTACAAATACTTTTCCGTTTTTTGCAAATGCCAGTCGTATTGCAATGCAGGTATCAAGATTTCCCGTAAAATCTATATAACCTATAGCACCACCGTAAATTCCTCTTTTATTATTTTCAAGCTCGCATATAAGCTCGCAGGCTTTAAGCTTCGGTGCTCCTGAAAGTGTTCCCGCAGGGAGTATTGAATCCACCGCATTTAAAGCATCCATATCGTCTCTTATAATTCCTTTTACCGTTGAGCCGATGTGCATTACATGGGAGTATCTTTGTATCTCCATATATCTTTCAACTTCAACTGTTCCGATTTTACTTATCTTACCTATGTCATTTCTTCCCAAATCGACAAGCATATTATGTTCTGCAAGTTCTTTTTCGTCCTGCAAAAGTTCTTTTTCAAGTCTTAAATCTTCCTCTGTGTCCGCCCCTCTTTTTCTTGTTCCTGCAAGAGGGAAGGTATGAAGCTCTCCGTTTTCAAGTTTTACAAGAGTCTCCGGTGACGCACCTGCGATTTCCACATCATCACTTGAAAAATAAAACATATAAGGTGAAGGATTGGTGGTTCTCAGTACCCTGTAGGTGTCAAAAAGACTTCCTTCAATATCTGCCTCAACTCTGTTTGAAAGGACAATCTGGAATATGTCTCCCTCAAAAATATGTCTTTTGCCTTCTTTTACCATTTCGCAATACTGTTTTTTATCAAAAAGATATCTGAAATCGCTTTTAAGCTGTAATGGTCTGTTTTCTTCCATTTCGCCCTCAAGCAACAGCTTCTTCATATTTTCAAGTTCCATTACCCCTTTATTATAAGAGGTCTCAAAATTCTCTGTTTTGACATTCACAATCAGTATTATTTTCTGTCTGTAATTATCAAAGCATATTATTTTGTCAAAAAGCATGAGGTCAACGTCCTTAAAGGATTCCTCGTCCTTAGCGCTTAGCTTTAACGTAGGCTCGCTGTATTTTATATAATCGTAAGAAAAATATCCTACAAGCCCGCCTGCGAAAGACGGAAGGCCTTCAAGTACAGGAGTTTTATTGTCTTTGATGATTTTTCTTATGTATTCCATTGGATGAGACACCTTCTCGGTAATCTCAAATCCGCTTTTTATTTTCAGGACTCCATCCTGACAGGTAAGTTCAAGTGTAGGGTCAAATCCTAAAAACGTATATCTTCCCCACTTCTTATCTGCCTCTGCGCTTTCTAACATAAAACAATGATGACTTACTTTCTTAAGTCTTTTCACTGCCATGACAGGTGTTACCATATCGGAATTAAGTTCCATGGTTACAGGAATTCTTTTATAATCACCTGTTGCAATAATTTTCTTAGCTTCCTCCAGTGTCGGATACATATTTTCCTCTCTTTCCTGTCAGGGAAGCAATAAAAAAGCCCCTGACAATATCATTAATATTGTCAAGGGCGAATATTCAATCCGCGGTGCCACCTTGATTCACATAAAATGTGCTCTCTACGAGATACCAACATATCCCAGGCAACTAACGTATGCCCTACGTCATAGAATACTGAGCCTTAAGCTGTTCACTATGCCCTCAGTGGTCCATTTGCTAATCTGCGTTCAACCCGGCTCTCACCATCCCGGACTCTCTGTGTGTGCAACAACTAACGTTATCTCCACTTCAACGGTTTAAAGTGTTCAATTCATTTCTTATAAATTACCATAGAGTACCTGTATTGTCAATGATTATTTTTAAGATTTTTGTCAATCTCCATTGCCCTGTGTCTCCACAGATGCCCGTTGCAGGTTAGCTCACAGCCCTGTCCGGCAACATCGTCTCTTTTTACCGCGCTGTTTACAATATCAGGAATATCACAGATATTATCAAGGCTGTACTTAAAGTAATCCACACCGTCTTTTGCTATCTCGTCTATATAGCGTGAACTGTCGGATACCACAACCGAGCCCTGTGCCATTCCGTTAAAAAATCTGTCATGGACGCCGTCTTTAAACCAAGGCATGATATTTACCGACACTTTGCTTTTTTTCATATATCTGAGACATTCCAAAGAATCCCTTTGTCCTAACAGAACCAGATTGTCCGGTTTCTTACATTCTGCTTTTTCCCAGTCTTTTCCGATAATGTGCACCTTAATTCCGTTTTCCGCAAGATTGCATATAATCTTTTGTCTGAAATATGACCTTATATACAAGTCAATTACCATCATTTTATTGGTAACCATAAGCATATCTTCCCTTGAAATATCGGGGATATCGGCTCTTACATACTCCTCAATTACTTCGTCAATCCCTTTGCCTGTATTAGTCTTTAAATCCTCAATCATTGAATAACAAAATTCCCTGTTATCTTTATCAAGCATATTTATTCTGTCTTCAAGGGGTGCGATATTCACATAATTTCCCGCAAAAAACACATCAATATCCCTTTTTGTCCCATCTTCACCAAGACAAGTTCCCGCAAGAGGTAAAAATCCAACCTTCCTACCGGGATAATATTTTCTTATAAAATCCATATGCTGCCTGTCAACACAGTACAGCTTACATTCATCAATTATTTCAAGCTGGTCTTTGTAATAAAGAGGATGGTCAACCATAATACAGACTTTTTTAATTCCGCAATAATCCCATACGGAAGTTTCCCTGCCGTCTTTTCCCTCAACCGTAAACTGGCTCTCCCCGCTTAATCCGATAAAATTAAAGGTTATAAGTACAGCCGTTTCTCTTATATTTTCAATGCGAAGCCTGCTCTCAAGAGGATTTTTCATATCCCATACAATTACTCTTTTATTTAATTCCGTATAAAAAGTCTCTGCCAGTCTCTCCGAGAAAAAAGACAGGGTTTCCACCGGACCTTTTATAATTATAACGTCAGTATAATCCATAATATGCCCTCCGTTTATATTTACAAAAAAAGCACCGAAAAATCCCATTTTCGGTACTTTCAAAGATGCGGATAACAGGAGTTGAACCTGCACGGGTGTTCCCACTAGAACCTAAATCTAGCGCGTCTGCCAATTCCGCCATATCCGCCCGTAGCATTTATTGACTACTCCTACGATTATATCCTGTTTTATTATTTTATTCAACTGTTTTGTCAGCAGCTTCATATATTACCTGTGCAAGGCTTGAAAGAGCTGCTTTATCGCTTTCCTTTACCGTAGATTTAATTGTTACAACCGGGTCAACCACTGTAACATTTTTGAATGTATCAACAATGCTTCTCATAACTCTTGCAGCACATGGCGCCCATGAACCGTTTTCAACCATTCCCACAGTCCTGTTCTGATAAGCTTTTGACTGTAAATGCAAAAGGAACTCCTGCATACAAGGGAATACCCCTCCGTCATAACTTGCGGCGCAAAGAATCATTCTGTCATATCTGAAAGCATCTTCAATTACCTCTGCCATATCATCTCTTGACAAATCACTTACTACGACCTTAGCTTCGCCTGCTTTTTCAAGCATATCGGCAAGTTCCTTAGCTGCCTTAGCTGTATTACCGTGTATAGATGCATAAGCTATAAGTACGCCTTTATTCTCCGGTTCATACTTACTCCATGTATCGTAAAGCCCTATGTAATAACCAAGATTATCTTTAAGTACAGGTCCATGAAGTGGACAAATCATGTCAATATCAAGTCCTGCTGCCTTTTTTAAAAGCTGCTGTACAGGTCCGCCGTATTTGCCTGCTATGTTAAAATAATATCTTCTTGCTTCACACGCCCAGTCTTTATCCTTGGTAAGCTCTATTGCTCCGAATTTACCGAAACCGTCTGCCGAAAACAGTATTTTTTCGGTTGCCTCGTATGTAACCATTACTTCAGGCCAATGAACCATAGGTGCCATATAAAAGATTAATTTGTGGGTTCCAAGCGAAAGTTCTTCTCCCTCTTTTACAACAACGCTTCTTCCCGAAAAATTCAAATCAAAAAACTGTGGAAGCATCTGGAAAGTCTTGGCATTGCCCACAAGCTTCATATCGGGATATTTAACTGCAAGTCTTTCAATATTGGAAGCATGGTCAGGCTCCAGATGTGATATCACAAGATAATCCGGCTGTCTGTCACCAAGAACTTCTGTAAGGTTGTTAAACCACTCCTCTGTCTTTCTTTCATCAACGGTATCCATAACCGCAATTTTATCATCTAAAATCACATAAGAATTATATGAAACACCGTCAGGTACCGAATACTGGCTTTCAAATAAATCTATATCCGTATCATCAACACCTATATATTTAACACTATCAGAAACCGTCATTTTATCTACCTCGCTTCTTAAAATATTTTCCTTCAGTAACACCATTACACAGATTTTTCCACATAAGTTATAAATGCCGCTTTAATACTTGTATATCTGTTTCTTGATAAATATGCCATATATTTACCGCCACAAAGATACACTGTGTTTTTGTCAATTTTAGATACATACTTAAAATTGATTATGAAACTCCGATGGCACATTGCAAACGCAAGAGAATTAAGCCCCAGCATAAAATCATTGATGTTCCCCATAATCTTTATTACTTCGCCATCCTTCATATGAAGTTTCAGTCTTCTTGCGTCTTTTTCAACCATAACGATATCATATGTATTGACTTTACGGCACATACAATTGCCCTCATCAACCACAACGTTAATTCTTCTTCTGCACAGGATATTAAATGCATCACATATACATTTTACAATACGTTCCTGATTCAACGGCTTGGATATGTATCTGAATACACAAAAGCTCATTGCATCATCCAAATACTCGGTATGTGACGTTACATATGCTATGAGTACGTCGGAATCAGCCTGCTTTAATGCTCTGCCGACACTGATACCATCAGCTCCCGGCATCTCAATATCAAGAAAAACAAGATCTTTTTCACCTTTATCTTCCAACAAATCTTTTCCGTTGTCGAATTCATCACATTCCAGCAATCCGGGATAACCGCTTTTTCTCATGCTTTTGAAAGCCAGTCTGATATTATCATGTAATCTGCGTCTTACAAATTCATCATCATCGCATATTATTACTCTCATATTTTTTCTCCACATACAATATTACAACTGCATGGAAAACCTTGTCTTCAGGACTGTAATAAGCCGAAAATTCGCCTCCGTTTTTCTTAACGGTTCTCTTAATGCTCTTAAGCCCCAGACCATGCATTGATTTATCTTCTTTATCAGAAATAAAATCTCCGTATTTGTTCTGAACAGGTGCCTTGGCACATCGGTTCAACACGGTTATATTAACATAACTGTCATTATTTTTCTGAATTAATATATTTATAAAAGGAGATTCGCCTCCGCAATTTTCCATTGCGTTATCAAGCAGATTATATAAAACTGTGGTAATGGTCATTTCATCAATGCCATCAATACAATTATCCCTTATGTCACAATTCATTTTTATATTATTTTCTTTAGCCTTTAATGTATATCTGTAAAGAATCGTGCCCAAAAGAGTATTATTGGAAATATCATCCACAGATTGCAAATCAGACTCTTCCAACAAGGTATCCAGATATCTGTTGATTTTATCCGCTTCACCGTATTCGCTCATAAGTTTAAGTGTCTGAAAATGCTTCTTCATATCGTGGATAAGAATTCTCATCTTCTCGTCCTTTTCCGAAGCGGTTTTTAAAAGCACTTCATCACCTTCACGTTTCTGAACTGCAAGCTGTATCATCCTGAGTTCCTCGCTCCTCTTATTGGCCAATGAAAACATTGACATAGTAAGAATCAACACTATCGCAGAAATCAGCAGTGCAATAAATACCAGTGATCCACCTTTATCAGTCTCTGGAATCAATATCAGAACATTGGTAAGAACCGCAAAAAATACCATTATGCATAGCACAATTCCTGTTGCAAGGTATCCTTCTATTCCGACCGTTTCAGTCTGTTTTCTCTTTTTCTGAAAATGTACAATCATCATTGCAACTAAAAAGAGAACAGCCCTTGCCAGAAGCATTAAATATCTCAGATTGCTGTTAAACACTACATTCAAAAAGCCTACATGAAAGTGATTAACTATATTAGCAATCTCCAGTTCACATAAAAAATTAACGGCAACGAGTATTGCAGCGTTAAAAAGAGAGTCCGCCGAATCCCCGGTATATACAAACCCGAATACCAGTACCCCTACCATAACATCCACCAGTGAGTTAAGCATGGAATTACCCGAATGGGTAAGCGTGGCACACCCGTACAATACAATATATATCAATATACGAATCGGCAGTTTAAACCTTGGTGTATACATACGCCTTGCAAATATAGCTGTTACCAAAGCCTCCAAGGAATACGACATTATAACTACATCCATTATTACTTTATCCTTAATCGTTAATTATTCCAAAATTTACCAAATAATTATACAATTTTTTTACCAATCAGTCAATAATATGAGTACCTCCTATACATGGCCATTGTAACGATGCAGTAAGCAACATTCCCAACGTAAGAAACCTTGAAAAATGCCCTGTATGAGTAATCAGCAGTACAAATACTACAATTAAAATAATCGTGGATAAAATAATTGCTGTTAATTTAAAATGTAAAATTCTACGGAAATCTATCTTCTTATTAGGAGATACAATGGGACTTAACGAATCAATGGATACAGCACTTATGATTGCTGCAATATAATAAAATATATCGCATGATACAAAAACGCCGATTGAAAATATCGCAAGATACGACAATGTAGAAACTACAAGACACAATTTAATACTTTTCAAGTGAAATCCCCCGCAGAAACTGCGGAGGACTACATAGGGAACTGCCATAAGTATAGCCTCTGCCACCATCCTGAACACCATTCCCACAACAAGTGCAATTACAAACGGTGCAATAAGAAAGACAAGGCTTCTACAGGCATAATCGTACAAATCTCTGTCTTCTGCCTGTATTACATTACTTTTTATAAGCCAATCAGTGATTTTCCCTTTTTTCACGTTCTACAACTCTTTCGTACAGATTATCGGGTGCCTTTTCCTGATACACAATAGGAGACGATACCGTCACCACCTCGTTCTTGAGGATAACGTCAAGGAGTTTCTTAACTGCATTTGCTGTTTTAGTTTTCATATAAATTACCACCCTTTCTAACTTTTGTAATATTATTGTAATTTATTTTTCCCGTGAATAAAAGAAAAACTTTGCTATGGATTGTGCAAAAATTGTATTTTTATATATTATATGTAAAACAACAGCTTATATCATTTTGTTTCCAATCCACTTAAGGTATGCTTCTTCAACATTTTCTTCATCATCAAGGGTACAGAGAAACTTGCCGTGATTCATAATTATAATTTCATCGGCTATCATTTCTATATCCGAAATTATATGTGTGGAAATCAAAACAATTCTGTCTTTTGCGATACTATGGATATAATTTCTTATATTAACTCTCTCCTGCGGGTCAACTCCTGCTGTCGGTTCATCAAGAACTAACAGGCTTGGATTGTTAAGAAGTGATTGGGCTAACAAGACCCTCTGTTTCATCCCTCCGGACATCTTTTCCAATGTTTTATTACGGAATTCATACATATTTACTTCATTAAGGAGTTCTTCCGTCCTGGTTTTTGCCTCTTTTTTATCAAGGCCCTTTAATCCGGCAAGATACATCATAAAAGCATAGGCTGTAAATTCACCATAATAGCCCTGCTGCTGCGGCATATACCCCAGTTCATTTCTGTATTTTTTTCCCAGTCCAAGAATTTCATTTCCATTCCAGAGAATACTTCCGGAATCCCTCTTTATATTGTCTGTAATTGCGTTAATCAATGTACTTTTACCGGCACCGTTAGGGCCTAATAAACCATATACTCCATTGTGAAAAGTATAGTTTATATCATTTAATGCCTTAACATCTTTGAACTGTTTATTTAAGTTGATAAGTTTTAATTCATTTTTCATCATTTACACCATTTTCTGTAAGCAATGCGATATAGTGAAGCTGTCGCAGCTGCTAAAAATACCATAACATATATTATTGCGTTTACACTGCTATGTCTGACAATATATGGAGACACCGACATTACATCAATTACTGACAGTTTTTCCATAAAATTAATCCCGATAAGATACAATAGCGACGGTATACAAAGAGCAAAAGCTAATAAAAACGAAATCGTCTGGCTCGTAATAACAGACAACGAAGCTGCCACCATTGCAATCATCACAATTATTGCTATTCTCATAAGGCACAGAAATATGTAAAACATACCAATACTACAATTCCACTTTACAAACCAGAATGTCTCAAGACTCTGTACGGGAGCTTTCATAACAATTGCTCCATATCCGTGTATGGCGGAACTTACTTCAAGTATTATTTCAAAAATTCCTACGGCTGACGCTGTCAGAACGACATATCTCATCTTTTTGTTAAAAAGTTTCTCTCTTCCGTTAACACATTGCCTCAGGAGTCCATTCATACCTTTTTTACGCTCATAGTAAAAGATACCGCTGCATATTAATACAACAGTCACAAACGTCACAAGATTTGCCATGGTATTATCATTTTTAAACAGTCTGCCATATTTGTATTTATTAACATACCATCCGTTTTTTGTATTTTCCTTAAGATAATCTGTCTGACTTTCTATTTCCTGCAAAAATATTTTATCTTCCATATACGTCTGCATAACAAGCTGCATATTTATATACTCTGAATCACTGACAAGTCCTTTGTTAAAATCTTCTCCAACTCTTTGATACTTCGCATCCACTTCATCAAGTGTATTCCTTAAATCATCAATTTCTTTTGCTGAATCATATCCCGGAATGCCTTCATATTTGTCCATAAATGCAAAATACATATCCTTTGCTCTGTTTTTTTCATTGATTCCAAAATATGTGCTTCTGATAACAACAAAAACAAGTACAGCAAGTACGATTAAGCCTTTTTCTATCCACATTATTTTATATGTTTCAGGAATTTTTAACTGGAGAAAACTTCTAATATTATCTATTGTTTTACCAAGGATATTTACCTTTAAACCTTTAACGTAAGTTCTTTTGTAATGGCTTACCAATATCCCCGTTAATGAGGCTATAACAATGTTAATGCCCATAAATCCGGCCATCAGTACATTTTTACTTACAGCCTTATTAAACAGATTAATATTTTTATACTTGGTAAAAAAGGTATTATTCGATGCAAGGCAATACAGATTACAATATTTTAAAATATTACATGCCGTATTATCATTAGTTAACCTCATCATTCCATACTGGATTCCGCCTATAATGGCAGCTATCCCCAGAGGAATTATTTCATTATTAAAAATTGTAAACAGCATATACAATATTGCCGATATTGCAAACAGGACAAATACTCTATATACATAATATTTCAGTAAAAAGATTCCTATTGTATCTGTTGCAGTCCAATTTTTAAATATTTCTATTGATTGTATAGGATATGTAAGGCTTGTAAACACATTACCTTTTAACATTATTCCGCTGCATATAAGATTAGCGCCGTAAAACGCCATAACAATTAAAGCGTCCCATAAGAGAATTACTGTCAGTCGTCTGGCTGCCATCACGCCTCGTCCATTTTTTGTCGCATATAAGAGTCCTTTTATGCCCTTTTCCTTTTCGGGTTTGTATACAAATACCACCAAAATTCCTGCAATAAGTACAAATCCAAAAAGTTCCTTATATTGAAAATGAGCAGTCATAAAATTGTCATCAAAGGAAGCAATCTTTACATCCTGCAGCTTCTTATAGTCTTTCAAAGTCTTTTCAATATTAGCCTTTGAAAACGAATCCGCTTTATAAAATATGCTTACTTTTGACATACTTTCTGCTTTTTTTACCACTTCTCCAACATAATCCGAATAATTTATGGCATAATTTTCATCGTGGACAGTTTTGACATAATTTCTATTTATATATGCAAAAAATAACAATTGTAAAATACATAAAAAAGCTATTCCTGTGAATATTTTTTTATAAATAATTACTTTCTTAAATTCCATATCAATTCTCTGTCTCGAAAACATCTACCTGTACAAGAGTGTCATCAGAGGATATTTTAAAATATCCCAGTCCCTGTATTCCTTTGATTCCCGGCTCTCCCTTCCGGTAAATATATACAAAGACCGTATCTCCGTCTATTCCATATATCACACTGATATTATCTTTATCCAGATTTCTTTCATATACTTTTTTGCCTGTAAAATCATATACCTGCATATTGCTTGTATCATATACCGTTACATATTTATCAGATACAAACATGCTTTGTTCTTCATAAACCTTATCAATAAACTTTTCTGATGTTTTCTTTTCAAAATCATATACCTGCACACCGCCATTCAGGCTGTAATATAACCTGTTAATTCCTATTCCGTAGTAGGAAACCGCATTTTCCACTACTTTTTCAACCTTACCGGTATCAATGTCATACGAAAAAATGCTGGCATTTATATCAATATTATCTGCCGAAAAATTACCTGCCTGGAAGAAAATATGATTTCCATAGGCTTTTATTCTGTACAGATTCTGTCTGTCTCCTGTCATCTCATACACAGTCTCTGCTTCGTTACTTCCCAATTTCATTCTCTGAAGCTTCATTGTGTTTTGGAACGGAATCACATAATACACATATCCTCTGTGTATACACACTTCCGGATATGGCGTAGCCTCACCATCGTCTGCCTCCAGTCTGTACAATGTCATATACTTTTCAAAAGATGTTCCATCATCTTTCAATCTATATAAATTAGTATCACATCCTTTATTCTCAACTATCTCCTTGCCTATCTCATATGCATATCCATCATAATAATAAACTTGTGAAGCTAATGATGTATCATTCCTATAAGTATACGATACACATTCTTCAGTATCATGGGTACAATCGGGATTACTACAAAGCGGAACACAATTTTCAAGCTTACTATCCAAAAATTTGATGTTTCCTTGTATCGGAACATAATAACCATCCTGTGATTCGCTCATCACTCCCCATTCATATCCAACCGGCGAATCAGTCTTTTCGTTATAATTAAAGTCATAATCTCCCACAACATAATTTATATTATTGTCAACATTATTATCTATATCATTCTTTGTATTATTGTCATTGTTTTTTCCACTACATCCACATAATAATAACCCTGCAGCAATAAATACTGCCAATGTTCTTTTTTTCATATTAAATTACCTCCAATAAATTATATTTTATACTTGACCGGTCACTTGTACTCTATCATAATAGTAAAAAAAATAAAACCCCATTTGCATAAACGGTAAGATTTCGTGCATGAACGGTATAACTTTCGGTGCGAACGGTATATTTTGTTTTAGAATCTACATAAAACTCTGTATAATTTCCCCTTTTAATATGCAAAAAAAGAACCGCAACCTCGTTGCGATTCTTTACTTAGTGAGCCATCGGGGGTGAGACGGATTCAGATAAAGGTCCTGTGGACCTTTATCCCGTCGAACCGACCGAGCTCGACTTTAGGAGAGCGAGACGAACCCGGGTTCGAGTCCCCTCCGTATAATATGCAAAAAAAGAACCGCAACCTCGTTGCGATTCTTTACTTAGTGAGCCATCGGGGACTCGAACCCCGGACAACTTGATTAAAAGTCAAGTGCTCTACCGCCTGAGCTAATGGCCCGTATTAAATTATTGTAGACTTTAACTGGGCTAGTTGGATTCGAACCAACGTATGCAGCAGTCAAAGTGCTGTGCCTTACCGCTTGGCGATAGCCCAATGGATTAAAAAGGGTGGATAAAGGGATTCGAACCCTTGACCTCCAGAGCCACAATCTGGCGCGCTAACCAACTGCGCTATACCCACCCTAATGTCCACGCCCCTTGTATCAGCGTCTTCGCAAACCGAATGTGCCCGAAGGGATTCGAACCCCCGACCCACGGCTTAGAAGGCCGTTGCTC
>JBNMKN010000042.1:0-14747 GCA_050874365.1 Butyrivibrio sp. | reverse complement strand
GTAATCTTACTATGCCATTGTTTATAGGAGATAGGGACTCACTACTTGGCGGAAACGTCTCAGACCTTCATCTGCAGGGTAACATAGATAATTACGAAGCAACAAATTACTTAGGTTCATTGGCATCTTATGTTGATAGTTGCACCATAGATAACTGCTCATTTACGGGCAGCATCAAGTCTGATAAAAAGGATATTGTTATGGGTGGATTGATTGGCTATGCTATTGGAAGTACTATAAAGAATAGTTATGTTAATCTTGATATTATAAAGAATACAAAAAATGCAGGAATGGGAGGTATAGTTGGTGGAGTTGATGAAAACATCGACATCTGTAACAGCTATGCAAGGATTAAGGATATAAGCAATAACAATAGTGGTAGTAACTATGTCAATGGCATAGGCGGAATTGTTGCTTATTCTTATACGTATAAGAGTGATTCTGCATGTGTAAATGTAAAAAACTGTTATGCGATTATTGACAATAATACCGGCACAAAAAAACCATACCAGATTTCCGGACAGCATATAAGTAATGCTGCAAATAAGATTTCTTTTGCCAACAATTATTCCTGCGGCGGCACATCTGTTTTTGCAAGTCCCTGGGGTGATACTCAGGCAACGGATATATCTTCTGATGTTGTCAAGTCACAGCCCGGTACTTCCATAAACGGTCAGAAAGCACTTGTGGACTGCCTTAATGAATATGTAAATAATAATACAGGTAACGGTTACAGAAGCTGGGTACTCGGTGCAGACGGTTATCCTGAACTGGCATCATTAAAGTCATTAAGTGTCAAAGACGTTACAGCTGTATATGACGGCAGCTCCCACAGTATTGAATTAGACGGTGTTCCTGAGGGTGCAGTAGTTTCATACAGTGTTGATGACATTAATTACGGTCCTGATAAGCCTTCAATAACAGATGCAGGCAGTAAGACCGTATATTATAAGGTTACTTTTTCCGATGAGACTAAGAGCGGTTCTGCAAAGGTAACGGTTACTCCTGCTGCAATCGGCATAAGCTGGGGACAGACTGAATTCATATATGACGGCTCGCTTAAAATACCTCATGCAGCTGCAACAGGTACATCAGACAGGGATTCTGTTTCACTGACTGTAGGCCATACATCAGGCAATGCAACAGATGCAGGCAGTTATGTTGCCAGAGTTACTGGAATAACGGGAACAGGTGCCGGTAATTATAAGCTGCCTGCCGATATAACCAGACCATATAATATTAACAAGGCAGATAAGGCTGCTCCTGTCGGACTTACATCACAGGCTGAGACAATCAGGGGCAAGGGTGACGGCGTTATATCAAACGTCACAACAGATATGGAATACCGTAAGGACGGAGAGACCGGTTACAGTCCTGTCCTGTCAGACAGAATAGATAATCTTGAACCCGGAAGATATTTTGTAAGAATTAAGACTACGGCAAATTATAATGCGTCAGCAGATGCTGAAATTACCGTGGAAAGAGGAACCGGGCAGTTACATATTGTTGTTCCGGAAGGACGGGAAGGATATACTGTTTTGACTGACAGACAATATAGCGATTATCACGGCGTGGCAGTTCTTACATTTATATTGTCAGATGGATATTCTAAGACAGATGATTTTGCAGTCACGGTAAACGGAATAAAAGTCATGTTAGATAATGACGGCAGATATACAATACCTGACATTACGACTGATACTGTTATCGAAGTCAGAGGTGTAAAAGACATTACTGCTCCGGCAGGTACAATATCGGTTGATAATGATATGTGGGATAGATTTTCTGATACCATAATTTTTGATAACTTTTATAAGGATACAAGAAGTGTTCAGATAACATCTTCCGATAACGGTTCCGGTGTGGATACGGTATCTTATTATGTTTCAGATAAGGCTATGAGTGCAGAAGAAGTCAGAAATATAACTGACTGGACTGAATATACGCTGCCATTTAACATCAGCCCATATAATAACTATGTAATTTATGCAAAGCTTACTGATAATGCAGGAAATACAGCTTACATCAGTTCGGAAGGCATTGTTATATATAGTGATGCTAAAGTAGTTACAAAGAGCATTACATATACAAAAACAACCAATAAAGATATGACAGCTGAGATACAGTTAAACGGTAATAAGATCAGAGAAGTAAGTAACGGAGAGAACATACTTGCCGGAGGAGCAGATTATACCATAAGTGAAGACGGCTCTGAAATCACCATAAACGGCACATATCTGCAAAGCCTTGCCGCCGGAGATTATGAACTTCGTGTAACATATATTTCTCCAGAAGATAATTATATATCAAGAAATGTTAATAATGATGGAAGTACAACGATACTTCTTCATATTGAGAAGGCGCAGGGCAGCATTACCGGAGTAAGTGATATTTCAAAGCAGTTTGACGGTAATTCTGTAGCAAACCCTGCATTTAATGCCACAAATAACATTGCTGCAGACAGCGTAAAGCTGGAATATAAGTTAAAAGGTGCAGATGACAGTACATATACAGCTATAGCACCGGCAGCTCCCGGTGAATATATTGTGAGAATTACTGTCAATGCGGATGATAATTACGAGGAAGCAGTTATCACTAAAGAATTTAAAATTACACCAAAACCTGCCGCCGGCAATACAGGTGACAGACCATCAGACAATGGTTCGGGCAGCAGGCCATCGGATAATGACCCGGCAGCAGGTGATGTGAATGACGCATTATACCGCTTTGAGTTATTGCTTGCATGCGTTGCTGTTCTGGCAGTAATTCCTATGAAAAATAGAAGAACAAAGAAAATAAATTAGTTATTTATTTTTAACCGCCCATTTGATATAATGAAGAATGTTTGATTAAAAAATATATGCTTCAGGAGGAACATCAATGGGCGGCTTTTTTGGCGTAGCATCTAAGGAAAGTTGTACTTTCGATTTATTTTTTGGAACGGATTATCATTCACACCTTGGAACAAGGCGTGCAGGTATGGCAGTTTATGGAGAAAACGGATTCAGTAAGTCCATACATAATATAGAAGGTTCACCATTCAGGACTAAGTTTGAAAAAGAACTTAACACTCTTAACGGTAACATGGGAATAGGATGTATATCAGATTATGAGGCACAGCCTATATTGGTGAGGTCACACCACGGAAGTTTTGCAATTACTACGGTAAGCAAGATTAATAATGCGGAACAGCTTGTTGAAGATATACTCAAAGGAACAACACATTTCTTTGAGATGAGTAACGGAGAGATTAATTCCACGGAACTTGTAGCGGCACTTATTAACCAGAAAGATAATCTTATAGATGGTATTAAGTACGCCCTTGATGTTATAGACGGTTCATTGTCTTTGCTTTTGCTTACCCCTATGGGAATATATGCAGCGAGGGATAGGTATGGAAGAACACCTGTTGTTCTTGGCAAAAAGGAAGATGCAAGATGTGCATGTTTTGAGAGTTTTTCATACCTTAATCTCGGATATTCTGATGACAGGGAACTTGGACCGGGCGAAATAGTATTTCTCAACGCTGATGAGTGTAAGACGCTTGTTGCACCGGGCAATAATTATAAAGTATGTACCTTCCTCTGGGTATATTACGGTTATCCTTCAGCAAGTTATGAAGGTGTAAGTGTTGAAAGCATGAGATATAATTGTGGTAAGCTGCTTGCCAGAAGAGATAATGTAGATGTAGACGTAGTTGCGGGAATACCTGATTCCGGAACAGCCCATGCCATAGGCTATGCCAATGAGTCCGGAATACCTTTTTCAAGACCTTTTATCAAATATACACCTACATGGCCTCGTTCTTTTATGCCTACTATCCAGACAAAGAGAGATTTAATTGCACATATGAAGCTTATTCCTGTGCATGACCTTATTAAGGATAAGAAGCTTCTGCTTATTGATGATTCCATTGTAAGAGGGACACAGTTAAGGGAGACTACAGAGTTCCTTTACGAAAGCGGAGCTAAGGAAGTACATATAAGACCTGCGTGTCCACCGCTTCTTTTTGGATGCAAATATCTTAATTTCTCACGTTCAAAGTCAGAGATGGAGCTTATTGCCAGAAGAGTTATTGAAGAACTTGAGGGCGGTGAAGTTTCCATGGATACATTGCAGGAATATGCCGACCCTGATAATGAGAAATATCAGAAGATGGTAGATAAGATTTGCGAAAAGCTTAATTTTACATCATTAAGATTCCACAGACTTGACGATATGTTAGAGTCTGTAGGCATAGATCCTGACCATCTTTGTACATATTGTTGGAACGGAAAGGAATAATATATACACTTGGAGGAATGGTTGTGAAAAAAGGATTTGATAATGACAAATATCTTAAGATGCAGTCCGAACACATAAAGGAACGTATTGCACAGTTTGGAAATAAATTATATCTGGAATTTGGCGGCAAGCTTTTTGATGATTACCATGCATCAAGGGTTCTGCCGGGATTTGAACCGGATTCAAAGTTACAGATGCTTCTCCAGTTAAAGGAGCAGGCAGAAATAGTAATAGTAATCAGTGCGGAAGACATAGAAGATAATAAGATACGCGGTGATTACGGAATTACTTATGATGATGATGTGTTAAGACTTATTGACGCATTCCAGTCGGTAGGACTTTTTGTGGGAAGTGTATGTCTCACAAAGTTTGCAGACCAGCCTTCGGCTAAGTTCTTTCAGGAGAAGTTAGCCAAGTTAGGAATTAAATCTTACAGACATTACAAGATACCGGGTTATCCAAGTGATGTTGAGAAAATAGTAAGTGATGAAGGTTACGGTAAAAACGATTATATTGAGACTGAAAGACCGCTTGTCGTAATTACCGCACCGGGACCGGGAAGCGGCAAGATGGCAACCTGCCTTTCACAGCTTTACCATGAGCATAAGAGAGGTGTGGATGCGGGATATGCTAAGTTTGAGACATTCCCGATATGGAATCTTCCTTTAAAACATCCTGTCAACCTCGCTTATGAGGCAGCAACGGCAGACCTTAATGATGTGAATATGATTGATCCGTTTCATCTTGAAGCATACGGAGAGACAACGGTTAATTATAACAGGGATATAGAGATATTCCCTGTTGTTAATGCCATGTTTGAGATGATTTCAGGAACAAGTCCTTATAAATCACCTACTGACATGGGTGTTAATATGGCAGGCAATTGTATATTTGATGATGAAGCCTGCAGGGCAGCTTCTGAACAGGAGATAATCAGAAGATACTATAAATGTCTTAAGGACATTAAGCAGTTCGGACATACAAAAGATGACAAGTTCAAGCTTGAACTTCTTATGAAACAGGCTGGGATTGGCGTTGATAAGAGAAAAGTCGTTAAGGCGGCTCTTGACAGGGAAGAAGAGACAGGCGGACCTGCAATGGCTATAGAACTTAATGACGGAAGGATTGTTACAGGCAAGACAAGTGAACTTCTCGGAGCATCTGCGTCAGCACTCATCAATTCTCTTAAGGTACTGGCAGGAATTGAACATGAAGTTAAATTAATCGCCCCTGAAGCGATAGAACCTATACAGAAATTAAAGACGGGATATCTTGGAAGCCGTAACCCAAGACTTCACTCAGATGAGATTCTCATAGCCCTGTCAACAACAGCGGCAAGAAGTGAAGAAGCTGCAAGAACTCTCGATAAGTTATCTGAGTTAAAGGGAGCGGAAGCTCATTCTTCAGTCATCCTTTCATCCGTAGATGAGCAGATATTCCGTAAATTGGGAATTAACCTTACCTGCGAACCTAAGTATGAACAGGATGAGAGAAGATATCATAAGAATTAATTATAATCGGCCTGCATCATACAAAGACCTGATGCGGGAGCCGTAAATCCGGCAAGAGACCTGTCTTTTGTCTCAAAAAGCATAGGAATGGACGATATATCACGTTTACCAAAGCCTACCTCAAGAAGAGTACCGGTAAGTATTCTCACCATATGTTGGAGAAAACCGGTGCCATGGTAGGTAAAACGGATGTATTGTCCTTTTTTGGTTATCCGGATTGAATCAACCTCCCTTACAGTTGATTTTTTCATTTTCGGGTTACTGCAAAAAGCTGCAAAATCATGGACGCCCATAAGAAGTCCGGCAGCTTCCTCCATTTTACCTATATCGGGAGTTTCTTCAATGTAATAGACATATTTTCTGTCAAATACAGGCTTTAGCGGACCTGTATAACAGGTGTAGCAATAAGTTTTGCCCACGGCTTTATAACGGCTGTGAAATCTTTCGGCAGCTTCTTTCACTTCGGAAATACAGATATCATCCGGAAGATATCTGTTCATATAGTCACGGATTTCATCACATGTCATATCTGTATCAAGGAAAGCATTGGCAATCATGGCCTTTGCATGAACGCCTGCATCCGTACGTCCACACCCTATGACTTCCGGTACTTTTTCGGATGACACCATTCTTTGGAGTACAGTTTCTATTTTGCCCTGGATGGTCATATCAGTATTGGGCTGATGTTCCCAGCCGAAATATCTTGTTCCGTCAAACATTATTTTGAATTTGTAATTTTTAATCATAACTTTACACCTCTGTTGTCAGTTTACCATACCGGTGGTAGAATTAACATAATAAATTTAAGCGAGGATATCAATGAGCAGAATTTTAATTATAGAAGATGATGAGACTCTCAGGGAGGAACTTTCATACTTTCTTAGAGGAAACGGATATGAGACAGATGTAATAACTGATTTTCATAATACCCTTGATAATATGCTGCAGGCAGATACGGAACTTATCCTTCTGGATCTTAACCTTCCGGGAATTGACGGACAGACTTTGCTTAGAATGTACCGTAAGGAAAAAGATACGCCAGTTATTATTGTTACAAGCAAGGACACGGAGATGGATGAGCTTATATGCATGACTTACGGGGCAGATGATTTTATTTCAAAGCCTTATAATCCGGCCCTCCTTCTTTTACATATTGAGGCTGTTTTAAGAAGAAAAAGCGGAGCAGACGTTAATGTTGTACGGTACAGGGGGCTTACTCTCAATCTTTCAAAGTCTTCTGTTTCAGGTAACGGCAATGAAATTGAATTATCCAAAAATGAATGCAGGATTCTTAATTATATGTTTAATAACAGGGGAAAGATTGTATCAAGGGATGATATTATGAATTATCTCTGGGATGACTGTGAATTCGTGGATGACAATACATTAACGGTTAATATAACAAGAGTCCGTCATAAACTGGCAAAACTTGGATATGGTGATGTGATTAATACAAAGAGAGGTCAGGGATATTATATTGAAGCTTAAAGATTTTCTGCGTGATAAAGTGTCATATATTATTGTATATGTTTTGTTTATTATATTTATGGTTCTTATGCTGAATGCATTCAAGACCGACAGAAGCTGTATTATTGCGATTGGCATAATTTTCAGTATTATGTATTACGGCTGTCTTATAACAGAGTATGTTAAGAAAAAGAAATTTTATGATAATGTACAGTCTGTAATGGATGAAATTGATAATAAAATGCTTATGTCGGAGCTCGTTCCCGATTGTGATTTTGCCGAGGGAAAGTTCCTTAAAGAAATGCTTTATGAGACAGACTACTGCTATGGCAGCCGCATTAATGAACTGTTTTGTTCCGTAGAAGATTTTAAGGAATATGTGGAGATGTGGATACATGAAGTCAAGATTCCGCTGTCGAGTCTTATGTTAATGAATTACAACAGAAATGAAGATGTTGAATTAAGGGCGGCAAGACTTTCGGAACTTGATAATTACCTTGAACAGATTCTTTATTATATAAGAGCCGATGTGTCCGATAAAGACTATCTTCTTAAGAGCGTGATACTTGAAGATATTATTAACCAGGTCATTATTAAGAATAAGGAATTTCTTATAAGCAGGAAGATAAAGATAGAAAAAGATAATCTCGCAAAAGCTGTTGTGACTGATTCAAAATGGATGGAATATATCATAAATCAGATTTTGAATAATAGTATTAAATATTCCGGAAATAATCCTGTTATTTCATTTAGCACAGCCGAAAATGATGAAGCCGTAATGCTTGTCATTAAAGATAACGGAATAGGAATTGAACCTTCTGACCTTGACAGGGTATTTGACAAGTCTTTTACCGGAGCTAACGGAAGGACAGGAAGAAAGTCAACGGGAATGGGACTTTATCTCTGCCATAAATTATGTAAGAAACTCGGGCATGGAATATCTGTAGAATCTGTTGTGGGAGAATATACCAGAGTTACAATTTCTTTTGGAAAAAACGAATATTATAGCGATGTTACGAAGAACCTTACAAAAATGTAAGGTTTTTGTCATATCAATCTATGGTTGTCATAACGGATATTCTGTATTATGTAGCCATAATAAATGAAAGAGGACAATAATATGGAAAAAATATTAGAACTGACCAATGTTGAAAAATATTATGGCAGCAGAGGAAATATTACAAAAGCACTTGATAAAGTAAGTTTTGATGTGGAAAAAGGCGAACTTATCAGTATTATGGGTGCCAGCGGTTCCGGCAAAACAACACTTCTTAACTGTATTTCCACCATAGACCGTGTTACTAACGGCAGAATAGTAATCGGAGGAGAAGACATAACATCATTAAGAGGCAGCAGGCTGAATGCTTTCAGAAGGGAAAAACTTGGATTCATATTTCAGGATTTTAATCTTCTTGATACTCTTACCGGATATGAGAACATAGCCCTTGCATTATCAATCCAGAATGTGGGAGCGGGGGAAATTGAGAGAAGAATATCTGAAATAGCAGACACTCTCAATATAAAAGATGTCCTTAATAAATACACATATCAGATGAGCGGCGGTCAGAAACAGAGAGTAGCGTCTGCAAGGGCCCTTATTACCAATCCTGAACTTATTCTTGCCGATGAGCCTACGGGTGCCCTTGATTCCAAATCCGCAAGGGAACTTCTTGTAACCATGGAAAAGATGAATAAAGAGATGAACGCAACAATTCTTATGGTAACACATGATGCGTTCACCGCCAGCTATTCAAAACGTGTTATTTTCATTAAAGATGGTCATATTTTTAATGAAATAAGGCGTGGAAATGATAACAGAAAACAGTTTTTTGAAAAAATAATAGATGTAGTTACAATGCTTGGAGGGGACTTAAATGACGCTCTTTAATATATCACTTAAAAATATCCGCAAAAGTTTTAAGAATTACCTGATATTTTTTATTACTACAATATTCGGCGTAGCGATTTTTTATGTATTCAATTCACTGTCAGATCAGGCTGTCATGCTTAAAATCGGTGAAAGCGATTTTGTGTCATTAGTTGATTCACTTGGAAGAATAATGTCGGTTGTAAGTGTGTTTGTGGCAATCGTTATGGGATTTCTCATAGTATATGCCAACACGTTTCTTATAAAAAGGCGTAACAAGGAATTCGGAGTATATCTCCTTCTTGGCATGGGCAAAGTAAAAGTAGCCGCAATACTTGTCGTTGAAACTGTCATAATAGGAATTGTATCCATGGCAATAGGACTTGTTGTGGGAATTGCCGCATCCCAGGGAATGAGCATATTAATTGCCAATCTTTTTGAGGCTGATTTAACTAAGTTCCATTTCATAGTGTCAAAGGCAGCTATAATGAAGACAATATTTTATTTCTGCATTATGTACGGCGTTGTATTGCTTCTTGACATTGTGGTATCGGGAAGCCAGAGGCTTATTAATCTTATTAATTCAGGGAAAAAGGGTGAAAAAGAAATTAACAGAAATCCTGTAGTCTGTGTTATTGCTTTTATTGTGGCAGGAATCCTTCTTGGTACAGCATATTACAATGTTACTGTGGGAATATATGATATAGATTCGATTTCCGGTATTGCTGTCCAGATAGCAAAAGGAATAGCCGGTACATTTCTTTTAATGTTCTCAATCTCCGGACTTTTCCTGCTCCTTGTAAGGTCACGCAGAAAATTCTATTACAAAAAACTTAATGCTTTTACCACAAGGGAGATAAGCAGCAGGATTAATACAACAGTATTCTCGGCAGGAATAATATGCCTTATGATGTTTTTCTCGATATGCTGTATGTCTACAGTATTTTCGCTTAAGAAAACAATGGATAATAATATTAAAAAACTTATTCCCGTTGACATCCAGTATGAGACACTTCATACAGATGATGCCAAAAATGACATTCCTGTGGATGAACTTATAGACAGACTTGTTACAGATAAGAGTCATCTTAAAAATATTCAGATGTTTAATATGTACTATATTTATGACGAAGAATATTATAGAACAGATAGATATATTCATGTATCGGAATATAATATGGTTGCAAGACGTTTTGGCAACGAAGAAATAGAACTTGCAGATGATGAATATGCAGTAATCGGCAATATGGAACAAAGTTATGGTAAAAATTATATGAATCCGGATGGCAGGAAGATTACAGTTAATGGCAGAACATACGCACCGGCATGTAACAAAAGAATATATGGATTCGTAAATATAGATACTTATGAGGATTGCTACGGAATGTATGTTGTGCCTGATAATGTGGATTTTTCAGACAGCGAAGTAAGATATGAAGTGCTTATGGCAGATTTTGACGGAGACAAAAAGACATATAAAGACAGTTACAAGGAACTTTATTTTGATAATGTCATAAGAGGCGCAAGTGATGGTGAATATTATATTAATGTATACTGCAAATATGAACTTATAAACGAAAGCGTCGGACTTACCGTTGTGTTTGTATTTGTGGGACTCTATCTTGGCATAGTATTTATAATCTCGGGTGCAGCGGTACTGTCATTGAAACTTTTGTCTGAATCAGTAAGAAATAAAGAAAAATACAATGTTTTAAGGAAAATCGGTGTTGACAACAGGATGATTAAAAAGTCTGTATTTACACAATGTATGGTATATTTCGGACTTCCGCTTTTTATAGCGGTCATACATTCTGTTTTTGGCATACAGACATGTACCAAAATAATGAGTTTCTACGGCAAGTCCGGACTTTTATATTCAATACTTATAACAGCTCTTATAATTGTACTTATTTACGGCGGATATGCTCTTGCGACATATTTCGGAAGTATAAGAATACTTTCTGAAAAACAGGAATAAACATATACAAAAACCATTGTGGTGGTATATGAAATTCATAAAAATAAAAGGTAGGATAAAACAAGGATTAAAGCTGGTGCTGCCGTTGACAGCACTGGCTTTACTTGCTGTTTTCGGAATTTACGGACAGTCGAAAGTCAAGGCGGCAGGAAGAAAACTTCCTATATATTCGGTAAAAAGAGAAGATAAAAAGGTTGCACTGAGTTTTGACGCTGCATGGGGCAATGAGGATACGCAGACCCTGCTTGAAATACTTGATAAATATGATGTTAAGGTAACTTTTTTTATGACGGGAGGCTGGATTGAAAGTTATCCTGATGATGTAAAATCAATTCTTGCCCACGGTCATGACCTTGGAAACCACAGTGAAAATCATAAACAGATGAGCAGACTTTCAATGAGTGCGTGCAAAGAGGAATTAATGGGACCGCATAATAAGGTAAAGGAACTTACAGGGTATGATATGTTTCTTTTCAGACCGCCATACGGAGACTATAATAACACGTTGATTGAAGCTGCGGATGAATGTGGTTATTATACGATACAGTGGTCTGTTGACAGCCTCGACTGGAAAGATTATGGGGCAGATAATATTGTCAAAACCGTACTCAATCACAAAAACCTGAGGGATGGTGCGATTATTCTTATGCATAACGGTGCAAAGTACACCAAAGATGCCCTGGAGCGTGTTATTGTGGGGCTTAAAGAAAAAGGTTATGAAATTGTTCCTGTGTCCCAGATTATTTATACGGAGAATTACGAAATTAACCACGCAGGGGAGCAGATAAAAAAATAAAACTTTATTTTACACGGAGCCGGATATGCTGTAATATCTTATTATAAATAATAGGAGGTCAGGCATATGGGCTATTTCTGGAAAAACGGGCTTGTGGAACTTAAAATGGTAAAAGAGGAAGACAGTCATAGCTTTTATGATGTTCTTATGGACACACAGACAAGACAACAGGCGGAGCATGGCATATATCTTCCGGCAACGGTGCAATATGCCAAAGATATGGCTGATAATGCCATAATCAGTAACGAAGAGGGTAACGAACTGTGGTTTTCCATAAGAAATATGGATGAGGAGCCTGTGGGATATGCCGTAATTGACTGGATAAATGAAAGAATGGGCAATGCACAGTTAAGCATAACCGTTTACAGACAGTACAGAGGTCTTGGGTACGCGAAAAGTGCAGCGTCAATTCTTCTTGAATATCTTTTTAACGAGAGGCGATTCCATAAAGTTGGATGTAACGTTATGGAGGACAATGAGGAGGGTAAGGCGTTTGTAAAAAGTATGGGATTTACCCTTGACGCTTTCAGAAGCGGAATGTTTTATACGGAAGGACGATATAAGGGAGAATTTTATTATTCACTCCTCGACTTTGAATATAACGGAACAGGCACGGACAGAGAAAGAGAGAGAAAGAACTACAAAGGCTATGAGGTATTTGACTCCTCACTTGGCAATGAAAAAAAACATACCGCCAAAGGAACTTTGGTGTGGGAGAGAAGACCTTATTACTGGGAATATGACGGAATAGTCTTAAGTGATATGAACGAAGAGGAATACCGCCTTAACCATGAGATGGTATATGATACGGAAAGCTGTATTTTCTATGACAGTGATGTAAAACTGCCTTACGAACCGGATTCACTCAGTGATTTTGAAGAGGAACACCTGAATTTCGGATGTGAGGATGACAGGATTGAATTTTCGATATGGGACCTTGAAGACAATTATGCAGGCTGTATTAATCTTTGCGGGATGGATAAGAAAAACGGCAGATTTTCCTTCAGCGTATATATTTTACCGGAACACAGAGGAAAAGGTTATTCTGTAAAAGCCCTGAAACTTATATTAAATTACGCCTTTAACGAGCTTAGAATGAATAAAATGATTTCCTCCGTCAATATGGGCAATGATGCGTCTGCTGCGATGATGAAGAGTGTGGGCTGTGTGGTAGAGGGCGTATCCAGGGACAGCGTATACTATCACGGACACTATGTTGATACCGTTATGTTCGGACTTACGGCAGAAGATTTTAAAAAGCATTGCACCGACAGTAAATAATGTTATAATTAACATAAGATAAAATTTTGGGAGGCTTTATGGCAGGTAGGACAAAAAAGATAATAAGTGCAATTATGGCTGCTTTGATGATAACGGTTATGGGAGGCTGCGGCAGCAGCAGTAAAGAGACGCCCACCTCCGAAAACAGCAGTCCGTACAAAACGGAGACAACGGATAACAGTAATGTGACAGAGGGAAAAGAATATGATATTGACAGCGACAATCTGCCTTATGATGATGAGACTTTATATAACCAGCTTTTTGGCATCAATAATAAGGTCGAAATAGATGTGGATATATCTGATGAGGAGCTTGCAAAAATGCAGAGCGATTATGATCGTTATGATAACAGGGGAAGTAAGTCTCCTATATACAGGAAATGTGACCTTAAGATATCAATTATATCAGGTGGTGTCAAGAATACATACGTAATCAGGAATACCGGTATAAGAATGAAGGGCAATACCTCAAGAACCGCATTTTATGACAGTAATTCAGGCATATATTCACTTATACATTTCAAGGTGGATTTTACAGAGACTTTTGATGATGATAAGTATTATGGCGGGGACAGCGATTATGCCCTTGATATAGATAAAGATAAACAGAAAGACAGAACCTTTGCAACGCTTGACGGTATGGAGATAAAGTGGAACCAGACGCTTGACAGCACGTATGTAAGGGAATATTACACCTGTGAGATGTACAGGGATTTCGGGGTGCTGGCACAAAGAACCAATATTGCTTCCCTTAATCTCGGAGATGTGCATGAAGGGGTATTTAAAATCTATGAACCGGTTGACAAGAAATTCATTAAAAGATATGTAGCTGAAGAAGACCGTGGCGGTGATTTGTATAAATGCGGCTGGACAATGAACGGTGCCACCTTCCTTACCAATGTTTCCTACGGAATCGAAGATAAGGAAAACGGAAAATTCTACAATTATGACTTAAAGACCAACAAAAAGACTTCGACACATGAATCCCTTTTGAAACTTATCAGATACCTTAACGGCAGCAGCGTTGATAAAGAAGGACTGTCAGAGTATATAGATATGGATTATTTCCTCAGATTTTCCGCAGTTTCGTATTTTGTGGGCAATCCTGACGATATGAGAAATAATTATAACAATTATTATATATATTTCCTTAAAAGTAATAATAAAATGATAATTATTCCGTATGATAATGACAGAAGCTTCGGCATTACGATGCAGTATAATCCTTCAGGTGATGCAATGACAGGAGTTAAGTGGGAAAGTGAAAGGGCTGTAGGCAACGGAGGTTCATCACAGGAAAATCCTCTTGTACGGTATACAATTACAAGAAAGGGACTTTTTACGGAAGAATTTAAGGCAGAGCTTGATAAAGTTGCAGACAGCGAATGGCTTACATACGATAAATTCAGTAAAATATATGAAATTGCACTTAATAACTACAAGGATGATGCAGTACCGGATAAGACTATGGAAAATGTCCGTAACTTTGATTACCGGTTTGATATCAATAAAAGCAGCGGACTTAATAGCAGTGACGGTAACGCTTCTTTTAAAGATTATATAG
>JBNMKN010000041.1:0-14969 GCA_050874365.1 Butyrivibrio sp. | reverse complement strand
GGAGAATAGGAAATGGCGTTTATTGAAGTAACTGACATCAGTAAGAAGTACGGCAGAAAGCAGGTTCTTACCGGTATTAATTTTACAGCGGAAAAAGGAGACTGTATCGGTATTGTGGGTGCCAACGGATGCGGCAAGTCCACGTTACTCAAAATTCTGCAGGGCGGGCATAAGCCCAATGGCGGAACAATTACATATGACGGTAACAATCCCCTTACCAATCACAAGTTTTTTCAGAAATACATCGGCTATGTCCCACAGGACAATCCTCTTTTTGCAAATCTTACGGTAATGGATAACCTTAAATTATGGTACTGTGACAGCAGCCGTGATTTAAAGCAGGACATTGAATCGGGGATTATAAAAGATTTTAAAATAGATTCCTTTATTAAATCAAAGGTAGCCAATCTTTCCGGAGGCATGAAAAAAAGGCTCAGCATTGCCTGTGCTTTAGCGACTAATCCGCAGATACTGATTATGGATGAACCGGGAGCCTCCCTTGACATTATTGCCAAAAACGACATTGTAACCTATATGAAAAAATATATTGCAGGCGGCGGAACGATTATTATATCAAGTCATGAAGAATGTGAACTTTCTGTCTGCACCAAAATGTACCTTATGAAAGACGGAGTTCTTGAACCGTTAAACGGCAGTTACTCCCTTTCTTCGATAATGGAAAGGATGGTTAAATGAAAAAACATCTTTTATTCCTGTTATTCCAGCTTAAAGCTTCCCTGAGGACATTGCCACGCATCCTTTTTTCAACGGCGGTTCTTGCCTTGGTTGTTATCTCGGTAGGTTTCTGTGGTAGTAAAATAATGAGTACGGATGCCAAAAAAATAAATGCAAGCATAGAAATTGTTATCCCGCCTGATGATGCAACCCTGCTTATGGCATTTCAGATATATACCAATATGGACAGTATTGCTTCAATAGCCACCTGTCATCTGGCTGAAAGCAAAGAGGCGGCTTTTGATGCTCTTGACAAGGGTAAGGCTGCTGCCGTTGTTGTCATTCCGTCAGGCTTTATCGGCGGTATCCTTGACGGCACCAATATTCCCGCCAATGTATATCTGCCCCCTAATGCAGGAATTGAATCCGCAATTTTTACATCTGTTGTAGACGCCGGGGTTAAATCCTTAGCTTACGTCCAGTCAGCCATATATGCAGTAACGGACGTTGTACTTGCCCACAACATGGGCAATGACGTATTAACCGAAGCCGAGGACTACCTTAACGATGTTAATATTGACCTCGCTCTTGTAAGGTCACGTTTTTACACCCCTGTTGTTATTACAAGCACAGGTGTAAGCACCGTAAATTATTATTTTGCAACCGTTATTCTGCTGCTTGTCATATTATCGGGATTGTCGATTGCGGGAATTTTTAACGAAAACTCAGAAGCGGTGCTCCACTCAATGAAAATCAACGGTATTTCAAAGGGTTACATAAGAACAAGCCAGTACATAGGCATAGGAGTTACTTTTTCACTGTTATTTTCCATAATTACAATTGCCGCCTCGGCTGTTATCAATAAAGGACACTTTGTTGTTTCTCCTTCGGGAATTTTCGCATTTATAGCGGTAATATTCAGCGTAATGGCATTTATAATGTTTATATGTCTTTTATCCGACTGCGGACTCATAAGCACCCTGCTTATATTCCTTATTGCCGTTGTAATGACCTACGCCTGCGGACGTATCCTTCCGGCGGTATTCCTACCTGAAACAGTTGCGGCTGTGGGTAACTACCTTCCGTTAAAACATTGGTGTAATGTTTTTGAAACCATAGTGACCAACGGAAGCAACTATTCGTCAATGAAATATGTATTACTCTATGGCACAGTATTTTTTGCCGGCTCCATCGGTCTTACATATTTAAGAAAGGTGGAGAGGTAAGCGCTATGAAAAAAATTTTTACATGGTTACATATTCTTATAAAAAGACAGTTTAAAAATCCATTTCTCATAGTCATGCTTGTGCTTATACCCGTAACGGCATTTATTATTTCCCTTGTTCCCGAAAAGGAAAAAGAAAGCGGATATATCGCAGGGCTTTATGTTGAAGGAACTTCCGAAGATAATTTTGCCGACGAAATCGTTGATAATCTTGTAGCCGGACACGATTCAATCCGTTTTGTACGTTTTGATGATGTTGCCTCAATGCGTGAAAGTGTTACCGCCGAGGATATAATCTGCGGTTACGTTATCCCTGCGGATATTAAAGACAAACTTTCCTCCGAGGATGAAGCCAAGGGATGTATTACTTCATATATCCTGCCTGCCTCTTCTCTCCAGCCTGCGATTAACGAGTTAGTATACGCCGAGTTGATAAGGCTGTACGGTTACTACCTTATGGATAATTATATGAACACCTCTGATATTTTTCCTAAGGGTGACTACACCTCAGAGGCATTTGAATATTATGAAAAATATCTGGTAAGTGACGAAACAATCCATGTTATATACGAGGAATACGGAACAGGCAGAAAAATAGAATCCGATATCAAAAATGCTTCATTTACTTTTCCTGTAAGAGGTATTCTTTCAATTCTTGTATTTCTTTCGGGAATGTACGGATGTGTACTGTTTTTAAAAGATAAGGAGAACGGTATTTTTCAGACTGTAACCGGAAATATGCGTACAATGGTGCGTTTTATGTATATTATGATACCAACGGTATTATTCGGTATCTGCGAAGTCCTGACGCTTTTTATTTCAGGAAATGCCGTTGCTCCGGGAAAAGAACTATGCGGAATGTTAATCTACATTATATTAATTACATTCTTTTGTTTTATTCTTATCAGTATAGTAAGAAAAAGTAAAATACTAAGTGCATGTATTCCTGTAATATTACTTTGCTCACTTGTATTCTGCCCGGTATTTATTAATGCGGATATATACATTCCTGCCATAAAATATGTGCAGAAGCTTTTTATGCCGTACTACTATTTGAAATTCTTTATGTAAAAAATATAGCTGTAAAAGATATTACACCGTTAAGTGTTACCTTTTACAGCTATTTCTCTATGAACCATGAATATGTTTTACACTGTCATTTTCGATATTTCCATCCCATTGTTGAAAAATCTCATATATGCTTCCGTGCACCGTTTCATCTTGCAGAAAAAGTGCATCTTTTCTTCGGGATTACAATATACCTTCCATGCTCCGCATTTTACGCAGTTTTCTCCTTTGTTCTCGATGAAGCCTTTTACATCTTCAACCGGATATCCGAGAAAAAGCCCTATTTCATGAGGAAAAGTTTTGCTACTGTTAATTCTTATTCTGAGATTTCTGATACATAAGCCCATCTGCGGGTTCTCATAACCATACTTTTTCAATAAATTATTATTATTTTCATTTTCAAGCATCTCTATAAGCATCCTGCATCTGAATACATATATAAGAACGGCTTCTTCTTCCCATTTCAGAGGAACGATATATATTCCTTTTTCGTTAAGCTTATAATTTACATCCCTGATATCTTTAATTCCCTGTTCTTTTTTACAATAATAACGGAACAGGCTTCCGCATTTCATACCCGCCAGTGTGGGTGCGCAGTAAGATATTATTTCTTTTTCAAGATTACAGTTCAAAACGTTGCTCCCTTAAATTTCATTATTCTGCTGCAATCTGTTTTCCGAGATTTTCACATTCAGAAATCATTGCGTCATCAGGTGTTTCATGACAGATTAAACCGGCACCGTTTACGATTTCTGCACCGCATCCGCTCATTCTTTCTTCCCAGTCTCTCATCCACTGTCCGTCGCCCCATCCGTATGAACCGAAAAGAGCAATCTTTTTGCCTGCTGCAATTCCTTCTACTTCGCTTACAAATGGTTCCATCTCGCCTTCTTCAAGTACCTCAGCTCCCATTGCAGGACATCCGAGAGCGAATACTTTTGCATCCTGTAATTCTGAAACAGATGCTTCAGACACATACTGTACTACAGCTTCTTTTCCCGCATCATTAATTCCTTTTGCTATTGCTTCTGCCATTGCCTGTGTATTTCCTGACATTGACCAATAAATTACATAAATCTTTTCCATTGTTCTATCTCCTGACTTTTTGCATTTTAGTTAGTTGTAACTAACTGTTTGAAGAATATCATATAAAAAGATTTATTTCAATTCCCATAGACGCATAAATTTTATCAATAATACCTGTAATTATTAAACAGCGCCGGTTATTTTTATACAACCGACGCTGTTTGTCAAAAAGGCTGCTGCCTTTTTATATTACCAGAGATTACTTCTCTGACATCTGTTCTTCCTGTTTCTTAATCATTTTACGAACCATTTCTCCACCTACAGAACCGGCTTCTCTTGAAGTTAAATCTCCGTTGTAGCCTTCCTTAAGATCAACACCTAATTCGTTTGCAACTTCCATTTTAAACTTGTCCATGGCACCCTTAGCCGATGGAACTGTCATTCTGCTGCTTGACTTATTCATGTCATGTTACCTCCGCAAAATATAATAATCTATACAACAGTTGTTTTCTGTTGTGGTATTATTATGTGCAGAGGCAATGAGAATATTATACCAGATATTGGATTGCGTTACCGATTCTTACTGCCGTCTCGTTACCGTCAAGAATCTCTAAAAGCTTAAGTCCGAGGTCAATGGTTTTGCCCATTCCTCTCGCAGTTATGATTTTGCCGTCAACAACTACTCCGTCACCTCTGTAATCAGCACCGATGAGTTCTGACTCAAATCCCGGAAAACAGGTTGCTTTTTTTCCTTTTAAAAGACCGTAGCGGCCGAGAATACTTGGAGCCGCACATATTGCTGCAATGTATTTGTCACGGTCATAATAATCCAGAATTACTTTTTTCAGACCTTCGTGTGCAAGAAGATTTTTGGTGCCGTTTCCTCCGCCCGGCAGAAAAATCATATCTCCATCCGTATAATCTGCTTCATCAAACATAATATCAGCTTTCACTTCTATATTATGTGATGTCATTACGCTTTTTGAATTACCTATGGAAACAGTTACCACGTCAAGCTTGGCTCTTCTTAAAATATCAATTACTCCAAGTGCCTCAACTGTCTCAAATCCGTCTGCAAGATACGCATAAATTTTCATATTTATATTTATCCTTCCTATGGTTATTTTATCTATATTATGGTATTTTAATACTTATGGGAGGTATCTTCAATGGAAATCGAAAGAAAATTTTTAATAAAAAAATTACCTGATAATCTGGCTTCATACAAAGCAAGAAAAATCGAGCAGGCATATCTTTGTACCGACCCTGTTGTCAGGGTGCGCCGTGATAATGATGACTACTACCTGACATACAAATCAAAGGGAATGATAGTCCGTGAGGAGTACAATCTTCCTCTTACCAAAGAAGCTTACGGACATCTTCTCGCCAAAGCCGACGGTAATATCATAACCAAAACCCGTTACGAAATTCCCGAAAAAAATAATCTTACCATTGAGCTTGATGTTTTTGAAGGAAAATTCGACGGACTTTTACTTGCCGAGGTTGAGTTTGCTTCCGAAGAAGAAGCACTCGGTTATATTCCGCCTGAATGGTTCGGAGAAGATGTGAGTAACAGCACAAAATACCACAACAGCACACTCAGCAGGTTACCGTAATCTACATTTCTTCAAGTATGCTGTGTGTAACTCCGTCAATTTTGTAACTAAGCACATGGTCAAGGTCAATGCCCGACATGCTTCCGAATATATTGGCTGGAACGGCAGAATTTTCATTTGTTAAATCACGAATTAATTTCTTAGTTCTGAGACGCATTGTGTCCTCTCCGCCGTCTTTTGTATTAAGCCGGCATGCGCATTTAACAAATTTCAGGTTATTGCTGTCTTTCCATGTATTAATATTATCTTCCCTTATAAGGTACATAGGTCTTATAAGCTTCATGTCCTCAATGTTATCGCTTTTGATAACCGGAAGCATGGTTCTTGCCTGCGCACCGTACAGCATACTCATAAGAGTGGTTTCTATCACATCATCATAATGGTGTCCAAGGGCAATCTTATTGCAGCCAAGCTCCTTTGCTTTTCTGTAAAGGTGTCCTCTTCTCATTCTTGAGCAGAAAAAACATGGATTTTTACCTATTTCTTCCACGTCATCAAATACATTTGTATTAAAATAAGCTACAGGAATATCAAGCAGTAAATTATTAAATTCCATCTGCTGCATATCCTGCTTCGCATATCCCGGATTCATCATTATATATTCCAGCGAAAAATCATACAGCCTGTAGTCCTTTGCCATTTTTAGCATCCTGGCTAAAAGCATTGAATCCTTTCCCCCGGAAATACATACGGCAATTTTATCACCGTCTTTTATAAGTTTATATTTTTCTATCGCTTCCACAAATGGATTCCATAAAGTCCTTTTAAATTCACCCGTTATACTGCGCTCGATATAATACAGGTCTTTTTCATAGGCGTGCCATTTATGTCCGTAAAGTTCACATTCTCCTGCCTTGGTAAAACCAAGCTTTGCATAGGAATTTACAGCCCTCTGATTATCGGGACTTACAAGATAGTGTACCGCTTTATAGCCTTTTTCCTTTAATACTGTCATGGATTTAAGTATCATTCCGGCTGCAATTCCCTGATTTCTGTAACTGTCTTTTACAACGAGTCTTGCAAGCTCCCTGGCTTTATTCCTGTACTTTTTATTCCACAATTCAAGATTATCCACAGTATCGTCACTGTCAAAGGAAATCGCCGCTATAATTGCACCGTTATCTTCAAGGCAGAGCAGGCTTTCCGTCTCTATGTCCTTTTTGCAGATATCGGTGTTAGGATAACTGTCATCCCATGTGCACCATTCATTTAATGAGGCTTCTTTGTAAAGTCCCATGATTTCGTCTAAATCTTTAATTTCGGCATATCTGTATATCATAATATTTTTTCCATCACTCCCTGCACCGCACTTTTGGAATATCCGCGTCTGTAGCAGAAAACAAGGCTGTGCCAGTTATCGCCCTCAGGTATCGTTATTTTGGCAAAACCTTCATCCGCTGCCATTTTTTCTATTTCACCTAAAAGCTTTGAACCGTTTCCGAACCTGCGAAGTTCTTTTTTAATGAACAATTCAACTATATCTAAGGTATCTCCTTTTTCCCTTAAAACAATATTTCCTATAATATCATTATTTCCGTTTGTAAGAATGTACAGATTATTCTCGCAGGTGCAGGCAATATCGTGCTGTTCCTCTCCTGTTCTTCCTGTTATGGCTGCTACGCTTTCTTCATCCGAAGATACGTATTTTCTTATAAAGGTCTCATCCTTTTTACTGTATTTTATGGCAGGCTTTACCATGTTGTAGTATATGTCATAATACACATGCTGTCTTTCAATACCTGTCAGTCTCTCAATTTCTTTTTTCAGTTTATCGTTGCCTGAAATAAAATTTACAATCCTGTCCGAATATTTTGTTCCTTTGTCAAATTCAAATTCGGCTAACACATCTTTAAACTGCTTCGTCCTTGCGTAGTTTCTTCCCAGTCCGTCTGTGGCAGCGTCAATGCAGTCGCACAATTTTATGATATCGATAAAAATACGGTATTCCGACTTCGTGTTGTCAAACCCTTGCGGATATCCGCCTTTACCATTATAGTCCTTATGATGTCCCAGAACCACATCATTATATTCCGCAAGCGCAGGGATATACTTAATCATCTCACTTCCACGTTCGGCATGCTTCTTTACTATGTCAAATTCAAGGTCACAAATCTTTCTGAACTGCAGATTAACAATGTCTGTGCACATAATTTTACCTATATCATGTATAAGTCCTGCGTTTCGGGCATAATGCATAATCCTGTCCCTGTTCACATTGACACCTGATTCTGAAGTTATCCCAAATGTTCCCACAAACATGGACGGAGCTTCATCAAGGATATACCCTGTTATTAAGCCTGCCAGCCTGCTTACCATATTCTCATGGATAAGCGTAACAATCTGCCTGTTCATAAATATTTTTTCAAGGAGATTGATTACCGTTTCTTCGTCTTTCGTATATATAAAAATCTTTTTAATATTATTTTCGATAAGATAATCAATTATGTAATTACGGGTGAGTACAGGAAATTCACTGTAATAAGTCATAAGCTCGTCAATATAATCATTTTTTCTGAATATATTAATCATCTCCGGAATCAGAGCGTCTATATATGTATAGGATCTGTTCATATAACTTACGTCATTTACATCAAAATCCTCATCCTTTGTCTCGTCATCATATAACTGCAAAAAATTCTTGGTGTAATAGGTAAATTTCTGCTGAAGTGTCTTTTCGTACTCGTATTTTCTGCATATCTGTATATTGTATTCGCCTTTTGTTATACCGCCGGACCTTTTGCGGAGCTTATAATACACAACAAAAATCCTATTATCCACGTTGTATAAATTGCCTGTTCTGCCTGCCTGGTCAAGGAACTCCCGTTCCACAATATCCTTAAACCACTGCTCAGGCTCGGTTTCTTTTTCGATGTATTTTTCCACATACATACAGACAAGCATATTAAACATACTTTCTATGCCCTGTTTTTTCTTATTGGTCACAAAATTAACAAGGGGATGGTCCACCCATATACTCAAAGCCGATTCATAATATTCAATAACCGTCCGTGGTCCTGCATTTTTATCACACACAGCCGCTACCAGCCTGTAATAATATGAAGCCATTATCCTGAAAAGCCTGTAATCCTCCTTGCACTTAGTTGTGTCAGGGTAAAGCTCCAACGCTCTTCTGAAATATTCACAGGCTTTTTCGTATTCATTAACCTCCATTAACGTAACACCCATGAAGTAATAGCAGTCAAAAAGTCTGTAAAGCGGCTCATGATTCTTATAATATCCTATAAGAAGATTAAGTGCCGACGCTGTCACATTATAGTCCCTGTACCCCTCGGAAATAAAGAAATCCACATGAGTTATCATCATATCTGCGACTTCAGGTGTTAGATTTTCTTCTTTCAATCCAAGAAAATCCCTCATATGCTTCTCATTTTCATCATAAATGTACCTGATCATCTCGGATTTACTCTTTAAAGCATCCGACCACTGTTCAAAAGAATAGGAGCATTTCAGCAATTTATTCTCGATTGAACGTATGCCGCCTATCCCGTTTTTATAAAAATTAAAGAATTTCTCGATTGTTTTTGTATCCATTTGTTTTCCTCTGTAAATACATATATTTAATTATAATCCATGGCATAATACAGTGTCAAACAAATGCCGTCTTTACATCTATTTTACTTTTTCTTTACAAAGTGATGACAATTCATAAAAAAAAGTGTATGATAGACGGGATGGCATTTTATGCACTTAATCCAACGGAGGAAAAATAATGCAGATTACAGACATATTTAAACTGCTTGGAGGCGTCGGTCTCTTCCTATTCGGTATGAGTATTATGTCAACCGGATTAAAGAACGCATGTGGAGATAATCTCCAGAACATTTTGGAGTGTGCTACCAAAAATAAAGTTGTGGCGGTCTTTGCCGGTCTGTTAATGACAGTCCTCGTCCAAAGTTCTTCCGCTACCGATGTTATGGTTATCGGATTTGTTAATTCGGGCATGATGAATCTTTCACAGGCAATCGGCGTAATTATGGGTGCCAATATCGGTACAACAATTACAGCACAGATTACAGCTTTTAACCTTGCCCTTTACACACCGCTCATCCTTTTTACAGGTGCGGTTATGTATCTTTTTTTCAAAAAATCAATCGTCAAGCACATCGGCTCAATTATTATGGGCTTCGGTATGTTGTTTGCCGGTATCACAATGATAAAAGAAGTTGTGGAACCGCTTAAGAGTTCGCCTGAGTTTATTAACTTCATCTCGACTCTTGACAATCCTGCTCTTGCAGTTGCTTTTGGTGTCGGCTTTACGGCTTTGCTTCAGAGTTCATCTTCATCAATAGTAATTTTCCAGACTTTCGCAGTTCAGGGACTTTTAGCATACAACACAGCGGTCTACCTCGTAATAGGTGCTGCCATAGGTTCTGTCACTCCTAATCTTTTAGCAGGACTTACAGCTAACAGAGAGGGTAAAAGAACAGCCGTACTCAATCTTTTATTTAACCTCATACGAGCCGTACTGCTTATAACGCTTATTAATATTATTCCGCTTACCGACTGGATATGCCGTCTTTCACCTAATGACGTGGGACGTCAGATTGCAAATACACATACAATTTTTGCTATTATTGCAGTTCTTGTGGAATTGCCTTTTACCAAATTTATTATCCGTCTTGCAGAAAAGATTATTCCTGTCAACCCGGAAGAGAACAAAAAACGTTCGGACAGGTCTCTTGTATATATGAACCAGCTTGATAACATCCCTGTATCTGTGGCACTTCACCAGACCCAGCGTGAGATATGCCGTATGGGACGTATCGCTGCCAACAACCTTAACAATGCAATTAAGTGCTTCTTTGACTACAACGCCGAAAGAGCTGCAGATGTCCGCAGCAACGAGGAAACGGTTAACATACTTAACCACTCCATCGCCGATGCAATGCTCCAGTTAAAGACACTTGACCTGACTACAGAAAACATGCGACGTGTTTCAATGATGACAATTGCCGTTACGGATATTGAAAGGCTTTCAGACCATGCAGAGAACATCGTCGAATACATCGAGGAGATGAATTCCAAAAAAGCTTCTCTGTCCGAATCTGCCATAGACGAGCTTAAGTCAATGGCGAAAGATACAATCGATGCAGTTTATCTCTCAATCGATATTTTTGAAACAGAGGATTACAGCAAGCTTGATGAAATTGAACTGCTTGAAAGCAATGTTGATAATTACGAAAAAGAACTTATCCATAACCATGTTGAGCGTCTTATGAATTCTAACTGTGACGCTTTATCGGGAATCATTTTCTCCGATGTCGTTACAGACCTTGAAAGATGTTCCGACCACGCAATCAACCTTGCTTATGCACTTAAAGAAAGAAATAACTGATATAAATAAAAGCCTTGTCCTGATGGGACAAGGCCTTTTTCAAACTTTGTTAGTTATAATTATGTACTATCTCGACTATCTTGTCGACTATTTCAATCTTCCCTTTTCCATACATTGACGTATTGAAATATTTACCCTCGTAATACATCAGGTTATTGTCTATAAAATTTATATACAATGAATTATCCTCATTTCTCACAACCAAAGAATATGTGGCTGATTGTTTTTCACATCTTTTCACTTCAAAATTAGTCTTTCTGTAGTATTTACAGCTTTCCAACAATGAAACAATCTCATTATATTCATCAGTTCCTTTAGGTATACTTACTTCATATATTTTGTTATCCGGCTGATACCTGCCATCCTCAACTTTAACCCCGTTTTCAACCAATGTTATGTTAAATTCTTCTGAACTATCCGCTAATTTGTCAAACTTATAGGGACTTTTGTAAATTAAAACAGGTACCGATATACCTATAACCAGAATTGCAATAATTATCGAAACTATAATTTTTTTATTCATAATATTTTCCTCCCTTATGTGAATATGTAATACTATACGAGTCCGTCCCGTAACATTTCAAGAAATCTTGTGTCCCTCTCGCAGGTTATGTCCTTTCCCAGCCTGCGGTTACTCTCTATTATCTCGTCAAGCGTTGCAAAAACAGGATGAAACCCTTTCTCTATCTCCGATAATGTCATGTGAGTATGTTGCTGCCCATCCTCCACGTCACAAAAATAGAAAAAAGTACGGCATGCATACTTGTTGTTCCGGTCAAAAAGGTCACGGCGCAGTTCCATCACATCCCCGATTTCCCTGACAGAATCCCTTATAACAACAAGTCCTGTTTCCTCCAAAGTTTCCCTGCACAAAGTATCCAGAAGACTTTCATTATTCTCCACACCGCCTCCGGGAATCTTGTAAATTCCGTCACGGTTCTGCTGCATGGCATATCTGCCGTTGCGGCAGATTATAGCCCTTACGGTATTTTTTTCAATCAGATTATGTGTACCGTCATAATCCTTTGAATCCAGTACAAAAAGTCTTCTCATATGCAACCCATCCATTCCTAAATTTTTCCGATTAACGTAACAATATAAGCAGGCTCAAAAATAATATCTTCAAACATACTTTCCATATACTCAATTATATCATCTTCATCGTACCCTGTCATTCTGGAAATTACGGTAATACACTCACGCATTGTCTCGTAGGAAAGCTCATCCTCACGCATCCATGTAAGAAAAGCCGCCTGTCTTATGGTTACATACTCCATAATTATCCATTGCAAAGCAATCGTCATGCTCCGTTTGTCATAGTCAGGCAGATAAAGATTGGAAAAAAACTCCAGACAAAGGTACCTTCTCATAAGGCTGTCGTAATTATGCCACTCCTTTGAGAAGTTAAAAATATCTTTTTCCTTAATTCCACGATTCTGTAACCTGTCAGAAAGTTCAAATATCGGAAGAAGAAAATCCTTATAAAGCCCCTCCTTAACATAATTAACAGCCAAATCATAAAACAGCTCATTACACTCTTCAACGGTACTGACCTCTGAGGCATTAATGTCTTTAAGAGCCATACGAAGTTCTTTTTCGTCAAAATCATCTGATACGAGGTAATAAAAAGATAAAAGTGCAGCTTCAACAATACTGTTATTCTCATCCGCAAAATAATCAAAAATCCTGTCACGGACAAGAAATAATTCCTCACAATTATCCCTGTTATAGGTAATCGCTTTGTCCCTGTAAATATCAATTACATGAGGACAGCAGGACACAAGGGAATACTCCCTGCAATCGTCATAGTCATTAATCTGACGGGGAAAAAGTCTGCATGTATCAGGAATTTTATGCTGTCCTTCCTCTGCCACAATATCGCATAAATTGTCTTTATTGAGAAAAGGACATCTGCCCTCCCTGTTAAGACGCATTATCCTCTCGCCATCTCTGACAAAGGTTGACTTTTTCTTGGATGCGTCCCATTCTGTATATGTATCGTCATCCACAGATATTTTCCAGCCTTTGCAGCAGGTAAGGGAACATTCTCCCGCAATACACTTAAAATCGTCATATATGGAAACATATCTGTTATGTAAAAGATAATCCATAACAAAGTTCTCTCTCAACACCCACGGAAACTTTTCGTAATCATTTATACCGGAATTAACCGCAAAAGCCTCCTTAAGAGTAAGCCATACAGGTGTATAATCTCCGTTATGTGCTTCACTTTTTCCGGTAACACGGCAGGTAAAATAATAAGACAGCATCACCACTGTCCCGGTCTTTTTACGGACCTCTTTTACCGTACCGAAATCTCTTACCGTATCATTGGCTATTTCATAACCGGTCTCCTCCATAACTTCCCTGTAAAGCGTTTTTGAAAGGCTCTCATCCTTTTCCTGTCCGCCACCCGGGAATTTTAAATCACCCTCAGGTCCACGGACAAGTAAAAATCTGTCGCCATCCTTAATAATGGCTCTTGCTGCCTTTCTTTCCTTAAATGAATCAAACGAAATATAATCATCTATTTCTATTTCAATCTGCATTTAAGAATCACCTCCCAAACCAAATGGTACTATGATTCTATTTTAACACACTTTTCATACTTTTTACATAATCATATATGTGGGAAATACAATTTTCTCCATATTCCGCACATTTTTTTACAATGGCAGAACCTACTATAACACCATCGGCATATTTCGCCATTTCTGCTGCCTGTTCAGGCGTTGAAATACCGAATCCAACAGCACAAGGAATGTCTTTGGCTTCTTTGACGCTGTTGACCATTTGGGAAATGTCCGTTGTTATTTTACTTCTGGTTCCTGTTACTCCAAGTGAAGATACACAGTATACAAAGCCCTCGGCTTCCTTTGCAATCATGCCGATTCTGTCACAACTTGTTGGTGCGATTAATGAAATAAAATCAATTCCGTACTTTCTGCTTACCGAATTAAATTCTTCTTTTTCCTCATAAGGAACGTCGGCAATAATAATGCCGTCTATTCCAGCCTCGGCAGAATTTTTCATGAACTTTTCTGTGCCGTAAGAAAATACAACGTTGGCATAAGTCATGAATACAAGAGGAATTTTTACCTCTTTTCTGATTTCTTTTACCATATCAAAAACTTTATCCGTTGTAATTCCGTTTTTAAGAGCCCTTATATTCGCCTCCTGAATTACAGGACCTTCTGCGGTGGGGTCTGAAAAAGGTATTCCAAGCTCTATGATATCAGCCCCTGCTTCAGCCATTGCTTTTACGGCTTTGATTGTTGTATTAACATCAGGGTCCCCGCTTGTTATAAACGGAATAAATGCTTTTTTATTATTAAATGCGTCACTAATTCTACTCATAGATATTTTCTCCTCTATATCTTGCTATTGCTGCACAGTCTTTATCGCCTCTGCCTGATACGGTTACAATCATTATCTGGTCTTTATCCATTGTCGGTGCCAGTTTAATCGCATGGGCAACCGCATGGGCACTTTCAATGGCAGGAATAATTCCCTCTGTTCTTGACAGGTATTCAAAAGCATTTACCGCTTCGTCATCCGTTATTGCAACGTATTCTGCCCTGCCTCTGTCATAAAGGTCTGCATGTTCAGGTCCTACTCCCGGATAATCAAGTCCTGCCGAGATAGAGTATACAGGTGCAATCTGTCCAAAATCATCCTGACAGAAATATGATTTCATTCCATGGAAAATACCAAGTCTTCCTGTTGAAATTGTAGCCGCCGTATCTTTGGTATCAATACCTCTTCCCGCAGCCTCACAGCCTATAAGTCTTACGCCTTCGTCCTCAATATAATTGTAGAAAGAACCGATTGCATTAGAGCCACCGCCTACGCAGGCAATCACTGCATCAGGAAGTCTTCCTTCAAGTTCAAGAATCTGTGCTTTACTCTCTTTTGAAATTACAGCCTGAAAATCACGCACGATTGTAGGGAAAGGATGTGGTCCCATTACAGAACCGAGTACATAATGGGTGTCGTCTATTCT
>JBNMKN010000040.1:0-15034 GCA_050874365.1 Butyrivibrio sp. | reverse complement strand
ATTCTGTCCTGTATGGACCTGAACTGCCTGTAGGTCTGTCTCGTTCCTAAAATTGTTCCCGTCATTCTTACAGGGTGGATAACAACAGTTGCACTTTTTACTATAAATGAGTAATCCGCAGCCACCGCTATAGGTACTCCTATGGAATGGCTTTCCCCTATTACAAGGGATACCGTAGGTTTACTGAGCCCCGCTATCATTTCCGCAAGGGCAAGTCCCGCCGATACGTCTCCTCCCATGGTATTAATAACAAACAAAACGCCATCAACATCATCATTGTTTTCTATGGACACAAGCCTTGGAATTATCTCATCATATTTTGTGTTTTTATCAGAACCGCCTCCGTCATGCCCTTCTATTTCTCCCAGAATATATACTGTTTCAAACATAAATGCCACCTCCGGAAATATTATTCCCGAAGATGGCATATCTATTCAAGTTATACAGTTGCAGCCTTTAAAGCCTGCTCTATATCCGCAATGATATCCTCAACATTTTCTGTACCAACAGAGAATCTGATAAGGTCAGGATTAACGCCTGCTGCCTTAAGCTGTTCATCCGTAAGCTGCCTGTGTGTATGGCTTGCAGGATGTAAAACAGAAGTTCTGCTGTCCGCAACGTGTGTAACGATTGCCGCAAGTTTAAGATTATCCATAAATTTTATGGCAACATCCCTTCCGCCCTTAAGTCCGAAAGTCACAACGCCGCAGGTTCCGTTTGGCATATATTTTAACTGACGGTCATGGTATTTGTCTCCTTCAAGGTCAGGATAGTTAACCCATTCAACATTTTCGTTATTTTTAAGATATTTTGCAACCGCAAGTGCATTGGCACAATGACGTGGAACACGAAGATGAAGGGTTTCAAGCCCGAGGTTAAGTAAAAAGCAGTTGTTAGGAGAAGGTATGGAACCTAAATCCCTCATAAGCTGTGTTGTACATTTTGTTATGTAAGCCATCTTGCCGAATTTCTCTGCATAAATAATTCCGTGATAAGACTCATCCCTTGTTGTAAGTCCCGGAAACTTATCTTTATGCGCCATCCAGTCAAAATTACCGCTGTCAACGATGCAGCCGCCTACCTGTGTTGCATGTCCGTCCATATATTTCGTTGTGGAATGGACAACTATATCAGCACCGAATTCAAACGGTCTGCAGTTAATAGGTGTAGCAAAAGTATTGTCTACAATAAGAGGTATTCCGTTTTTATGTGCAACTTTTGCAAAAAGTTCGATATCAAGAACTTCAAGTGTAGGATTGGAAATTGTTTCCCCAAAGATAAGTTTTGTATTAGGTCTTATAGCTGCCTGTAATTCTGCTTCATCCGCTTCAGGGGATACAAAAGTACAGTCAATTCCGAGTTTTTTCATTGTTGTACCAAGGAGATTGAATGTTCCTCCGTAAATTGCAGAAGATGCTACAATATGTCCTCCCGCTTCACATATATTAAACATCGCATAGAAGTTGGCTGCCTGTCCTGAGGAAGTAAGTATTGCACCTACACCACCCTCAAGGTCACATATTTTGGCTGCTACCGCATCATTGGTAGGATTCTGAAGTCTTGTGTAAAAATATCCTGAATCTTCAAGGTCAAATAACCTGCCCATCTGGTCGCTTGTGTCATACTTAAATGTTGTGCTCTGATAGATAGGTAAAACTCTTGGTTCCCCTTTCTTTGGTGTGTATCCGCTCTGTATACACTTTGTTTCAATTTTGTAATTGCTCATCGTCAATACCTTCCTTTTTATCTGTTTTTGTTATTTCAACCTTTCGGATTACATTGCCAGTAACTTCCAATATCTTAAAACTGAACCCATACGCTTCGATAACCTCGGTTTCATTTTCGGATGCAATTCTGCCAAGCTTTGATATTAAAAAACCGTTAAGGGTCTCAAAATCATCACTTTCAATCTTAATTCCCAACAGGCTGTTAATATCTTCTATCTCTGTGAGACCGTCAACCACATAAGTATCATCTCCTGCATATTCGACAACTTCCTCTTCCTCGTCGTATTCATCAAGGATGTTACCTACGATTTCCTCTATAATATCCTCCATGGATACAATTCCCGAAGTCTGGCCATACTCATCCACAACAATACCCATGTGGATTTTTTTCTCCTGCATATCCTTAAGCATATCATCTATGTCCATGGTCTCCGGAACCATATAAGGTTTTCTTAAAAGACCTTTTATATCCTTAAGAAGCTTCTTACGGTTAGGAATATTTCTGTAAAAAATAAGTGCATCCCTTATATGGATTGTTCCCACAATATTGTCAATATCGCCTTCGTAAACAGGGAATCTTGAATATTTACCTTCTATATGGTTCTGGATAAAATCATCAAGGGTAATTGTGCTTTCAACTGCTTCTATATTGCTTCTGTGGGTCATGATATCCCCGGCGTGTTTGTCTCCAAGTTCAAAAATATTGGTAATCATTTCAGCCTCTCCGGCTTCCAGAACACCCTGTTCCTGACCCTCATTAACCATTGTAATGATTTCTTCCTCGGTAACATTTTCCTCAGCATCGGGATTTTTAATGCCAAAAATCCTGAGAATCCCTTTGGCAATCGCAGTTGTAACAAAAACAACAGGTGAAAGCACAAGCATAAGAAAACGCACATACTTTACAAGTCTGATTGCTGTCTTTACAGGTTTACGCCTTCCGCACTTTTCCGGAATTATCACTCCGAAAATTATAAAGACAAGTATCATGGCTATTGCAAGTACAATATATACCCATGTTTTGTCTCCGTTGACAGCCAGGATAACCCTTCTTGCCAATGAACCCAATATGTAACTTCCGGCAACGATGTTGGTAATATACACAATTATGTTCACTGTGTCATTAAACCGTGACGGAGACTCAAGAATCTTTGAAATCATCTCCCTGTATTTTGCCTTGCCTTCCCTGCTTTCGGCTATATCGTTCGGACTGAGCATCCGTATTGCTGCATTGAACGCATACAGAATAACATCAATTACCAGAAAAAAAACAAATAAAACTATTCCAATACCAAAATGGCCATAGACCATAACAAATCTCCTTCTTATGTATGTTGTATTTCAAGGCTTGTGATAAGTGCCTCGTTAACTTTCGTTATTATTTCATTATCAAGATGACATACTTTATCCTTAAGTCTTGCTTTATCTATTGTTCGTAACTGTTCAAGTAAAATAACAGAATCTTTAATCATATCATACCTTTTTGAATCGATTTCAACATGCGTCGGAAGCTTATGTTTCATTCGTGAGGTAATTGCTGCAATTATCACAGTGGGACTGTGCCTGTTTCCCGTATCATTCTGGACAATAAGTACAGGTCTTACACCACCCTGTTCAGAGCCGACCACGGGTCTTAGGTCAGCATAAAAAATGTCTCCCCTTTTGATATTCAAGTAACACACGACCTTTCGTTTATGATATAAGCATTATCTCCAGTATCATGTGTGTTTATTCAATACTAAACGTATTTTCTCTCTACTCTTTCAGAAATATCACATACAAATTCGTAATTAAATCTTCCTGAAAGTTCTCCTACTTCTTCAAAGGTAATCTCTTCATTGCCGTCTTTTCCGACAACTGTTACCACATCTTCAACCTTAACATCAGGTATGTCTGTTACATCAATCATCATCTGATCCATACATACCCTGCCGACTACTTTTGCTTTTTTCCCATGGATAAGTACATATCCTTTATTGGAAAGTGATCTTGGATAACCATCGGCATATCCAATGGCAACGGTGGCAATTTTCATCGGTCTGTCAGTTACAAAAGTCCTTCCGTAGCTTATGCTTTCGCCTGCACCCAGTCCTTTTACAAAAATAACATGAGTCTTAAGTTCAAGTGCAGGATAATATTTCATTGAAGCGTCTACTTCATCACTTGGCTTAAGTCCGTATAAAATAATGCCTTCTCTTACCATATCAAGCTTATATTCAGGCAGGTCGATTATTGCCGCACTGTTGGCGCAATGTCTTATTCTGAAGTGTACACCTCTTTTTTCGAGTTTTGCGATAACATCCATAAACAATTCAAACTGGTGTTTTGCATAGCTTTTATCCATGCTGTCCGCCGTTGCAAAGTGCATGAAGATGCCTTCGCAGTCAAGTCCTTCATAACCCGTAAGCTCTGCTATATCATCTATTGCTTCCTCATCTACAGGGAAACCAATTCTGTTCATTCCTGTGTTAATCTTAATATGGCACTTTGCTGTAATCCCTATCCTTACGGCACACTCTGATATATCTTTTGCCATTTCTTTTGTAAGCATGGCAAAAATAATATTATTTCTTATGACAGATTCATACTCTGCCTTGCATACATACCCAAGTACAAGTATAGGATTGTTAACACCGCTTTCCCTTAATGTAAGGGCTTCCCTTACGGTTGCAACGGCAAATCCGTATACTTTATCTTTGATTGCTCCTGCCACTTCCACAGCACCGTGTCCGTAAGCATTAGCTTTTACGATTGCCATTATTTTGGTATCGCTTCCGACCCTTTTCTTTGCTTCTTCTATATTTTTATATATTGAATCAAGATGAATAACCGAATATGTTCTTGTAAATTCTTCCATTTCAATTTTCCTTTACTATTTATTAACTGCCTTTCCCAGTGTATTAACAACGTCTCCTGCCATAACAGAATGTGTGCCTTGTTCCTCTTCCGCTATTTCTCCTGCAATACCGTGTAAATATACACCCATACAGGCTGCCGAAAACGGTTCAAGCCTAAGAGAAATCATTCCCGCAACAACACCCGTCAGAACATCGCCCATACCGGCTTTAGACATTGCTCCCGTTCCTGATGCATTTATATATACCCTGCCGTTTTCGTAGGGTTCTGCAACAACAGTAACTGCATTCTTCATAACAAGAATGACATTAAATTCTTTTGCAAAACGTTTTGCAGCCGCAACACTGTCATTAAGGAGTTCTTCTTTGGTAAGTCCCGTGAGTCTCACAAGCTCACCGATATGCGGTGTAATTATAGCAACACGGGAATAATTTTTCAATAACGATATATCTTCGGCAATAATATTTAGCGCATCCGCATCTATAATAAGCGGCACTTCGCAACGTCTAAGTACCTCTTCCGTTATGTTATGTGCTGCTATATCTTTTGAAAGTCCGGGGCCAAGAATAACACAGGTTGCTTTCTTTAAACAGCTTTCAAGCACGCCGGCATAATTATCTTCGGAATATCCCGTCACGATTGCTTCCGGAAGCAGTTTCTTAATTATATCCGTATTGCCCTCATAGGTAAGAACCTCTACAAGTCCCGCACCTGTCCTATAAGCTGCGGCTCCGCTTAAATATGCGGCTCCGCTCATATCACGGCTTCCTGCAATGACAAGAATTCTTCCATAGGTTCCTTTATTGGAATATGCCTCCCTGTCAGGAATTTTTTTCAAATCCTCTTCCGTAAAATACATACACGGATTAAGAGTCTTGATTGCTTCCGGGCAGAAACCTATATCCGCTACCGTAACCTCTCCGCTTAACTCTTTTCCCGGATATATCATATTACCGACTTTGTTGTAGCCGAAAGTAACGGTGGCATCGGCATTAACTGCTTTGGAAAGAACCGCTCCCGTTTCGGAATCTATTCCGGACGGAATGTCAACACTTACCACAACATTATTGGAACCGTTAATGAGGTCAATCGCATCGGCATATATGCCCCCAACGTCCCTTGATAGACCTGTTCCAAAAATACCATCTATTATTATATCATATTCCGGTATAGCAGAAACGGTCACAAAGTTAAGACCGCTGTTCTTTGCAATGGTAATCTGTGTGGCAAATTCCTCTGTTCCGTTTCTGTCATCCTCTATTACGGCAATATCAACAGCCACGCCCTGCCACGACAATATCCTTGCCGCGGCTGCCGCATCGGCTCCGTTATTGCCTTTTGCGCACACCGCCAGTATTCTTACATTACGTCTGAAAAGAGCAACAATCTCTGCAACCTTCGTAGCTGTACTGACTGCTGCTCTTTCCATAAGAACCAAAGACGGAACACCCATCTTATCTATTGTATATCTATCAACTTCTTTTGACATTCTGCCTGTCAATGCGTACTTCATAATTATCCCTTTTTATTATCAAATATTTCTATCATGTCAGGACCTAAAAGGTCATGCATATACGAATAAATCTCTGTGTTCTTAATTTCCTTGTCCTGTTTTATGAGGACTTTTTTCTTAAGCTCGACTCTCATTTCATTAATCCATTTTCCAAGAAGCTGGATATCGTCATAATTATCGTGTATCCGCCTGTAACATTCATCTATTCCCTGGATTACAAGCTCAATATTGGCGTCTCTTATCCTGCCCGGAATTTCGATTTCTTCCTGTTCAAGCTTTTCTATCTTTTCTTTTGCCTCAAGAACAAGCTTCTGGTTACGTGCCATTATTTTGTTTCTCTTGGCGTCAGCTTCTCCCGTATCCGCAGAATTATCAATAATTTCCTTCATCAGGTCATTTTTAATTTTTCTTAAAGCCTTTAAGTCATTGGTTATCTGTCCCTGCCTTTTAAGCAATGTACCAAGATTTTTTTCAAGTTTTTTTATCTCAGGTGTCTTATCTTTTTCGGGAAAAAGACGATGCCACCGTTCATCAAGAATCACTATCGGCAATTGTTTATATGCCACATTTTTCTTCACATCTTCTATCGTTACTGACATTTATCTAGTGCAACCTCGTAATATTATAAGAAAGTGTCATAAGGCTCTCTGACAAATGAACATTTTCAACCACCACATTGTCAGGCACCTCTAAATCAATATGGGCAAAATTCCATATTCCTTTAATTCCTGCCTTAATCGCAGTCTGTACTACCTCCGTTGCACTGCCCTTCGGAATCGTCAGCGCAAGGATTTCAATATTGTTATCTTTAATAAAAGCTTCCATTTCACTCATCGGTCTGATTACCGCACCCCTGCATTCTTTACCGATAAGTGCTTCATTGGTATCAAACATTGCTTTTACGACAAAACCTCTTTTTTCAAAGTTGGCGTAATTGGCAAGTGCTTTACCAAGATTTCCGGCTCCCACGATTATTATGCTGTGAATCTTATCGATTCCAAGAATTTTGGCAATCTCGCTGTGAAGATATTTTACATTATAACCGTAACCCTGTTGACCGAAACCTCCGAAATTATTAAGGTCCTGTCTTATCTGTGAAGCCGTCACGTTCATCCTGCGGCTTAATTCGCCTGATGAAATTCTTTCCACACCGCTGTCAATAAGCTCCTCAAGATATCTGAAATACCTTGGAAGCCTTTTAATAACAGCAAGTGATATTTCGTTTCCTTCCAATACAATCCCTCCATACCGTCAAATTACAAGCTTATTTTCTTTTTCAGCATATGTGATATGAACAGGTAACTACACAATATAAGACCTGCCCTGAATAGATAAATATAAACATTACCTGCAAGATTTTCAAAAAATGTATCTCCAAAATTCAATACAGGAATCTTTCTTATTATTAATGATGTTATTATTATAATCACAAAGAAGAATACTACAGCTAAAAAGCCTTTTCCCTTTCTATTGGCAAGAACTGTTGTACTGAGTGTTATTGCAACGTATGCACAGCTGACACTAAAGAAAAAGCTTATCATCATGGTAACAAGTGACGCTAAAAATGAAGCTACATATGAGCTTGTATTCCAGCCTAACGTCTGACCAAGTTCATCAATCACTGAAGTAATCATACGTACTTCACTATACCTGTCAGTTATAAGTTTGACATTAAGCCCAAGAAAAAGACTGAATATCATTGTACCGGCTACCGTAACTATAAGAAGTGACAAATATTTGGCTCCCACAATCTTATATGGCGAATTAGGTGTCATAAAGGTCATATAGCTATACTTTGAGTTAATTTCCTTGGAGTATGACACAGCGCCATGAATCATAAGTGCAAAAATACCGCAGGCTCCGCCAAGTTCGGCTAAAACAAGTGCCATTCCCATATTAATACTGCTTTTAAGTAAAAAGCTTATAATAAAATATATTTCTGTAACCACAAGAATACCGAACAATGTAAAATAAGTACCGGAATCTTTGCGAAATTCGTATTTAATAAGTTTACCCATTATATGTTCCTCCATAGATTTCCTTATATAACTCAACAAGGGATTTGTTGTCATTATGGCTTCTTATATCTTCCGTATTGCCTGCCATGACAACCCTGCCATTTCTAATAAAAACAGCTCCTCCTGCCGTATGTTCAAGTTCATCTACAAGGTGACTTGATACGATAATTATCTTATCCTGATTAACATATTCGGTTATTGCATTCATAACCTGTTCTCTTGCAATTATATCTATGCCGTTCAAAGGTTCATCAAGAAGAATAACTCTTGAATTTCTTGCCATTGCTACTGCTATTTTGAGCTTTGCAAGCATACCCGTTGACATATTCCTTACCTTACCGTCAAAATGTAATTCCATTCTGTCAAGTAATCCGTACATTCTGTTCTCATCAAAATCCTTATAGAAATCTTTATAAAAAGACGCTATATCCTTAATCTTCATATAGTTGTAAAAGTAATTCTCCGTTGGCATATATGTAATCCTTGCCCTTGTCTTATCAGAGATTTCTTCACCGTCAAGATAAATCTTTCCTTCTGTAGGTTTTATAAGTCCGACTACCATTTTCATGAAAGTTGACTTACCGCTTCCGTTAGGTCCGAGAAGTGCATATATCCTTCCCGTATCAAGTTCCAGGTTAAGCCCATCCACAGCTCTGCAGCCTGAATAAACCTTAACGAGATTCTCACATTTTAACATGTCATTATTCCTCGCATTAAAAATATTTTTATAAATTATACCACCGTTTTTATGTTTCTTGCAATCCTTTGTTATCTAAGATATAATTTAACGGTATAAGTGTCATAAGTCAGAATTGCGAACGTGCTTGCACGAATGAGTAATTCTGACCTATGACGCAACGGACACCGAAAACGGAATAAAATGCTGTGCATACAGTATTTTATGGGAGTTTGAGGTGGGCGGGAATTGCGAAAAGTGCATAACAAGGGAGGATTACACATGGAAAACATTATTGACGTTATTAATAACGCAGCAGAATATATATCAGATTCAATCAATTTTACCCCGGAAATTGCCGTAATACTGGGTTCAGGTCTCGGCCCGTTAGCTGACGAGGTTCAGGACCCTGTCATTCTTAAATACAGCGACATTCCGGGATTTCACGCTTCAACGGTTAAGGGACACGCAGGTGAGCTTGTGTGCGGTACAATTTCAGGTAAAAAAGTGATTGTTATGAGCGGCAGATTCCACTATTACGAGGGACATGATATGGATGCCGTCACTCTCCCTATAAGGGTATTTGCAAAGCTTGGCATAGGAAAACTTGTGGTTACCAATGCGGCGGGCGGCATAAAACCAAGCCTTAATCCCGGCTCAATAATGCTGATAACAGACCATTTAAGCTATATGTGTCCGTCTCCTCTCCGCGGTCCCAACCTTGACGAATTCGGACCACGTTTTAAGGACATGACAGAAGTATATACAAAAGAATATATCGAAACCGCCAAAGAGGTGGCAAAAGAACACCATATCCCGGTAGATGAGGGTGTCTACTGCTTTTTCAGAGGTCCGCAATACGAAACCCCTGCTGAAATAAGAGGTATCTCCGTTCTCGGTGCGGATGCGGCGGGTATGTCAACTGTTCCGGAAACAATCGTGGCAAGACATTGTGGTATGAAAATACTCGGTATATCCTTAATAACCAATAAGGCGGCAGGTCTTTCTTCCACAGAATTATCCCATAGTGAAGTTACCGCCATTGCCAAAAAAGCAGAACTTAATATGGTTACTCTGGTAAAAAATACAATAAGCAGGTTATAGAAATGATTTTAAATTGCAGCAACATAAGTAAAACTTTTATAGATTACACAATTCTTAATAACGTATCCTTTCACATTGAAGATGGTGAGAAAGCAGCTATTGTAGGTGCCAACGGCGTCGGCAAGTCCACTCTTTTAAAGATTATAATAGGCGAACTTGCTCCAGATGACGGCTCCGTTACAATCAGCAAGGACAAAACAATGGGATATCTTGCCCAACATCAGAGCATAGACGGCAGCAACACCATTTATGAAGAGGTTCTTTCGGTAAAACAGGATGTAATGGCACTTGAACTTTCCATAAGGCAGTTGGAAATTGATATGAGAAATGCCGAAGGTGATGTTCTTGATGAAATGCTTGAAAAATACACAAGGTTAAACCACGAATTTGAACAGCAGAACGGTTATGCCGTAAGAAGTGAAATAACCGGAGTCATAAAAGGACTCGGATTTACTGAGGAGGAATTTGACAAAAAGATATCCTCTCTTTCGGGAGGTCAGAAAACCCGTGTTGCGTTATGCAGCCTCCTTTTAACAAAGCCCGACATACTGCTTCTTGATGAGCCGACGAACCACCTTGATTTACCGTCAATAAGCTGGCTTGAGACCTACCTTAAGAACTATCAGGGAAGCGTAATTATCGTATCCCATGACCGTTATTTTCTTGATAAGATTGTTACAAAGGTAATTGAAATCGACAGGGGCAATGTCACAGTTTTTTCAGGCTCATATTCCGACTACTCCGTTAAAAAAGCCGCATTAAGGGACGCCGAAATGAAAGCCTACCTTAATAACCAGCGTGAAATTAAACATCAGCAGGAGGTTATTGACAAGTTAGAGCAGTTTAACCGTGAAAAATCCATAAAACGTGCGGAAAGCCGTGAAAAGCTTCTGTCCAAAATGGAGGTTGTTGACAAGCCTTTATCCGAATCCGCAGGTATGCGCATTGATTTAGAGCCTTCGGTTGTAAGCGGCAATGATGTTCTCACTGTTACCAACCTTTCAAAAAGTTTTGGCAATAACCATCTTTTTAACGGTATTAACTTTGAAATCAAACGTGGTGAACGTGTCGCCTTAATCGGTGCCAACGGTACGGGCAAGACCACTATTTTAAAAATAATAAACGGAATAATCGATGCCGATTCGGGAACCTGCCGTCTCGGTGCCAATGTTACCTGCGGTTACTATGACCAGGAGCATCAGGTTCTTGATATGAATAAGACTCTTTTTGACGAAATTCAGGACACTTATCCCGACATGAACAATACCAAGGTGCGTAATGTACTGGCTGCTTTTCTTTTTACCGATGATGACGTATTCAAACGTATCGGCGAACTGAGCGGCGGTGAAAGAGGCCGTGTCCTTTTAGCAAAGCTTATGCTTTCCAATGCTAACTTTCTGCTCCTTGATGAGCCAACCAACCACCTTGATATGGCATCCAAAGAAATCCTTGAAAGTGCACTTAATAAATACACAGGAACATGTTTTTTTGTATCCCATGACCGATATTTTATTAACACGGTAGCCACAAGAATATTGGATTTGAGAAACAATACAATTACCAATTATATAGGTAATTATGACTATTATCTGGAAAAAAGTGTGCAGACTCCCGCTTCTGTCTCTTCCAAAGCCACAGTTACAGTCTCCGCTTCCAAAGAGGACCGTATACTTCAGAAAGAAGAACAGGCAAAAGAGCGCCGTCGCAAAAATGAAATTGAAAAATGTGAAAAAGAAATCTCTGAAATCGACGAGAAGCTTTCTGAAATTGATTCAATGCTGACAAAAGAAGAAATATACACGGACATTAATAAACTGACCGAGTTAAGCAGCCAAAAATCAGAGCTTGAACAAAAGCAGAATGAATTATATGAAAAATGGGAATCACTTATGTAGTCTGTGATTCCCTGTTATCATCTTTATCGATATATATAATCATACCGGGACCCAGCTTATCCGTAGGTCTTGCGGTAAAACCGTTGTCTGTATAGAACTTTTCCCTGCCTTTGGCACACATAAGACAAAGCATCATCCTGCTTCCCGGTTCAGTGATTTCTTCAACAAATCTCTTCAACCTTAAAAGTATCTGTCCGCCTATTCCTTTTTTCTGTGCCTCAGGTATAACAACGAGGTCCTGGATATAGGATATTACGGCTCCGTCGCCTATTACCCTGCCCATTCCCACAGGTTCACCATCCATATATGCACACACAGTAAACAGGCTGTTATTAACAGCCTGTCCTGCCTGTCTGTCTGTAAGCTTTATCCAGCCTACTTTTTTTCTAAGATATAGATATGTATCCGTATCAAGAACATTTTCTTTTAGTTCTAACATTACTGTTCCTCGTATCCGTTTTCCTTAAAGCAGTCCTTGCAGATATAGTGTTCTTCAACTTTTCCTGTATCTTCGTATTCTACTTCGTATTTTTCACTGTATTTTATCTTGTTACAGTCATCACATCTGAATTTAATAGGAAGTGGTGATTTAACAGGTGTAATAAGTAAAACAACCGCTGCTACGATTACAGCCACAAGTACAACAAGTGTAACAATAAGTCCTGTCTTTTTCTTCTTGACTTTAACAGGCTTTGCTGACACTGGTTCTGTATACGAGCCTGAAGCGACATTCTGTTCTCCATAAGAATATACAGGTGTCTGCACAGGTGCATCCGTATTCTGTTCAGCTTTCTCTTCCGGTTCCTCTTTGCTTGCTGCCATATCCACACTGCCGTAAATAAAAGATGAAGTTTCTGCCGGCTTATCTTCGCTTACATTCTGTGGTGCCGCATCAGATGACGCTTTCTGTGGTACACTGTTCTCTGTTCCGCAGTTGGCACAGAAGAACTTTTCCATCGTCTCCTCTATTTCATTAGCCGTTCCACATTTCTTACAATAACATGTTCTCATTTAATGAATCCTCCACAAATTAAATCCTACAGGCTTATACCTATAAGATTTAATTTATATTTATTTTATGCTAATGTCAAGAAAGTTTTACAACATTGTGTCATGTTTGTCCGGCAACATTCCGAGGGAAATATTAAGATTGCCGTTTCTGCACCTGATTTCATCAATAAATGCTTTTTCATCCATATCTTTTTTTGCCATTACAAGATACTGCAGTTCAAACATTGAACCCATATTGGTTGTTTTTACATTCTTCATTTCGTAATGATTCAGATATTTGTCAAAAACATCTTTGAATGCGTCTTTGTAATTGAGGCTTTCAGGAATCAATATTCTCAAAAGCTTCTCTTCACTCTTATTTTCACCAAAACCGGATAATGAAAGAATCACAATGACAAGCACAATAATTATTGTTCCCAATGCACCGAATGCTATGTAACCGAGTCCTGCGGCAAGTCCCACCGCCATTGTAAGAAATACCACCGCAATGTCTTTTGAATTACCGGGGATACTTCTGAATCTTACAAGTGCAAACGCTCCCGCAATGGAAAATGCTCTCGCCACATTACTTCCAACAAGAATAATTACGATTGCAACAACGGCAGGCAGAATTGTAAGTGCTATGGCAAAATCTTTTGTGTAGCTTCCTTTTTTCTGGGTACACATATAACATATTGAAATAACAAGTCCAAGTATAAGTGCCGTGCCTATACATATAAGCGACTGGGGCATTGATATTGTAGATGTGTCTGTTGTTTTTAAAATTGTTTCAAACATAGGCTATGTCTCCTTTATGATTTGTAAAATAATTTCTGTACTCAGTTCCGTATTTTGAAAATGATATAGGGTAGATTCCGTATTCCGATAAAACCGGCAGAAACCACATCGGTATTCCGCCTGAGGTTTTGACCTCCATAAGTAATTTATCCTTATCAAGAATCGGCTCGCCGAAAGTCCCTTTTCTAAGGTCAAGTTCGTCTCTTCTTGCAAGAATGTTGTCATCAAAAGTTACTCTGAAGCTGTCATCCTCAATTCCGTAAAACGCACTTCTTTCATATGATATATATACTTTAGGCGATACCTTATAGTAATTAAGGAAATAACTTATTTCATTAAGCACCTGTCTGTTGACTTCCGGCGAGTCGGGAATTATTCCTTTATATATGAAATCTTCTGCTTCTTTAAGCGTCATGGTTGTTCTTCTTTTATTAACGACACCTTTGTATTTTTTCTTGATTTCAATAAACGCTTCACTGTCATCGGAAGGTGTCCCATAGGAACGCAGCCTTAATTTTTCTTTATAAACAGGCTTGTCAATGGAACGTCTTATCAGTTCATCCGTATCCGTGTCAAAATATATATTGCATATTGTATATTTTTTTCCGTCAATACAATAACGATCCGGCTTCATGTAATCGGTAAGATATCCGGTAATTGCTTCATATACGGATTTGTCAATCATATATTTTTTCTCATACCGGTTAAAAATTTCTATTGCCATACTTCCACCCGCCTTTCTTTACCTATATTTTACATTACAATGAGTATATTTGGCAATTGTGATATTTGTGTGTCGAGATTTTGTATTGTTTCTGAAATGTACGCCGAAGTTTAATAATTGTCTGATTATTAGTACCACAATATCTTGTGTTAAAAATTGTATTTATTAAAAACATTCAACAAAATGTAGTGACATAGTATATGTCAGGTGCTATAATATGCCACGTGGACTTGATTCCACTTTACAGGTTTTGGGAGGAAACTTATATGAAGGTTATTAAAAGAGATGGACGAGAAGTAACTTATGACCGCGGTAAAATAATAATCGCAATCCATAAGGCTAACGATGAAGTGCCTATAAGCGAACGAATTTCAGATGAGAAAATTCACGGCATTGTGGCATCTATCGAAAAATTAGGTGTCAACACATTACAGGTTGAAGAAATTCAGGATATTATCGAACAGAAGCTCATGGCAGAACGTAAATTTGTTCTTGCCAAGACATACATTATTTATCGTTATCAGAGACAGATGATTCGTAAATCCAACACAACTGACGAATCTATCCTTGGTCTCATCCAGCAGACTAATAAATATGCCATGGAGGAAAATTCCAATAAGAATGCCGCTGTTGCTTCAACACAGCGTGACCTTATTGCAGGTGAGGTATCAAGAGACCTTACTAACCGTCTTCTTCTTCCTGAGAAGATATCAAAGGCACATGAGGAAGGTAT
>JBNMKN010000039.1:0-15043 GCA_050874365.1 Butyrivibrio sp. | reverse complement strand
TATGAAAAAAATTAAATTAATATTTTCATTATTATTAATAGTAACATTACTAATTTCACCAATAAATGTTTTAGCAGTTACTACTGGTGAAGATAATGGTACTGGTGGAGGAACAGTTAGTACAACTGTTAATTTAACAAGATAAAATGCAAGGTTATCGGAAAGTTTTTGTTTTCAACTGATAGAGGATGAATATGCTGATTTGAGGCCGCAAATTGCGACCTCAAATATAGAAAATGCGTCTTCAAAATAAGTTTAATGAAAAATTTGATCGGATTTTTGCTTACATTTCCGAACATGGGGAAGTTAAATATGACTCAATGTGTGGTAAATATTGATACACATTGAGTCATTGTTGCGTTAATTCGCATGCTCCTTTTCTGTGAGGATAATTTTATCCACGGCAACCTTGCCCATTGTTGCGGCGGTTGGAAGACCGCCGGGATATCTCAGCCAGTGGCTTGCCAGATAAACATTGGAAAGTTTTTTGACATCGGAAGAAATAATTATCCTTGGGTTAATTACTTTGGTAATAAAACGCATATATGCTCCCATATGGCAATGATTTCTTGAACTGTAAGAGTAAGGTGTCCATATATCGAGGATTTTTAATCTCCCTTCATACTGCGGAAACTTTGTCTCAATCCGATTTTTAATCGCCGTGGCTATGTTATTTTTATAATTTGAATACAGTGTAGGGTTTTCATGTAATTTAATCCAGAATTCAGAGTCTTTTCTGTATTGGATTATACTGCATTGGATTACGGTTTTGCCTGCGGGAGCAATGTAGTCTCCATAGTTGCGGTAATTTTTTACACATAAGCGGTCATGCTTTGACATGCCGACATCAATGGTATCGCAGTCAAAATAAAGAGTATCGTCAATTTCCTTGAATTCGCCGTCTACAGCAAATGCAACCTGAAAAGAGCTGTATATTATATTCTTTTTACGGTTGGCATAAGCTTTTGAAACAGGCTTTGACAGGTATTTTTTGCCAAGAAGGTGATAGTAGGTGTAGTGAATGTCACAGGCACATATTATGTAATCGGCAGGGACAAAACTGTCATTTTCAAGGATTATTCCGTCAGCACGGCGGACTTTGATTTTCTTAGGTTTGAAAAAATTTTTACCTGACGGTACAAAAATCTGTTTCAGAAGTTTGGCTTTTTTATCAGAGATTGAAACCGTCTTAACAGGTGTGGACAGGTAAAGCCTGCCGCCAAGGGATTTAAAGGTAGCAACAAGTCTGTCTGCAATTCCTTTTGAACCGCTCTTTGGAATGTCTCCGTTTCCGGCAACAAAAAAGGAATATGCCATCGGAAGCCACAAAGCTTCATAATCTTTTGACATAAAATCTGCCGCCATTTTTTTGATGAGAGGGTGCTTAATCTTATTGGTAAATTCTTCAATGCTGATTCCCGAATATACAAAAAGACTTTTCAATATCTCGGCTCTTGAAAGAGAAAAAGTAACTTCTTTGAAAACACTGTTTTTCTCCGCCGGGTCATCTGACGGATTCTGCAGGCCCTCTCCCAGCTTTACACATTCGATAAAACGGGTAATCTCTTTTTCATCTTCGGGTGATAATTCAAGCAGTTCCTTACGCGTTCTCTCCAAATCTCTCCATAAAGTGATTTTTTGTCCCATATACTCGGAGGTGTAAAAAGATTCTCTTTGTATGAAATCTTCGTCATCCTTTATTACGCCAAGTTCTTTCCACACATTGTACTGTGGGGTCCCCTTTTTAGTACCTGTGAGCCAGTGGATGCAGTTGTCAATGGTAAAATCACCACGTTTCCATGATGAACAACAGCCTCCGGCAACATTGTTTTTCTCGTATATCTCAACTTCGTAACCGGCTTTCAAGGCAAAAATACCGGCACTGAGTCCTGACACTCCCGCTCCCACAATGACTATCTTCATGTATTCCTATCCTTTCAAAGTTGTGAGTTAAGTATGAGGATATTTTACAATGTTTGAGGGGATAAAGCAAATAGAGCGGAGGTTGATTTTTGATGGGGAAATGGATAATATTAAAATATAATAGGTTAAAGAAGGAGGCACCCATGTACCTTTACCATTACTATGACCGTGATTTAGGTCCCTTTAAAAACATATCCGAATTGCCTGATGAAGAAGCGGAGAAGATAATGCAAAGACTCAAGGCAGAGAAAAGCAACGCCTTCTGCAATCAGAGAAGCGAAGAATATCTTGAAAAACGCCATTATTACGAAGAAATTTTGAGGCGAGAATTTCTGAAAAAAGGTGGAATAATTACAAGACAGGTTCCGCAATATATGGTTGTGGGAGAATGTCCTTTTTTATCATCATGGTATGAAAAGCCGGAATTTATCAAAATAGATATTGACGAGTTTGATAAAAATACAATATCTTTTACTTACGGAGACTCACATCCCACATTCAGCGACAGAGTAAATGACGGCAAAGAGTATAGAAAAAAGCTGTATACTTACGATGAAATACTGGAGATAATTGAGAAGTACGGATACCCGCAGGAATGGAATCCCGACGGGCTTTTGGGACCTGAAAGATATATAGAAGCGCATATCTGGTCGGATGATGTAATCGCGAAATACTACTAAAGGCAAGGAGTGTTGATATGTCACAAATTACAAAAAGGGCACTTGAACAGTCATTAAAAAATCTTTTGTTAAAGAAGCCTCTTAACAAAATAACAATAAGTGATATTGCGGAGGACTGCGGAATTAACAGAATGACGTTTTACTATCATTTTCAGGATATTTATGACCTTGTGGAGTGGTCCTGCCTTGAAGACGCAAGAAAAGCTCTGGAAGAGAAAAAGACACATGACACATGGCAGCAGGGATTTATACAGATTTTTAAGGCAGTTCAGGAAAATAAACCTTTTATAATGAACGTGTATCACTGCGTTGACAGGGAACAGGTGGAAAAATACCTTAAACCTCTTGCAGACAATCTTTTGATGGGTGTTATAGAGGAAGAATCTGTGGATATGACGGTGCGTGAGGAAGATAAAAAATTTATAGCAAGGGTATATTCTTACAGTTTTGTGGGTCTTATGTTAGACTGGATAAAAGATGATATGAAAGAAGAACCGGAGAAAATAGTCCATAGATTTGCACTTGTAATACAAGACTCGTTTAAAATGGCGTTAGACAGATTTAAAATTTAATCAAACTGTGGAATTTGATAAAAAAAACAACAGTTTTTTACCTGTGATAAATTATTTATCATGGGTATTTTTTTGCTTATGGCGGTGCAAAATGAATATAGGTACAATCTAATTACAAAATAAAAACAGCAGGAGGTACTCGTTATGTATTATTCAGCAGGAACTTATGAATCATTTGCACATCCGGAAAAACCGGCAGGGGTAGATAAAAAATCGGCATATATTATAGGAACAGGTCTTGCAGGACTGACGGCAGCGTTTTATCTTGTGAGAGACGGACAGATGAAAGGGGAACATATACATCTTCTTGAAAAACTGGAGCTTGCAGGCGGAAGCTGTGACGGAAGAAAAGATATAACAAAAGGCTTCTTTATGAGAGGCGGAAGAGAAATGGATAACCACTTTGAGGTAATGTGGGATATGTTCAGGGATGTTCCGTCACTTGAAACACCGGGAGCGTCGGTTCTCGATGAATATTACTGGCTTAATAAGCATGACCCTAACTACTCTCTTTGCAGGGCGACGGTAAAACGCGGACAGGATGCACATACAGACAAGAAATTCGGGCTTGATAAAGAGTCCGCACTTGCTCTTTCAAAACTTTTTATAACACCTGAAAAAGATTTGGAGGGAAAGAAAATATCAGAGGTTCTGCCGGACAGCTTCTGGAAAACCAATTTCTGGCTCTACTGGCAGACAATGTTTGCTTTCCAGCGTTGGTCAAGTGCTCTTGAAATGAAACGTTATCTTTGCAGATATGTCCATCATATTGACGGACTTCCTGATTTCAGCGCACTCAGATTTACGAAGTACAACCAGTATGAAAGCCTTATTCTTCCTCTTGTAAAATATCTTGAAAGTCATGGCGTAAGGATTGAATATGGCATGGATGTTAAAAATGTAATTATCGAAACTGTAGGAAGTAAAAAGATAGCAAAACAGATTGTCTACATTAAAGATGGCAAAGAACAGACCATTGATTTGATAGAAGATGACCTTGTATTTATTACCAATGGCTGTTGCACCGATACAACCTGTTACGGAGACCAGAATCATGCACCTGACCTTTCTAACCTGAAAGACGGCAGAGGGGATTCATGGGATATGTGGAAAAACATAGCGAAACAGGCTGTCCATGGGGAATACGGTAATCCTGATGCTTTTTGTAACAATATTGAAGCAACCAATTGGATGAGTGCCACCGTTGCCACCTCGGATGAGAAAGTAATTAAACACATAATTGATGTATGCAAGAGGGATCCAAGGGAGGGCAAAGTTACAACAGGCGGTATTGTCACGGTGAAAGACAGTATGGACAACTGGTATTTATCATGGACTATTAACCGCCAGCCACAGTTTAAATCACAGAATCCAGATATGGTTCTTGTATGGCTTTATGCACTGAATACCAACAAAGAGGGAAATTATGTTAAAAAACCTATGCGTGAATGTACAGGTAAAGAAGTCTGTGAAGAGTGGCTTTATCATATCGGCGTGCCTGAGAATGAGATAGATACTCTGGCAGCAGACAGTTGTAACACCACAACCTGTTTTATGCCATATATCAACGCATTTTTCCAGCCAAGAAAAAATGAGGACCGTCCTCATGTAGTACCTGACGGTGCGGTCAACTTCGCATTTTTAGGACAGTTTACGGAGACTCCTAGGGACACTATTTTTACGATAGAGTATTCTATGAGAACAGGAATGGAAAGTGTGTATACGCTTCTTGACATAGACAGAGGTGTGCCAGAGGTATGGGGAAGCAAATATGATGTCCGTGAACTTTTGAGGGCATGCTATTACGCAATAGACAAGAAACCGATTACGGATATTCCGCTTACGATAAAAGAAAAGATGCTTCTTAAAACTGTTTTAAAGAAGGTAAAAGGAACCGATGTTGAAATCCTTTTAAAAGAGAGCGGATTGATAGAATAGTAAAATAGTGCAAACAGCCGTGGCTTATACTGCGGCTGTTTTTCGTTGCAGGATTTCCTTGAAAAAAGTCAGGAAATTATCTATTATACTAATAATCCAAGGAGGTCAATATGTGGAAAATACTTAATATTTTTGATGGCGATTACGGCTGTGAAGAACTTAAAGAGGGTGAGTCTCCAAAAGTTACGGTTACCCTTGAAGACGAGAACGGTAACCGCAGATTTTTAAGCGTAAAAGACAGCTTTTTATATGAAAAAAAACTTGATGAAGGCTCGGTTCTTGATGATTTGTCCTGTTTTTTGGACAGGTAATAAGGTAAGATATGTATAGATAAACAGGTGAGGTGGCTTTTATGAATGAAGAAAAGAAGCGTTTTAAATACGAAAATGATTTGAAATATCGTGAAAAAGTCAATAAAAAAATCAGACGCAGGACGGATAAGCAGTACGATAAGAAGCTTAAGAAGCTGCAATTTGAAGAGAAGAGCCTGTCCGAAGCAAGACTTAAAGTTATTAAGAAGCTTCAGGAAGCCAGATGGAAACCTCTCTATAAGAAAAATATTATTGTGAACCGTACAGAGGGCAAGATAAGGATTAACGGAACGGATTATCTTTTTGAAAATATCGGTAAGACGAGGCTTATCACAAGTATAAGTAACAGTACGGTTACATCGGGGCGTGTTAAGACGAAATTTAAGCCATCAATCGGTGGTGCACTTGCAGGCGGTTCAATGTACGGTGCCGCAGGTGCGGCGGCAGGCGGTGTCCTTTTTGGTAAAGAAAAGACAAGGGATACGAGAAGAACAGACATAGTTACTAATTGTACATACGTGGGGGTTGAGATAATTATGCACGGAAAGCCTGTGAATGTAAGCGTTTTCACAGGAGTTACAGGACTTGAAAGCAAAGTATATTCGGAAGCACTGGTTAAGGCACAGGTAATTATGTCGCAGTTATCTGGTCTTGCCGCTACACCTATGCCAAAGTCCTACCTCAGAGTGGATGAGGAACCGGATGTGGTTGCGCTTGATAAGGTAATTAAGTTAAAACATATGGAATGGCGTAAAATGACGGACGAACCCCGTATATATCCTGAGCCGTTCAGGGCTGGCAATTAATTTGTTATAGTTTTTACCTATAAGTGATAATAAAATTTAGGGATTATACTAAATTAATTAACAGTGATATTATACACTCATATCAGATAATACCTAGAGAAATAGTAGGAGAACATAAGATATGAGTCGTGAAAATCTTTTTACAGGAAAAAGTGTTGTTGTAACAGGTGCCGGAGCAGGCATGGGAAGAAAAATAACAGAAGAATTTTTAGCAGAGGGTGCAACTGTTATTGCTGTCGATATTAATGAAAATACTCTGGAAGAATTAAAAAAGAGCGTTAATAACGAAAATCTTATAACGTATGCCGGAGACATATCAAGACAGGATGTAAACGAAAATATGATATATAAGGCAGTTGAAGCGACTGGAAAGATAGATATTCTTGTTAATAATGCAGGAATTGCAGGAAAGAGTGAACCTGTTACCGAGACCACAAATGAAGACTGGGAACGTATAATCGCAGTTGATTTAACGGGACCTATGTATGCGATAAGGGCAGCTGTGGAACAGATGTTAAAACAGGAGCAGGGCGGTAATATTGTAACGATTGCTTCCGTGGCAGGTTTACGAGGATGCCGCTCAAGTGTTGCATATACGGTAGCCAAACACGGACTTATAGGATTATGCGAACATACAGCTTACACATATATGCACAAGGGGATAAGAAGCAATATGGTGTGTCCCGGAGCAATACGCACAGGTATGGTTTCAGGTCTTGATACAGAAAGTGAGTTTGGATTGTCAAGAATCCGTTCGGGAATGGATTCACAGATGCCTTTTGGACAGACAGAAGATATTGCAGAAGCCGTTCTGTATCTGGCAAGTGACAGAGCCAAATTTATTAACGGTGCCAAACTTGTTGTAGACGGTGGAATATCATGCAATTAGTTGTAAGGAGAGAGTCGGATGAGCATACAGAAAATTACATATAACAAAATAAATATTTTTGAAGAACAGACTCCGGATAAGTACGTAGGAATAGCGGAGGATGTTGCAAAATGGCTTAAGAGATATGAAGTAAAGAAAGCAAAAGGCAAAAGCTGGAAGATAAGCAGCGGCGAGGGCTCGTCAGATGGGGATGAGCTTGCAGGAAAGCTTACGGACAGGACGATTTATTCGGGAGCTGCGGGAATAGGTTATTTTTACATACAGTTATATGAAGTAACAGGTAAAAAAGAATATCTTGAAGAAGCGGTTGAAGCAGGAGAATATCTTCTTGATACGTTCACACCGGAGCTTGGCAAAAAGCCGGGAATACACACAGGTCTGTCGGGAGAAGGATTATTTGCAGAACTTCTTTATAAAAAGACAGGCGAAGAAAAATATCGTGAGTATGCCAAAAAAGCAGGTGACACGGTATATGAACAGGCAGTACGTGAAGAAGGTACAATCCATTGGTATAACCTCATTGATTATATGGGAGACGGCAGTACCGTAGCATATTGGATATATCTTGCAGAAATCACAGGCGAAAAGAAATACTTACAATATGCCAAGGAAGCCCTTGATTACATAATAAGCCTTGTTGTCAATAACGATGACGGAACGGTTAATTGGAATTTTCTCGAAATAAATAATTATTTTAAAAATCTTCCGAGCGGCGGAGTTATTCCTAATTTTGCCCACGGAACAGCAGGAATTGTACACCTTTTAACAAAATATTACGAGGCAACGAAGGATGACTATTATCTTTCGTATGCGGTTAAGGGATTTGATTTCCTTGAAAAGATTGCCGTAAAGGACGGTAATGCAGCGATAGTTCCTTATATTTACTGGAAAGATACGGGAGAACATTTCGATGTCTTTTATCTCAGCCTGTGTCATGGCCCTGTGGGTGAAGGCGTTGTGGCAAAAGAACTTTTTAAGGCTACAGGTGATGACAGATATATTAAATTCTACAGACAGCAGACAGAAGCACTTATAAAAGCAGGTGCAGAGAGAAAATGGTCGCCGGGCTACTGGAATGACTGCGTATGCTGTGGGGCGGCAGGTGTACTTTTACATTTTGCTGACGGGATAACAACAGCCGGTGATGAGATATATAAGCAGAAAGCAATAGAAACATCCGGCAAACTCATAGGCGACGCTTTCAGGGACGTAAAGGGCACACGCTGGTATAACGCATGGACGAGGGTAATGCCTTGGAATGTGGACGCATACCTTGGCTATTATATAGGTGCGGCAGGTGTCGCAGGTTCGCTTCTTTCATTGTACGGAAAGTTGGAAAATAAAGAAGTTACATCAATATTTGAGTTTTTATAAACAGAAAAGAGGAAAATTATGAGCAACATTTATACAAGCATAACACAGTTAGTAGGACATACACCATTAATTGAACTGGTTAATTTTGAAAAAAACAATAATCTCAAGGCTAAGGTTCTTGGCAAACTTGAGTATTTTAATCCGACAGGAAGCGTAAAAGACAGGGCTGTACTGGGAATGGTTGAGCAGGCTGAGAAAGAGGGAAAGATTAAACCGGGCGGAACAATCATTGAGACAACAAGCGGTAATACGGGAATTGCACTTGCGGCTTTCTGCGCTACCAAAGGATACCACGCAATTATTTATATGGAGCCGGGATGCACACCTGAACGTGTACAGATTATGAAGGCTTACGGTGCGGAAGTAAGGGATATTACACTGATAAAAGGTTTTACCGATATCATCAAAAATTACGGTTTTGATGTTCAGAGGATTATGGCAGCGGTTGCCGAAGAAGCAGAAGAAAACGGATATTATTATCTCGGACAGCTTTTCAACGAAGCCAATCCTGAGTCACATTATAAAACCACAGGTCCTGAGCTTGTGGCAGATACGGACGGAAAAATTGATATTGCCGTAATGCTTGCCGGAACAGCAGGAACTTTAGCAGGTGTAGGTTCATATCTTCAGGATAATGTACCGGGCGTTAAAATCGTCGGTGTCCAGCCAACAAAAGATTCGTTATATGTACCGGGTGAAGACCGTGACACAATAGACGGTGTGGTTGTGCTTCATAAAGAGACAGGCTGCTCACATCCTTTTGTTGTAAAACGTAATTTTAAGTATGATGAGATAATTGAAGTAACAGGAACGGACAGTTATGCAACTGCAAGAGAGGTAGCCGAATCAGACGGAATTTTACTCGGAGCATCGGCAGCGGCAGCACTTACCGCGGCAAGGGAGCTTGCTTTACGTCCTGAAAATGAAGGCAAAAATATTGTTGCGATTCTTGCGGATAACGGAATGAAATATCTTTCAACAAGAATGTTTGCATAAAAAAGTGGTTCAACCTTTAGAGGTTGAACCATTCTTTTATTGAAGATACATCGCTGTCCGATATTCCGTGGATATCATCATTACGCTTTATAAATGTTATATCTTTTCCGGCAGCTTTCATAAGGTTAAAAAATTCTTCTGCCTGATGAAAAGATACTGATTTGTCATCTGTACTGTGTATCAGGAGGAGAGGCGTATCTATTTCTTCGTACCATTTTATGGCAGAACGTTTTTCATATTCTGATTCCATTTCATCCAGAGTACCGCCGATGAGATTTGTACATAATGTCAGTATATCGCTTCTTAATTCACAACATTCAAAAAGGTCTGTAACACCTGATACAACACAGGCTTTTGTTATATCATCTGATTTACGTAAGGTTTCGTATGTCATCATTCCGCCACGGGAACTTCCAAGCATATACAGTTTTTCGTTGTCCACAATATCAAGATTTTTACATATATCAATAAGAGCAAGCACATCATTAACATCCTTACCGCCATACTCATCTTTACCGGTATTATCTCCGTAACCACGGTATTGTGAAGCAATTACAACCGAGTTAAGGGAGTAAGCCATACCGGCTACAAGGGATGTATTAAGTGCAAAGTAGTCACCGTTTCCGCCACGGTTATAAATTACGCAGGGATATGATTCTTTTTCATTAAGAAAATCATTGGGAATTGCTATATAGCCGTAAACATCGTATTCGTCACTTTTATATTTTATCATCCATGTTGTGACGTAATCAGAGGATTCGGGACAATCTGTCTGAATTTCTGCGGTTACCACGTTTGAAGAAAGATTTTTTTCAAAAGCTTCTTTGGGATTCTGCTCCTTTGTTGAGCCGCATCCAGTGAGAAAAATAACACATAATAAGACTGCAATAATTTTTTTCATAAAATGCTCCTTGAATATTTAATAGAAATTTAATACATATAGGTTATACCACATATTGACTTGCCTAACAAGATTAGCTAAACTTGTCTTGATAATTTTTCAGGAGTAATGATATGCCAAGAATAGGATTAACAAGAGATAAAGTCATAAGAACAGCCGCAATGCTTGCCAATGAGCGTGGATTGCAGGCAGTAACTATTACATCATTAGCGGGATATCTTGGAATTAAGAAGCCGTCCCTTTATAACCATGTAAAGAGTCAGGAGGACGTATACTACGGAATAATGGTATATGGATGGACGGAAGGAGCACAGGCTATAGTTGATGAAATAAGTGACGATATACCAACGGAAGCATTAAAAGCCTATGCAAGAAAATTCTATGACTATGCCGTCAATAACAAAGGTATATTTGAAGCAATGCTCTGGTATAATAAATACGATAGCGAGGAGCTTATACAGGCAACGGAAAAGATATACGAGTTCTTTTTCAGACAGACGGATAAATTGGGAATAGACAGGACTGTTGCCAATCATCTTTTAAGAACATACCGCTCTTTTCTTGAGGGCTTTGTGCTGTTGGTTAATCATAAATCCTTCGGTAATCCCATACCGATAGACGTAAGTTTTGAAATATCACTTGACGTACTTATAAGCGGAATGGAACAATATGAAAGATAAATTTTTTTCTTGCATATACAAAATTCTTTTGCTATAATGACGGCGAAATTAGATAATATTATGAAACGAGGTGAATTCTATGGATAGTTGCGATATAGGTCGAAGTAGTAAGATATGCAATGTGCAAAGAGATGAGACAGGAATGCAGCTGCCCGTAGAAGACAGGTAGTTTCATTCTGTATTGTTGTGTACCTTTTTAGACATTGCATATCGTATGTGCAATGTTATTTTTATGCAAATAAGGAGGTATAGCAATGATTAGAGACTATGTTGAAGAGATTGTAAAAATAATCCGCTCAACCGATGATGCGGACAAATTAAAGGATTTACTGTCAGATTACCATGAAAAAGATATTGCCGAAGCAATAACAATGCTGACCGGACAGGAAAGAGTGAAGCTGTATGATAAGTTAGACATACAGACGGTTGCAGAGATTTTTTCATATATAGATGACGTACAGAAATATCTGGAAGAACTTACGATTGATAAGGCTGCCAAAGTCGTGTCCTACATGGATGCGGATGATGCGGTGGATGTACTTGACGATTTATCGGAAAATAAAAAGAATGAGATTGTCAGTAATCTTGATGAAGTCACAGGTAAAGATGTAAGAAAACTTCTCTCTTATGAAGAGGATGAAATCGGTAGCTGCATGACTAACAATTATGTATGTATAACCGATGACCTGACAATAAGAGGAGCAATGAGCGAGCTTGTACGTCAGGCAGGCAAGCATGACAATATATCAACCATCTATGTTGTTGACAAGGACGGTAAATTTGCAGGAACCATAGAACTTAAGGATTTGATAATAGCAAGGGAAAACGATAACCTTTCAGATATTATAAGCAGTTCTTATCCTTATGTTTTTGAAAAAGAAAAAGTAAGCGAATGTATTGAAAAGATAGCCGAATACGAGGAGGATTCCATCCCTGTTCTTACAACGGAGGGCAGAATCGCAGGTATCGTTACATCAACAGATATCGTTGAAATGGTTGATGATGCCATGGGTGATGACTATGCGAAGTTGGCAGGTCTTACATCCGAGGATGATTTAAAGGAAAAGACCCTTGTAAGTATGAAAAAAAGACTTCCTTGGCTTATCATTCTTTTGTTCCTTGGAATGGCGGTATCATCCGTTGTGGGAATGTTTGAATCGGTAGTGGCAATTCTTCCTATAGTAATATGCTTCCAGTCGCTTGTGCTTGACATGGCAGGTAACGTAGGAACACAGTCTCTTGCCGTAACCATCCGTGTTCTTATGGATGAAAATATTGATGCTAAGAAAAAACTGGCACTTTTATTCAAAGAGATGAAAATAGGGCTTCTTAACGGGGCAAGCCTTGGAATAATGACATTTATCGTACTTGGCTTTTATATTCATTTTTTCAAAAAATATGTATGGCTGTCAGCGTTTCTTATATCAGGATGCGTCGGGATAGCACTTGTGGTTGCGATGGTAATATCAAGCCTTGTAGGAACCGTAATTCCTATGTTTTTCCACAAGGTCCATATAGACCCTGCGGTTGCCTCAGGTCCTCTTATCACTACGATTAATGACCTTGTGGCTGTTGTGACTTATTACGGACTTGCGAGACTGTTTTTGATAAATATTTTTCATATTTAAAAAGGACAGAAATAAATGAGTAAAGAAAATACAAAAGAACTGGATATGTTAAACGGAAAAACAGCGGGCAAACTTATAATGTTTGCCATTCCTTTGGCATTGAGCAGTATTTTACAACAGCTTTTTAACTCGGCAGATGTTGCTGTAGTGGGAAGATTTGCAAAAGGGAATGCAATGGCTGCCGTAGGAAGCTGCGTTGCGCTGGTAGGAATTTTTGTAAACCTTATTGTAGGTCTTTCCGTAGGCCCTAACGCATCCCTTGCCACCCTTATCGGGCAGAAAAGAAGGGATGACATAAACGGAATGTTACATACGATTATGACCTTCGGAGCCATACTTGGCATTGTGCTTATGGGTATCGGAATCGGAACGGCAAAAGTCATACTTGAAATATCTGGAACCCCTGAAGGCGTTTTGTCAGAGGCATTGTTATACATAAGAATATATTTTATAAGTATACCGTTTATGGTGATTTATAACTTCGGTGCCGCCGTTTTGAGAAGTTTTGGCGATACCAGAAGACCGATGTTTTACCTGATAATCACAGGCGTTGTCAATGGTGCACTTAATCTTTTTCTTGTAATATGCTGTAAACTCGGAGTGGCAGGTGTGGCAATCGCTACCCTGATTTCCAATGTATTAAGCGCAGTTCTTGTCATGGTATACCTTTGCAGAAGAAAAGACGAGTTCAAATTCTGTTTCAGGGATATGAGAATAGAAAAGAAATATCTTAAAAATATTTTGAAAATCGGAATACCCGCAGGCGTTCAGGGTGCGATTTTCTCGATATCCAACGTATTTATCCAGAGCGGAATCAATTCCTTCGGAGAGGATGCTATAGCAGGTTCTTCGCTCGCACTTAATTTTGAGTATTTTACTTACGATATATCCAATGCTTTTGCACAGGCTGCCGTAACATTTATAAGCCAGAATTTCGGAGCCGGCAATCTTAAAAGATGTAAAAAAATATTCTGGCAGTGTATGGCGTTTGGAATATGTTTTACAGAAATTCTTGCCGTGGTATTTATGATATGGGACGATTTTTTCGTAAGCATATATACCACAAGTTCGGCTATTGCGGCTTTCGGTCTGATAAGGATGCACCATGTATGTGCACTTGAGGGACTTACGGCAACTTACGAGGTGGAAAGTGCCACCTTAAGAGGAATGGGCAAGTCCTTGGGACCTGCGATAATCACAATTCTCGGAACCGTTGTTTTCAGAATTATATGGCTTGTGACCGTATTCAGGCTTGTACCTACTTACACGATGCTGATGAATGTCTACGTTGCGTCATGGATTTTTACCGGCGGAGCTATATTTATCGTGCTTGCAGTCCATATGAAAAAAATAGAGAAAAAACTGTATGCCAAATAAAATATGTGGTAAAATACCTCTTATGAAGAGATTGGAGATTATTAACTATGACAATGGAAGAAAAGATTGCAAGAATTAATGAGTTATATCATAAATCCAAAGAAACAGGTCTTACCGAAGAAGAAAAAGAAGAGCAGGGAAGATTAAGATGGGATTATATTAACAGCATTAAGGCAGGAATCGGAGCACATCTTGATAATATGTCAATTAAATATCCTGACGGAACTGTTAAAAAAGTTAAGAAGGTTAAATAAATATGTAATGAAGCCGGCATAGGCCGGTTATAATTAAATATATCTTGCAGGAGGTTTTATTTTATGGCAATTAACAAATACGAAGGAACCAAAACAGAGCAGAATTTAAGAGATGCGTTTGCGGGAGAATCGCAGGCACGCAACAAGTACACATACTTTGCATCTGTTGCTAAGAAAGAGGGATATGAGCAGATGGCTGCGATTTTCCTTAAAACAGCGGATAATGAAAAAGAACATGCTAAGATGTGGTTTAAAGAACTCGGAGGAATCGGCGATACCAAAGCAAATCTTAACGCAGCGGCAGAAGGCGAGAATTACGAATGGACAGATATGTATGAAGATTTCGCAAAGACAGCCGAAGAAGAAGGTTTTCCAGAGCTTGCAGCAAAATTCAGAGCTGTAGGAGAAATAGAGAAACATCACGAAGAAAGATACAGAGCACTTCTTAATAATATTGAAACAGCTTCCGTATTTGAAAAGAGTGAAGTTAAGGTCTGGGAATGTCGCAACTGCGGACACATTGTTGTCGGAACAAAGGCACCTGATGTATGTCCGGTATGTAACCACCCACAGAGTTATTTTGAAGTTCACGCAGAGAATTACTAAATACTTAAAGAACAAATTCGTGAGTAACGGTAAGAATATTACTCAATTGTATGTATTTGTCTCCGTGAATGACGGGACTTAAAATTAGAATATCATTCAATTGTAAGT
>JBNMKN010000038.1:0-15180 GCA_050874365.1 Butyrivibrio sp. | reverse complement strand
GTTCTGTACACCTGTAGGACCTTACTTTAAGGGCGGCGCTAAGCCTATTACAATTAAGGTTTCCGATTTCGACAGAGCCGCACCTCACGGAACAGGTAACATCAAGGCAGGTCTTAACTATGCAATGAGCCTTCATGCAATTGTTACAGCCCATAAAGAAGGCTTTGACGAGAACATGTACCTTGACCCACAGACAAGAACCAAGGTTGAAGAGACAGGTGGTGCTAACTTTATATTCGTTACTAAGGACGGCACACTTGTTACTCCTAAGTCTAACAGTATTCTTCCATCAATCACAAGAAGATCATTAGTATATGTTGCTAAGGAATATCTTGGACTTAAGGTTGAGGAAAGAGAAGTATTCTTCGATGAGATGAAGGATATGGCTGAATGTGGTCTTTGCGGAACAGCAGCAGTTATCTCTCCTGTAGGAAAGATTGTAGACCATGGCAAAGAAATCTGTCTCCCAAGCGGCATGGCTGATATGGGACCTGTAACCAAGAAGTTATATGATACTTTAACAGGTATCCAGATGGGCAGAATTGAAGCTCCTGAAGGATGGATTAAGGTAATCGAATAAATATAAGATTTTTAACTTAGAACTCCGACTGTGTCACAGTCGGAGTTTTTTGTTGTATTTTATGAATGAATTATGTCAATTATGCTTGTTTAGATGTTAATTTTGCTCATTGGAGGTTATGACTATTTACAAGAAAAATATAATATGTTAAAACAGTAATCAGATGGTACCATTTAAATAATTACGAAGGAGATTTTCAATGAAGGCAAAGAAAATTGTAGCACTTATGATTGGTGTGGTTTCATTGGTGGGATTAAGTGTACCGGCTAAGGCAGAGACCTATGCACCTGTGGATTCGGCATCGGATTCATCGAAATATTATACTGAGACTTATACGGTTAACAAAGATGGTGTTTCGTATAGGGGGAATGCAAGAAGAAGAACAGGCTTTATGTCATCTTCCGGCTATACCCTTGATGGGAATATATCTATAGTTAAGCCTGTTGGAGGAAAGTTTAGTCGTTGTTCCGTTGACTGTGTATTTGTTACGGGTATGACAGGAACTTCTAGGTATAATTCATCGGTATTTAATACACCTTCTAAGGGTATTAAGACAAAAATTGATTCAAGTATATCGGTTATGAAGACAATTAGTGGTGAGCATTTATGTGATCAAGATAGAAGTGCAAATGACTATAAGTACAGTAATTTTTACTATGCTGATACAACTGAACAGTTGACTGTATTTGGAACCTATCGTTCATATTATAATGGATTGACGCATGTAGTTCATTCATATGTAACCAGATATTAATTTTTATGCATACAGGGTAATATATTATCCTGTATGCGTCATTGTGTATATATAAGGAGTAAATATAAAATGAAAAAGAGAGTATTAGCAATATTACTGGCATCAGCCGTATTAATGATTTCAGGGTGCGGCAGGGATACAATTCCGGACAGGGAGACATCATCAGGTAATAAGGAGAGTGTAACATCATCATCTGAATCCAATATAGAATATGAATCAATGCCTTTATATCATCAGGATGAGGAATCAACCGGCTATCAGATTATGAATACAACATGGGAGAATCAGCTTGTAGAATATACAGGTGATTATATTGAAGAGAATTTTCAGATTGTTACTTCTCCAAAGGGAGAAGAATTTACACTGTTTGTATACATAGATGGAGTTCGTACACCTTACTATTCATCAGAGGATGAGGAGGTAAAAGATTACCAGTTGTTTAGAACAACCGATGATAAGCTCATGAAAGACATCTCAATCTATTTTAAGCCTGTCGAAGGAAAAAAGGGAGAGACATATAATCTTGATGTAGTATTGGTTAACAATCCGGAGTATATGCTTAAAGATACTTCATGGTTGAGCTTTTTGCCATTTCTGACATCTTCATCAATATGTGTAAAACAGCTGAAATATGAATATGAAGATAAGTTAATGGAAATGTCTGATAATTATGATGTTTATGAGCTTGATAAGCGTATGGAAGAAAGGTTTCCTGGTCCGGATGGTACATGCAGCCTGGATGAAGAAGAAAATGTGTGGTTTGATTACTGCACAGAACCATTTGATGGGAAAAATTTCCCTCCTATTGGTTATTTCTCTGTTAATAAGAACGATACATTGGATTTTTACATTCCAATATTAGGTAATGATTCAGAATATGTATTTTCTGTGTATATTAATAATGAACTTGTGCCTGCGTTTGACGGAAAGGAATATCTTGATGTTAAGGTTAAAAGGGATAAATACATAGAAAGAAAGGTGTCAATACCTGTTGATAAATATTCAGGACTTAATAAGATATATGTTGTTGCAGTAAGTAAGGGTAGGAATTTTGTTTACAAGGGATGGACCTGCCTTTTAGAAGTAAAGTAAGTAATGAGATAGGAGATAATAACAAATGATACATGCTGCGGTGGTAAGTAATGATAATTGTGTTGTTGAAGAGATAGCGGTAACGTTGCACTTATGTTTTCAGGAGAATGGGTATAGACAGGATAATTATCATGACGAGGCGGAATTTGCCAAAGAGCTTATAAATACGAATATTTATGATATTGTTTTTATAGATATAGATTCCAATAGAAAAAAATGTGAAAGTATAGTATCAGAAATCAGGAAATTTGATTCGGATGAGAAAGTATATATTATTTTTATATCATCACGGACAGATGATCTTGGCTCGCTGTTTAGCTATCATCCTTTTGGATTTTTTGAAAAACCGGTCATAAGAGAACAACTTATTGACATCGTCAATAAGATGAAATTTAACAGCAGGGCTATTATGCTTACTATTAATAGAAAAAAAAGAAAAATATATATCAATGACATAAAATATATACAGTCAGAAGCCCATAAAATCGGGATATATATTAATAATATGGATAAGCCATTGTTCTGTTATGCCAAGATAAGTGATTTTTATGATAAAGTACAGGAATATAGTCATGATTTTTTAAGGGTACATACTTCATATATTATCAATAGAAACTATGTGGATGAGTATTTGAAAAATTCAGTAAGGATAGGAGAAGTACGTATTCCTGTAAGCCGGAAATTTAATAAGGAATTTAAGGAATGGTAGTATTATATGGAACTTGAGTTAAAAGATATATGTATGAGGTATGGGAAAAAAGAGGTATTACACCATATTAATTATAAATTCGGACAGGGTATATACGGGCTTTTAGGTCCTAACGGAGCAGGAAAAAGCACGCTTATTAATATTCTTGTAGGGCTGCTTCCTCCTGTTAATGGTATTGTGACATTGGACGGAATTCCCACCGCCAAGCTGAAAACGGAATATTTTGAACATATTGGCTATATGCCACAGTATGCAGGATATTATAAAAATTTTACTGTTTATGAAATTATGGATTTCTTTGCAGGGTTGAAGGGAATTAAGAAAAATGACAGAAGAGAACGTATTATACAACTTCTTGAATATGTGAATATGGCGGATAATGCCGGAACAAAGATAGGAGCCTGTTCGGGAGGAATGAAGCAGCGTGTGGGCATAGCCATTGCACTCCTTAATAATCCTGAAATAGTAATCCTTGATGAACCGACAGCGGGACTTGACCCTATTGAAAGAATCAGATTTAAACAGCTTATAGCAGATTTAGGAAAGAAATCTACTGTTATTTTATCTACACATATTGTAACGGATGTAGAAAATATTGCTGACGAGGTGATTCTGCTGTCCCATGGTAAAATAATAAAACATGGTTCTGTAGAAGAATTGTATACCGAGTCAAGAAAAAATAACGGTCCCGAAGGACTGGAAGAAATATGTTTATATTACTTTGAGAAGAGGGAGTCTGAAATTGCTGAAATATGAATTGAAAAAATATATTTTCCGTAAAGAAATAGTAATACTTACTGTGTGCTTTCTTATATTCAATACATTGAATATTATTAAAAATAATTACAATTCGGACAGAGATTATAATGTATATCGTGATATTTACAATACAATTAATGAACATAATCCTGAAAAATGTATTGAGAAAATCAGAAAACTTGATTATTCAGATAGGGAAAACAGTTATCAGTATGGAATAGTAACCCAGGAGATGATAAATGATTTAGCGTCTTTTTCAGAATATGGACGTCTGAGTGATGCTGTTATGAACCGGTGTTATGATAAGGCAGAGATGTACAAAAATAATGAATTTCTGTTCAGAATGAATGTAAGGCTTGGAAAAAGGTATGCTGACCGTGAACTTACCCGGTTTTATAACGTCAATAAAATATCAGAACTTATTAATTACCGGGTACATTTTGTTTTAATTATATTTCTCATTATTTTTGGCTCTGCAGGTATTTTTGCCGGGGAAAAAGAAACTAACATAGAGATGTTAGTTAAAACAAGCAGAAAAGGCTTTTCGGTTACGGTTTTTAATAAAATAATAGCACTGTTTATTTTTGTAGCAGGAGAAGTGCTGCTGTTTTTTGCAGATAATATGTTAAGTTTTTATGCATGTTATAAGTTTGACGGACTGGGTATGCCGGTTTATCAGATTTTTGATTACAGGGGCGCTGTTTTTAATACGGCATCCACGGATACAATAATTATATTTCTTATAAAAATGTACCTTCTGTCAATAGCAGCACTCGTTGTAATTGGACTATTTGTTCTGCTTTTTTCGGCAATTTTTAAAACCGGTAAAATTGCTTTTTTTACCGGAATAGCACTTTTGTGTCTGATGATATATTACAGGGTATGCCATTATATAGGTTATGGGCAGGTGGCTAATGTAATCAATCCTGTTTCAGGATTTTCTGTTTCCAACTGGATGCTTTATTATAAGAATGCCAATATCGGAGGCACACCGGTTTACTATGTCAGCCTGTATTTATCGGCTATGCTTTTAGAATGTATTATACTTATTTTTGGTATAAGAATGGCGTATGTAGGAGTATTTCGTAAAAATGGCAAAAGTAATAAGAAATGAACTATATAAGATATTTATAAAAGAAAAATTTATCATTGTGATAGCACTTTATTTTATAATTAAAATTGCCGGGTTTTGCAGTGATCAATATGCGTTTCCTTGGAAAAGTAAATCAGAGACTGTTTTTTATGCGGATTATATGAAAACAATTGAAGGTGAACTTACACCTGAGAAAGCAGCAAAAATAGAGGCAGATATAGGAGATGAGGACTTACTGAAGGAACATTATTCCGCCATGGATGCAATTTCATCAAAGTATAAAGATGTACAGAATAATGTTGAGAAAAAGTGGCTTATGGAACCTAATGCCATTGAACTTTGGTTTGTTAATTCCGGGATAGACTGGTTATTTATATTTGTAATAATATTTATGATAAGTATTCTGGTATCAAAAGACTATGCAACAGGAATCCTGCAGACTGCCTCGACTACAAAATATGGCGGAACATATTATATATGTTCCAAAGTAATAATTATGATTTCATTTATTGTTGTTACAGGTATCTTTATATCACTTATCCAGCTTGGAATATACGGAATTCATTATCCTGTTAAATATTTTGATGCTCCGGTACAAAGCTATATGGAATTCAGTAATTATAGTAAGGATATTACCTTTTTAAATGCTTATATTATAATTAATATTGTTAGAATTTCAGCATATATAATATTTGGTATGATATTTTTTGGAATTGCATCCATAATTAAAAATTCATTGACCATGTGTGCGGTGTGCACGCTTATAATTTTTATACCGTTTTATTTTTTTAATGATGTAGTTAATCCGATAAAGATATATAAGCTTCCGCTGCCAATAGGTGCATTGTGCGGTATAGGTTATTTTATTGGCGATACGGTAAGAGAAGATATAATATATAAAGAACTTACATTGAAACAGATTGTTGCTGTTTCTGCAGTACAGTTTGTGATTGGGATGTGTTTTTTATTGGTTGGGATAGTCAAAATGCGTGTAAGAAAAATTAAACTGCCAAAATTAAAATCAATTATGCCATGTATTCTTATCCTGTTAATGCTGACAACAGGGTGTGGTTCTGAGAAGTTTTCTAAAGATAACAGTATGTATGGCAGCAGCGAAGTGACAGACACATATGTTAAAATCAATGATTATGAATTATATGATATTGATACGGAAGAAAAGATAGATATAAGACAGACTATTTTTGATGACAGACAGATTCTTGCCATAGGTAATAAATATGTTCTGGTAAAACATAAGGAAATAGAAGGTTCTGATAATACAGATTTTATTATTTCGTTGTATAATCCTAAGAACAGCGAGGAACACATGTTACTTAAGTTTGGAAATAATATTGACAGTGATGCTTTTCTTGGATTTGACTCTGTGTTAGGACTAAATACTTTGTCGTCTGATGAAGCTGTTAGTAATATGGGAATTAACACTTCAGTTGTGTATGAAAATAATAAGCTGTATTATGTATATGATGAAGTGGTTGTCAGGGCTGATTGCAAGAATAACAATTTTGAAATTATATACTATGATTCGGTTATTTATAATCCCATAATATCTGGTGATAAAATAATATATATTGATGGAAAAAATAATATGCAGCTACATTCCTTTTTAAGTAATGATACTGTATTGTTAGAAGAAGCTGTTGAAAATATATGGCTTGTGAAAGACAGAATAGTATATTCAAAATCTGATGAAGAAAAAGTATATAGTATGTCAATTGATGGAAGTAATAAAGAACTTTTAATGGATAATGTTGATCCGGTTCAGGTAAATTCAGATGATATATATATATGTATCTTAGATACTAACCGTAAAATATATGTTATTGAAGAGAATGGATTTAAGTACATAGGAGAATATGATATAGGAGATAACGAAAATCTTATAGGACCTAATAAAGGAAATTTATACTTTACCACATTCAATAAAAATGGAATGGATGTAAGAAAAATAAATATCATATAGAATACGAAAAAGGGCTGCAAAACAGCCCTTTTATTTAATCTTCTTCAGTTTCTGTTGTTGAACTTTCACTTTCTGATTCTTTTTCATTGTTAAAACCCGCATTTTCAGGAAGCTTTGCCGTGTATTTGGAAGGATTGATTACGTTTCCTTTATGCTTAAGACAATGGTCATCAATGGTTTTTGATGAGAAGGAATATTTGGCATCCTGTATTGTATAAGTTGAAAGGTCAACTTTACTTAAATCCTTGTAAATCTGTATCTTGGTTGTAGTATCAGGACATTCGTCCGTAGCAACTTTTCCCGTATCCTGACAATAAGTTACTTTCTGATGAACGTTACAGTAGTCTGTAGGTTCTGTACCTTTGACAAAATATTCTGTAGTGGTTCTGTTTCCACGCTCGTCATGGTCGCAAAGCCCTTCGGCTACTAAAAGTCCGGAATCCTTGCAAATCTGCACAGGGATTATATTATCAGGGCGTTCAGGTGCGGAATTATCTTTGCCCTCACAGGCTTTTTTGATTACTTCAGCCCATATACCGACGTGAGGAGTTCCGTATTCTGCGGTCTTAAATTCTCTGTTGTTATCGTTACCGACCCAGATTCCCACAGTAACGGATTTGGAATATCCCACAATCCATTTATCACGGTCGCTCTGTGTTGTACCTGATTTTGCGGAAATATAGTTATCTCCCACATCAAGTCCGTGGAGTGTACCGTCTAAAAGAACATTATGAAGAACATTGCCCATAAGCCATGCAGTAGATTCTTTTAATACCTGTGTCTTGGCTGTTTCTGTATTATCAAGGATAACGTTTCCGTCATGGTCAAGTATTTTTGTATAAAGTTTAGGAGTGATAAGCTCACCGTTATTGGCAAGTACGGTATAAGCTGTTGTAAGCTCCATATTGGTAACACTGCAGGAACCGAGAGCAATAGGAAGGTAGTAATCCTTATCTGTCAGGGTTGTGATACCAAAATTCTTAAGATAATTAATTCCTGTTGTAATGCCTATATCATTAAGGGTATTAAGGGCAGGAGTATTTCTTGATTCGGAAATTGACTGTCTTAATGTTATATATCCTTTATAAATATCATCATTATTTCTTACTACCTGGCCTGTGCTGTAGTAGAAAGGAATATCGTCATATATTTTACCGAGGGTATACCCTGCGGTATCTATTGCAGGTGCATAGGCAACAAGTGGCTTGATTGAGGAACCTGCCTGACGGGCAGAAGAGGTTGCTCTGTTAAGTACAAGGCTTTCTGTCTTGTCACCACGGCCCCCGATGATAACCTTAACTGCGCCTGTGCCGTTTTCTATAACAACCAGGGAAGCCTGTGGACCTACCGTATAGGTTGTGGATTCGCTTCCTTTTACTATCTCACCGTGGGTCTGTTCAAGAATATAGTCCTTATATTCTTTTACATATTTATCTGCTTCTTCCGTGCTCTGGAAAGTAAGGCTTATATTTGAACCGTATTTTGACTGGAGGTATTTAAGCAATGTGGATTCTGTGTAATTACCTACATTACCGTCTTCGTCTTTTACCCTGAAACGGCAGGTGACCGTATATTCTTCGTATCCGTTCCAACTGTTGGGACTGTTGATTATAGCCTCTGCATATTTCTGAAGCTCTGAATCCTCACATGAGTATATTGAAAGACCGCCACGATATACAAGGTTGTATGCTTGTGTGTAGGTGTAGCCTTTGGTAGTCATCAAATCTTCCATTATCTGCTGTATGAGAGCATCAGTATAGTATGAATATGCAGTTGATGACGATGAACTTGAAGTATTGTTGTTGGCAATTCTTGAATATACATCATCGTTAAGGGCTTCGTCATACTGTGACTGGGAAATCATGTTGTTTTTGAGCATGTTATCAAGCACAAGTTTACGTCGTTCAGCGTTATATTCGGCGTGACGTATAGGATTGTATTTGGAAGGGTTCTGGGTGATTGCGGCAATTACGGCACATTCGGATAAAGTAAGCTCCGATACATCCTTATTAAAATAATTAAGTGAGGCGGACTGCACACCAAGGTTATTGTTGCCAAGATTAATGGTATTAAGGTAATTCTCAAGAATCTGGCTTTTGTCAGCAACTTCCTCAAGCTTCAGTGCAAGGTACTGTTCCTGTATTTTACGCTTAAGCCTGTCTGAAAGGCTGTTTTCGTTCTCAACGGAAAATACACTGTTCTTGATAAGCTGCTGGGTAATGGTGCTGGCTCCCTGGGTAAAACGGAGATTATTGGTAATACCTATATAAGCCGCTCTTATTATTCCCTTTGCGTCAATTCCGTTATGGGAAAGAAAACGTTCATCCTCTATTGCTATAAAAGCATTTTTTAGGTTATCGGGAATTTCGTCGTAGGTAACATATATTCTGTTGGCACCTGACGCAACAAGGGTCTCTACCTCAACGTTGTTACAGTCATACACAATGGTCTTGTATTGGGATGGCGTAACGTCATTAATGGTAATCTCAGGTGCGGTTTTGATAATGCCGTTGATTGCACCGAATACCATTGAGGACATGGTAACCGCAACAAACACAACAAGTACGATAAATACCTTAAAACCGTTTACAAAGATTTTGGAAGTGAACTTTTTCCTTGAAGAAGAAAGCTCCTGCCTTGTCTTTTTAATATTTTTATTTGAAAAATCCATATAGTCTCTCCTGAAATGATGTTGCTTTATTAAAAGTATTTTAATGGATTATACCAAATATATTCGGATAAATAAAGAAAAAACGCTAAATATAAGAAATCTGTAACACTTTCTTAACAGAGAAAAATATGGTAAAATCACGGTATAAATAACCGCAGGAGTCAATATGAAAGATTTTATCGTAGTTAAAGAAGGTGCAGAGGGCATCTATGAAGAGAAAAAATCAAGATTTATCGCCAAAGTATATAAAGTAGAAAATGAAAACGAAGTCAGTTCATACATAGAAGAGGCAAGGAAAAAATATTGGGATGCAAGGCATAATTGTTACGCTTATGTAATAGGAAATAATAATGAGGTAACAAGGTGCAGCGATGACGGCGAGCCTTCGGGAACGGCGGGTAAGCCGATACTTGAAGTGATTACAAGAATGGGTGTACATAACTGCCTTATAATTGTAACGAGATATTTCGGAGGAACGTTGCTTGGAACAGGGGGGCTTGTAAGGGCATATACCGATGCTTCCGCAACGGCGCTTAATAACAGCCTGCTTGCAACACAGGTGCAGGGTGTAAGGTATATTGTTACAACAGATTATAACGGTTCGGGAAAAATACAGTACGCAATGGCGTCAGTTAATGCAGCGATAGCAGATACGGAATATACGGATAAAGTAACCATGAAGATAGTAATAGAAAAAGAGCGTGAAAAATTACTTGTGGATACGATTACGGAAATAACAAACGGCAGGGCAGTCATTATAAAAGACTGCGAACTGCCGATTGAAAAAAATATATCACTCTGATGTTTTATTTTTATATATTAACTTAGAAGTGATAAAGTATGCTCCGATTCCGTATACGATACCGAGTAAGAGACCGGTAATAACGTCGGTAGGAAAATGCACGGTAAGATATAATCTTGAAATGCCTATAAGTACGGCAAGTACAATTGCCGGAATACCCCATTTTTTATTCTGGGTAAATATGGCAACTGCGGCGGCAACACTTGCGGATGTATGTCCTGAAGGGAATGATGAATCCTCAGGGAGCTTGACTAACATTGATTTTAACAATGTAGGGTCAACCACAAAAGGTCTTGTACGGTCTACAAGATGTTTAATTATAAGATTAGTAAATATAAGCGATAATACAAGGGAAACTGCCATTGTAATTCCAATTTTTCTTGTACGCTTAAAAAACAAAAGTACAACTGCCAGAGCTATCCAGAAACAGCCTGCGTTGCCAAGGAAAGTAAGTCCCTTCATAACCGGGTCAAGTACGGGATTATGAAGTGATTCAAACCAGTGTAATACGGATAATTCCCAATTCATTTTGAATGTCCTTTCTGTAAGATATAATACTGTGAATTATATCATTAAGCGGGGATAAATGCAAACAACAGAGAAATAAAAGTTGGCTTAAATGGAAAATGCTGTTATAATGATAATATAAACGGGGAAAGGTGGCTTAATATATGAGACTTATTTTTATTGGGGCAGACCATGAGGTTACGGGAAGCTGTCATGTATTGGAGGCTTGTGGCAGATATATTCTTGTTGATTGCGGAATGGAACAGGGAACGGACGAATTTGAGAATGCGGAACTTCCTATGAATATTGCAGATATAGATTATGTACTGCTTACACACGCACATATTGACCATTCGGGAATGCTTCCTCTTTTGTATGCCAGAGGATTCAGAGGCGAAGTAATAGCGACTCCTGCCACTGTGGATTTATGTGATATAATGTTGAAAGACTCGGCACATATCCAGATGACAGAGGCGGAATGGAAGAACAGAAAGGGACAGAGGGCAGGTAAAGAACCTGTAGTCCCTATTTATGATATGAATGATGCGGAAGGCGTTCTGGAACACTTTGTTGCCTGCGATTATGATAAAGTAATGGATTTATGCGAAGGTGTCAAAGTCAAGTTTTCCGATGCGGGACATCTTCTTGGTTCAGCCAGCATAGAGGTATGGATTAATGAGGATGGGGAAGAACGTAAGATTGTTTTCTCAGGTGATATCGGTAATCTTAACAGACCGATTATTAAAGACCCGTCATATCTTAAAGATGCGGATTATGTTGTTATGGAATCTACTTATGGAGACAGATACCATAATGCAGATGTGGATTATGTAAACGTTCTTGCAGGAATATGTCAGAGAACCTTTGACAGAGGAGGCAATGTTGTAATTCCTGCGTTTGCGGTAGGCAGAACCCAGGAGATGCTTTATTACTTCCGTAAAATCAAAGAGGAGGGTCTTGTAAAAGGACACTCATTTGAAGTATATGTGGATAGTCCTCTTGCGGTTGAGGCTACCCAGATTTTTAATGAAAATATGGCAGAGTGCTTCGATGAAGAAGCAATGGAGCTTGTGAAAAACGGGGTTAATCCTCTGAGATTTCCGGGACTTACACTTTCCGTTACAAGCAATGACTCCATTGCCATTAACTCTGATAATAAGCCTAAAGTAATAATTTCCGCATCAGGTATGTGTGAAGCGGGACGTATAAGACACCACCTTAAGCACAACCTCTGGAGAAAAGAATGTACCGTTGTTTTTGTAGGGTATCAGGCCAACGGAACCTTAGGCAGGATGCTGCTTGAAGGTGCAAGTGAAGTTAAGCTTTTCGGAGAGACTATCGAGGTTATGGCTGAGATAGTTAAACTTGAGGGCGTAAGCGGCCATGCGGATAAAGCAGGACTTATAAAATGGGTTACTTCGTTTGATGACAGACTTAAACAGGTGTTTGTGGTACATGGTGAAGATGAAGTAAGCACAGGCTTTGCAAAGTGCCTTTGCGATGAGTATGGACTTAATGCTGTTGCACCGTATTCCGGTGCAGAGTTTGATATGATAAGCGGCAGGTTTGTAAAAGAAGGAGAAAGAATCCTCAAAGCCAAGAAACCTGTGCAGAGAAAGGCAAATGACGTATTTGAACGTCTTCTTGCAGCGGGCAGACGTCTTCTTACCGTTATCAAACATAACGAAGGCGGTGCCAATAAGGATTTAGCAAAATTTGCTGACCAGATTAATTCAATGTGTGACAAGTGGGATAGGTGAAAAGGATGACCAGATTCTATAATGATGAGGAATTATCTAAGATAAAAGAGCTTGAAAAAGAAATTTTAAAGGATTTCATAGAGTTATGTGAAGAGAATAATTTAAGATATTTCGGTATGGGCGGTACCTGCCTCGGTGCGGTGAGACACGGCGGATATATTCCGTGGGATGATGATATTGACGTGGGTATGCCTCGAAAAGACTACAACAAATTTCTTAAAATAGCGGCGGAAAAATATTCTGACAAATACTATCTGCTTAATGCGGATGAATACAGCACATATCCGCTTATGTCAACCAGATGGTGCATTAAGAATACAAAGTTTGTTGAGTATGCTTTTATGAACCTTAAGAATTGTCCGCTTGGTATTTTCCTTGATATTTTCCCTTATGACAATCTGGCGGACAACAGGATTGCGAGATTTTTCCAACAGTGGAGGGCATGGTATCTCAGCAAACTTATGATTTTAAGGGCTATACCTGAGCCATACCTTGCACAACAGGGACTTCTTAAGAAAATAATTCTTTTTATATGCAGGAATGTCCACCGTGTAATGAAATTTTTCGGTGTTGACAGAAAGAAGCTTTACAAAAAGTGTATAAAGACCTGTATAAAATATAATGACAGACCTACTAAGAAAATTGGATATATATGTGATACAACGCCTCATATGGAGGAGAACTATGTGAAAGATATATTCCCTTGCAGAAAGATGAAGTTTGAAGAATTTGAGATGAATTTCCCTAATCATACACACGAGCTTCTTGTCAGCGGATACGGGGAAGATTATATGACATTGCCTCCTGTCGACAGAAGAAAGACGCATTTTCCGTACATTCTTGATTTTGGAGACGGAAAGGGAGAAAGGAGAAGCTAATCGGGAGAGGACGATACGGATATCATGAAGAAATTACTTTTTGTATATAACCCACATTCAGGGAAAGGACTTATTAAAAATAAATTATGCGAGATACTTGATATATTTGTAAAAGCAGGTTATGAGATGACGGTATGTCCTACACAGCATGCCATGGACGGATATGACAAGGTATGTGCGGCAGACGGAAGATATAATCTTATCGTATGCAGCGGCGGTGACGGAACACTTAATGAGGTTATCTCGGCAGTTATGACACACCGCATGGCAAAGCCTAAGATTGGGTATATTCCGGCGGGCTCTACTAATGATTTTGCAAAAAGTCTCGGAATACCTAAGGATATGGTTAAAGCCGCAAAATTAATATCAAAGGACAATTCTTTCTTGTGTGACATTGGCGTAATGAACGGAAGATTTTTTAATTACGTTGCTGCATTTGGTGCTTTTACGGATGTGTCATACAAGACACCCCAGAGCATGAAAAATGTTCTCGGACATCAGGCTTATATAGTGGAAAGTTTAAAGAGTCTCGGTAAGATAAAAGCATATCATATGAAAGTGACCTGTAACGATATAACGGTTACCGGCAATTATATCTACGGTATGGTGGCTAATTCAAAGTCCGTAGGTGGTATAAAAGGCATTACAGGTAAAAATGTATTGCTTGATGATGGGTTATTTGAGGTAATCCTTGTGAGAGAAGCTAAGAATCCATTGGAGTTGCAGCAGATTGTTGCCGGTCTTTTTTCAAAAAATCAGGACAGTCCTATGGTAGACAGATTCAAAGCGTCAAAAGTAATTTTTGAAAGCGATAAGTCCATAAGCTGGACTCTTGACGGCGAATATGCGGATGACCACCAGCGGGTAGAAATAGATGTATGCCCTAAGGCAATTAATATTATTAAAGAATAGAATTTAATTCGGGAAGATAACTGCTCGTACAACCGGATGACAAGGAATCCATATCCTTGATAACATTCCGGTTAAGAAGGGCAGTTATATTTTTGTCCGGATAATTTTTATTAACAGTATTAATTACCGCAAGTATGCCACAGTATTTAAGGTAGGCATTGTCGCTTTTAAGACAGGCACTTACCGCTATGTATTGTCTGTCGGAAGCTGATACAAAACCGGATGAGCAGGCATAGCCCTCCATAATGTCAATTACATCGGACGGACTTAAGTTATCGGATTTATGACATACCTCGTTAGTAAAAGGAACGTAGCCTGAGAAAAATATTGATTTCTTGGGTTCAACATAGAAATCCCTAAGGCAGGGATAATGTAAAGCAAGTTTATTCAATGTAACAATAAAAGTAGTTTCATTAATACCGGATTGGTCGGAAGCGATAATTTCATTACTTAAGGTATTGGCACTTTCTGCGATTCTATCAAGATATTCCTCATCTATTGAAGCAGAATGGATATTGTTGTAACTCATGAAGTCAAGGCGGTTATACACAGGCATAAAAGCCAGAGTAAATATCATAAATGAGACCCCAAGAAAACAACAGAAATTTAATAAGGTCTTTTTAAGACGATATGTAAACAGGTAGATATTACCTGCTTTTTTTGATTTAACAAAGTAAATAAC
>JBNMKN010000037.1:0-15248 GCA_050874365.1 Butyrivibrio sp. | reverse complement strand
GTTCTTCTTGATACGGGCGAACATATACAGGAATTAATTAACAGGAATGATTATAACGCTGTTTTGGAATATGTTCCCCAATATATAAGCAGGGAAGTTTTGCCTTTTGAAGAAGCGGATATTATGGAAATCTGGGACACCTATGATTCCATGGAGGTTCTCAATGAGGAATGGACGGAGTTTGTTAAGGATTTGACAGCTTCGTTGCATGACGGTGATTACGGCAGGATAATGGCTGATTTTAATAAAGAGAATTATCCGTTTATGGGATATGACAAGCTGGTATGTTATTATCTTTTCAGATATCTGCTGCAGTCTGTGTATGACCACGATTTTGCAGGTAAAATATATTTTATAACAGCCAATCTGATACTTATTAAGGAAATGGATATGTATATTTACAAAAGGGACGGAATACTTACGAAAGAGCGGCATATGGAATGTATACATATGTTTTCAAGGGAGATTGAGTATTCAACGGATAATCTTGAGACTCTTTCGGAAGAGTTTCTTTTTAGTGATGTCTTTTGTAAAGAGCGACTTAAAAGTATTGTAAGAACATTATTTTGAAAGGAAGGATTAATTATGGCAAGTGACACAAATATTAATTTAAGAAATCAGGTAATGTATAGCGTGTATGTAAGGAATCATACACCGGAGGGAACTTTTAAAGCATTGGAAAAAGACCTCTCAAGAATAAAACAGATGGGTGTTGACGTAATATGGCTTATGCCTATCCACCCAATCGGAGTTGTGGGCAAAAAAGGAGAGCTTGGCTGTCCTTATTCAATTAAGGATTACAGGGCTGTTAATCCTGCATACGGAACCAAAGAGGATTTTGTACAGCTTGTTGACGCAATCCACGGTCTCGGAATGAAATGTATCATTGATGTGGTATATAACCATACGTCAAAAGATTCTGTGCTTTCCGTTGAACACCCTGAATTTTTCTACAAAAAAGCGGACGGAAGCTTTGACAATCAGGTAGGGGACTGGTCGGATGTATATGACCTTGATTATAAGAACAAGGAACTTTGGGATTACCAGATTGATACCCTCAAGATGTGGGCAGAGATAGTTGACGGTTTCAGATGTGATGTTGCCTCGATAGTTCCTATAGAGTTTTGGAATAAGGCGAGGTCAGAATGTGCCAAGGTTAAAAAAGATTTAATCTGGCTTGCAGAATCGGTTGAAGTCAGCTTTATTAAATTCTTAAGAAGCATTAATTGCGTTGCTAATTCGGATAATACTTTATATTCCGCTTTTGACATGACGTATGATTATGATATATGGAATTTCTATGACGGCTATCTTAAAGGAAAAGTAAGTGCCGCAGATTATGCAGAAGTCCTTAACTTCCAGGACGGAATATATCCTGAGAATTACGTTAAAATCCGTGCCCTTGAGAACCATGACAGAGACAGGGTTATGAACTATGTCCATGATATTGAGACTGTAAAGAGACTTCTTGCTTTTTCTTATTTCCAGAAAGGTATGGCATTTATATATGCCGGCGAGGAATTCGGAAATGACAGAACACCAAGTCTTTTTGATGTTGATACGATTGACAGAAATACAGGATACGATATAAGCGGTTATATTTCTAAATTATCGGAAATTAAGAAGCAGTACAGCATATTAGCAGACGGACTTTATGAAGTAAAAGCAGAGCCGGATACAGATACTTTTGTAATTACATATTGTAAAGGTGATAATAAAGCTCTCGGAATTTTTAACATAAAGGGCGAAGCAAAGGATATTAAGACCGATATTCCTGACGGTACCTACAAAAATATATTTAATGATTGCAATATAGCTGTTGTTGGTGGTACAATTCACAAGTCAGAAATTGATAGTAACAATGGAGTTGTGGGAATAATCATCTGATTCCCCGTGTGAATAGAATGAAAGATAACAGTAAAATTGCGATAGCGGCAATAATATCAGGAGTGGCGTTAGAAACGGCAATGGTTATATCTGCACTGCCTATAAGAAAATATAAGGCGGAGCTTAAGGATGCCTCTAAGAAGCTTAACGGAAAGATTAAGAGTACCGTAACCAGAACAGCTTTGTTAGGTATATGCGGAGCGTTGACTACGGCAGCAGGAATATCCCTGAAACGTAAGAAATCAGAGACCGCGGACAGTAGTGACAGCACTGTGGAAGCGGTTGAGATGAAGGATAACGTGTCTTACGAAACTGTAACAGTTGTAACAGAGGTTGCGGATAATAAAGATACGGTAACCAAAGCTGATAAGGTTGTTGAAGCCGAAAACAAAAGAGAAACACCTAAGTCAAAGAATGTTCCGTCAATCTGGAAATGTGAAGCCTGCGGACATGAGAATTCCAAGGACAAAAAAGTATGTACATATTGCGGACAATTAAGAAATGACCTTTTAAATAAGGTATTGGAACAGTGGTAAATAAATCCCCAATGTCAGACGTAATCGTTTAACATTGGGGATATTTTTATGTGCTTTATTATTCGGTAGAGGATTTGATTACATTTCCGTTTATATTGAACAGTCCGTTAGTGGTCTCTACTAAGAAAACGCTATCATCATCCGTATGTATAAGATTAATAAAATCTTCAATATTATATTCACTTAAAGTTTTAGAGGAATCTTTTATATACAGCTTGCCTTCTGATGGGTTTTCTGTTATACAAAAGCCATTTTCAGACTGATAGGTTATGAGTTCATTTATATCAAGAGGAACGAGATAACCGTAAATATCGGCAAGATATGTATTCTCGTCAATGTATAATCTGTCAGTAACCGTTAAGTCAGAGTGAAGTTTTTTACCGCTTAATGAATATACGGTTCCAACATTATCTTTTACTATAACAAAACCGTAGTCGGAAGAACTTTCCAATGTGCAGGTGTCTTTTGAAAATTTTTCTATCTGATTATCATCGCTGTCTTTCAGGATATAAGCAGATTCTGTCTCGATAATGAAAGTATGGCTTTTTCCATATAACATAGGATGAAGTATTTCACCTTTATCCGAGCTGCCAACGAGAGAACCTCCGGAAGAGTAGGTTGCAACTATAATGTCCGATGAATCGTATACATATCTGTAGTCAGAGGTGGCAAAAATACGGCAATCCCTGTAATCCTCCGAAACAGGATAGAACTTGGTTCCGTCATTGTTGAAGAAGCCAAGCTGGACATCACCCTCTGATGCAGATGTTTTGTAGTAGTCAAAAATATTTTCGTCATAATAATCGGCGTGTTCGATTACCGTAGAACCGTCTTTTTCACTGATATAGCTGTAATCTGTTCCGGAACTGATACATAATATGCCGTAGTTACCGCTTGAAAAAGGAGATTCAACATAACCGCAGTCCGTGGTATTGCCTATTGTTACGTCCTCTGCGATTATATCTCCGTTTTCGGACCTTATATCGTATATATTGTCGCCCTTATCACACAGATACATAATTTTGTCATCTGCAGGGTAAAGGGAAATGTCATTATACTTCTCAGGCACAACAGATGAACCTGTTTCGGAAATAAGACCAACAAGCTCACCGGCTTCTTTGTCTGTGGTTACTATGAAATACGGAAGATTCTCAAGCCTTTCCATATAGTCATAGGAATCATATTTTATTATTTCATTACCGCTTGTATCCACAACCATATAACGGTCATAGCCATAGGAATCATTGGTTATAAGGCTTGTACCGTAATAGAAATTCTCCATTGAGAAGTTATTTAATACATTATAGGTAAAGCTGATTTCTTTTTCGTTGTTGACAAAAGTATAGGTTCTTTTTAATTTGCCGTCACTCCCCGTCTTTTCCGTAGTATCTGTAAGGATGTAATCAGATGTGTCGGTAACAGAGGTATCGTTTTTGCCTGATTTGCCGCACCCTATAAGCAGGACAGAAAGGACAAAAGGGATTACAAATAAAACTTTTTTCTTCATATGACCTCCTCAATTAAATGATATTTTCATAGTAACAACGGATAAGCTCCGCAACACTCCATGCCTGTGAGTAACAGCCTCTTGAGGTACAAGGGAAACTTCCGTCAAATATTTCTGCTACACCGCCTAAGCAGCCGTCACTGAGATGGTCTATCATCGGCTCAAGTAAAAGAGCAGCATCTTCTTTGGCAGACTTGGTATTACCGTGTGTCTTAACATATGCGGATATGAAAAATCCTGTTATATATCCCCATGAGGTTCCCATATGATATGCTTTGTCCCTGTCGATAAGTCTTCCGATATACTGTGCTTTATATCTCTCGTCAGAGCATGGAAGGGTCCTTATGCCCAAAGGAGTGTATAATTCTTCATATACCTTGTCTACTATGGCTTTTTCCATGTCCCCTGAAAGCATTGTATATGGAAGTATTACTGCAATAAGCTGGTTAGGACGGATTGAAAAGTCAGGGTCATCACTGCCGTCAGGCTTTTTGCCCACAACGTCATAAAGACATTTGTCCTTGTCGTTCCAAAATTTATTTACAAAGCTTTCTTTAACCTTGGAAGCCAGTTCTCTGTATTCGGCTTTTTTATCATCAGGACTTAATTCCTCCATAACCTTTAAAGCGTTGTACCATAAAGCGTTGATTTCCACAGGTTTGCCGTGTCTTGGGGTAACAACGAGGTCTCCTACACGGACATCCATCCATGTAATCTGGTCTAAATCACTGCCACCGCTTATGAGGCAGTCATCATCCATATATATGGAAAAATCGGTTCCTTTTTTGTAATTGTCAATAATTTCTACGAGAGCAGGATATATCTCCTCCATAACGAACTGACGGGCCTTGGCGTTGGTATCGTACTCAAGATACTTGTATACGGCGTTAAAATACCACATCGAAGCGTCCATTGTATTGTAATAAGGGACGTCCGCATCCGTATTAGGAAAAACATTAGGAAGAAGTCCGTTTTTAATGTACATTGCAAAGGATTTTAAAATGCTTCTCGCATCTTCAAATCTGTGTGTGCAAAGGGAAAGTCCTGTGAAAGCAATCATTGTATCACGTCCCCAGTCCATGAACCATGGATATCCGGCGAGGACGGTTTTACATTTTGTGGATTCTCTTTCGACGATAAAATTGTCGGCACTGTATACCAGACGCTTCAGAAGACCGTCTTTTTTAGGAATCAAATCATACAATTCTTTTTTTCTGGCATCCATTGCTTTAAGAACGTCAAAACCGTTGAAGGATACATCCTCTGTACCGCATACGAAATAGAATTCTTTATTTTCTCCGGCACTAAGTTCTATACATATATCGTAAGGGGTATAGAAGCCGTCTGAAGCATTAAGCCCGTTTCTTACGTCAAGGTCATACAATATGCCTGAAATATATATATGTGTAGGTTCTGCCATGCTTGTAGGATAGATAGAACGGTCTATATATTCTCCGTCTGATGCCATGAAAAAATACTTCATATTCATCTTGTCACTTGTAACGGTAACTGTACTGTCTTTTACATCTGAATGTAAACCAAGTACCGTAGGGTCAGCAACCTCACCAAGTGATTTACAGGTAAAATATGGTGTAATATAAAGTTTTCTGTTCTTATTGCCGTTCTTAACGGAATAGCATACTACAGAGGTGTTTTCCCCGTATACCATGCCTACGGATTTACGGATGACCATATCGCCAATCTGGTAGGTATATTCAGGATAAGAGCCGAAACTAAAGTGGGAAAGATATCTGTATCCCTCATAAGTCTCGCTGATACTGTGGTAAGTCGCAAGGCTTGTAACGCCTGTGTCGTCTGAAATACATTCGCTTATGTTGGCTAAAAGAGTATAGCGGTCAGTCGGATGATTAAGGGATACATTCAAAAGACTGCTGAAACTTCTGGAGTTAGAGCCGATAATGGTAGTATTTGCATAACCACCGATACCGTTTGAAATTAACCATTCCCTTTCAATGCCCTCATTGAAACTTCTGAAAGCACCTTTGCCAAGGTGATATTCGTCTTGATATGCTGAAAAATCAACATTGCTCATGTAAGAATCCTCCCAATACATATAATTGATATAATTATATCAAATCGGTGAAAAAAAAGCAAAAAAAACCGGCCATCATATGACCGGTTATTGTTATTTTTTGAAATTTATAAAACCTTTGCAAGAAATTCTTTAAGTCTTGGGTTCTTAGGATTGGTGAAAAACTCTTCCGGAGAGGCGTTTTCAAGAATCTGACCGTTATCTATAAAGATTACCTTATTGGCAACTTCTCTTGCAAAACCCATTTCATGTGTTACCACAATCATTGTCATTCCGTCTTTGGCAAGCTGTTTCATAAGGTCGAGAACTTCTCCTACCATTTCAGGGTCAAGTGCGCTTGTAGGTTCGTCAAAAAGGATTACGTCAGGCTTCATTGCCATTGAACGTACAATCGCAACACGCTGTTTCTGACCGCCTGACAGTGTTGAAGGATATACATCCGCTTTGTCCTCAAGTCCTATCTTTCTTAGTAACTCAATGGCTTCCTGCTTACATTCTTCAACAATCTTTGAGTTGGTTGTTGTGATTTCAATAAGCTCCTTTTTGGAATCCTTGCTTCTGAAAAGATTGGTAAACTTTGTAACAGCGTTATGACGTTTGTCTTTTCTTAATTGCTGTTTTTTAACATAGACAGGTGCCAACATAATGTTTTTAATGACTGTCTTATTGTTAAAAAGATTGAAATGCTGGAATACCATTCCCATGTGGCGTCTGTGGATATTGATATTAACCTTAGGGTCTGCAATATCAACACCGTTAAAAATAATCTGACCGCCTGTAGGGTCCTCCATACAGTTAAGACATCTTAAAAATGTACTTTTACCGGAACCGGAAGGACCGATGACAACCATAATGTCGCCTTTTTCAATAGTGATGTTAATTCCTTTAAGGACTTTGTTATCACCAAAACTTTTTTCAAGATTAATTACGTCTATCACTTCGTCTCAGGCTCCTTTCCGTAAGTTTGATTGCAAAACTGATAATAAGAACCAGTACGATATAAATCAATGCCATAACAAGGTAAGGAACCATGAATTCATAGTTACTGCTTCCGATAAAACTGAAAGCAACATACAGGTCTGTCGCACCTACGAAACTTACTACAGAAGTATCTTTTATCAAGGCAATCAGCTCGTTACCCATTGTAGGTAAAATATTTTTTACTGCCTGGGGAATAACAATTTTTAACATTGTTGTTCCGAAGCTGAGACCAACTGCACGTCCGGCCTCCATCTGCCCGCTGTCCACCGACATGATACCGCCACGCATAATTTCCGAAATATATGCGGCACTGTTAAGTCCGAAGACCATAACGGCAACCTGGATACCTGTCATACGGCTTCCCATCAGAGGAAGCAGGACATAATAAAATACAAGAAGCTGCACTACAATAGGAGTACCTCTGAAAAGTGCCACATAAAATGAACATATTTTATTAAGAATTCTTGGTAAAACTTTGTATTGGGGAATAACTCTTGCCGTGGCAATAAGCGTTCCTATTACAATGCCGATTATAAGTCCGAGTATGGCAATTGTAAGTGTGTTTTTCAAACCTTCAAGTACCTTAACGTATCCGTTGTATTTAATGAAGGTTTCCCAGAATTTATCAAACTTGAGTGAAAAATTACCCATGAAACCACCTTTCCAGTGAACAGTAATTACTGCATTTTGTTGATTGATTCAGTAATGAACTGTGCAGGAGCGGCATCAATGATTACATACTGTAATCCGCCGTTGATAAGATCCTGTACTGCTAAAGAACCGTTAGCGTATCCTGTGTTTTTCATTTTGAAACCGGCAAATCCGAAGCTTTCGTCACCTTCGCAGTAGAACTGTCCTGTTGTTCCGTTCTGGAAACCTACTGATACGGAAGAATCTTTTGTATTAAGGATTGCCTCAATATCTGCTGCTGTTTTACAGTTATCAAATTCAGTATTGTCAGATGCAACAACAAGCTTCTGTGATGCCTGATAGTAAGGATCAGAGAAAGCTACATATTCTTTACGGTCTTCTTTGATTGTAAGACCTGCGATTGCGAGGTCGCATTTGTGCTGACCTACAGATAAACATACAGCGTCGAAACTCATATTCTGGATAACAAGCTCTTTGCCTAACTTGTCTGCAAGGGCTTTTACGATTTCCATATCGATTCCTACATAGCTGTCACCCTTTGTATATTCAAAAGGTTCAAATGCTGCGTTAGTAGCAACAACAAGCTGGTCTTTGCTTTCATCTAATGTTGCAGACTTAACTGCTACAGGTTCTCCGTCACCGAAGTAATTGTTGCAGATTCTGTCTAATTCGCCGTTTTCTTTGATTTCCTTAACGAATGCGTTGACCTGGTCAAGGAGTTCAGGCTGATCCTTGTCAACACCGAAAGCGTACTCTTCTTCTGTAAGGTTGATATCTATAACCTTGGCTGTTTTCTTTTCTGATGAACCTGACTTTCCACAGGCTGTAAATACTGAGAGGGCAAGTACGGCGGAAAGACCGACTGCTATTAATTTTTTCAATTTCATTATCATTTCCTTCTTTCTATATTGTATAGAGTGTAATATAACATCATACAAGATAAATTGCAATTAAGTTATTAAAATCATTGAGAATTTTTTGAGAGTGTGTTATTATATGTATAAGTATTTGTAAACGTTTTAGTTTTAAGAAAACATATTTTAAGGAGAAGGAAATATGAAGATAATACATTGTGCAGATGTTCATTTGGATTCCAGGATGTTAAGACATCTTTCCAAGGAACAGGCAAAAGAACGTAGAAATGAGATACTCAATACTTTCGGACAGATGGTTACATATGCGGCCAAGAATGATGTGGCAGCAATTATCATTGCCGGAGACCTTTTTGACACGAGTATGATATCGGTTACAACCAGAAATTACGTAAGGGATCTGATTGTGAATAATCCTAAGATAGAATTTTATTATCTTCAGGGTAATCATGACATTGATAATTTCCTTATTAATTTACAGGAGATTCCGGCTAATCTTAAATTGTTCGACAGAAAATGGACCGGATACAATGTTGCAGGTTCAGATAAAGTGGTTATAAGCGGTGTGGAACTTTCGGAGAAGAACCATAAGGAAGTATATGATTCATTATCACTTGACATTAACAAGTACAACATCGTTGTATTACACGGAAAGGCTATGCCTACCAAAGCAGCCGATGATTATGAGAGTATCGGACTTGATAAGCTGAAGAATAAGTCAATTGATTATCTTGCACTCGGTCATTATCACTCATACAGTGAGGAACAGCTTGACAGCAGAGGCGTATATTGTTATTCAGGATGTCTTGAAGGCAGAGGATTTGATGAATGTGGTGAACATGGTTTTGTACTTATCGATATAGATGAGAAGAAGATGACAGCCCGCAGAAAATTAGTCGATATAGCTGAGAGAAATATATACTCGGTTGATATAGATGCAACAGGATGTTATACAACGAGTGATGTAATCCAGAAAATTACAAAAGCACTTGATGATATGAAAATCAGTGGCAAGAGCCTTGTGCGTGTTGTTATTAAGGGAGAGGTTTCCCTTAAGACAGAGATTAACATAGACTTAATTGAGAAGAATTTTGCACATTCTTTCTATGTATTTAAGGTAGAAGATAAGACTAAGACTCTGATTAATTATGAGGAATTTATGTTTGACGAGACTCTTAAAGGCGAATTTGTAAGAAATGTCTTAAAAGCTCCGGATATTGCTGAGGAAGATAAGCCAAAGATTATCCGTTATGGTATTCAGGCACTTACAGGAGAGGAGATATAGTCATATGAAACTTATTCGTTGTGAAATTCAGAACTTTGGTAAAATAAGAAAAGGAACATACGAATTCAAGGATGGATGTAATGCATTCTGTGAGCGTAACGGCTGGGGTAAATCAACACTTGCGGCCTTCATCAAGATTATGCTGTATGGCTTTGAAAATGAGCGTACACGTAGCGAATTCGAGAACGAAAGAAGAAGATTCAGACCATGGCAGGGCGGCGTTTACGGAGGTAAGCTCGTATTTGAATCCAATGGTGAGACTTATGAGATTGAAAGAATCTTCGGAAGCAGGGAAAAGGATGATAAGTTCTGTGTAAGAAATTTAAGAACCAATCTTGAAGATACATCATTCCTTCCTAATGTAGGTGAAGCACTCTTTAAGATAGACAGGGAATCTTTTGACAGAACAGTATTTATATCCCAGAGTGATTGTGCAACAAGTTCAACAGACAGCATCAATGCCAAGTTAGGCAACCTTGTTGAAAATACTAACGATATTAATAATTATGATTCGGCTAATCAGGCAATGATTGATGTAATCAATAAATTAAGCCCTGATAAGAAGAACGGTTCTCTTAATGTTCTTTCCAACAGCATTGCAGAACTTCGGAATACACTTGTTCATAAGAAAGAACTTGATGAAGCAATCAGTGAAAACGTTAAGACGATGAAGGAAAAAGAAGAATACTTTGAAAGTCTTAAAGAGCGTCAGAAAGAATTGCAGGAATCACAGGAGACCACCAGTCATCTTATGGAAATCAAGACCAAGCAGGAGAAATACGAAGGTCTTGCACATGAAGCACAGATACGAAGAGAAGCACTTGATAAAGAACAGAAGAACTTCCCTGGTGCTGTTCCTGAGGAAGCAGAGATTGATGAGATAATTGAAGTCGGTTCAAAGCTTACCGGACTTAACCAGTCGGTTGCCAACTATACATTGACACCGGAAGAACAGAATGAACTTGATTCATGGGATTCCAAGTTTAAAGATACACCACCTGCCCCTGAAGAGGTAGATGCGGTAATTAAAGAGACAGCTAATTATTTCAGAATGTCCCAGGAATACAGTAAGACACAGCAGCCTGTTGTTGATGATTCCAAGATTAAGGAATATGAGGCAAGATTTAACGGAAATATTCCTAGGGAAGCAGAACTTGATTCAAAACTTGAGACATGGAATAAGAGAAATGCCAGAGCCAATGCAATTCCTGCCAAGGAAGCATCTCTTGACGCATTAAGAAATGCCCCTAATAAGGTAGCGATAACACCTGCAATATTTATTGGTGGACTGCTTGCACTTGCAGGATTTATTCTCTTCCTTCTTCCAATGGTAAGCAAGTCAATAGAAGGAAGTGCCAAAGTAACAATGAATGCCGGAGGCATCCTTGCGTTTGTTGTAGGTGTCATAGTAGTTATAGTCGGTATTGTAAGCGCAAAGAGTAATACTTCCCATGTTAATCCGGAAGTTGATAAGCTTCTTGATGAAATCAAAAAGGATAAAGATTATGTTGAGACCATCGACGGACAGATGCAGTTATTCCTTACAAAGTATAAGTTACCTTTTGATACTGAAAGAGTTACTGAATACATATTCGGGCTCAAGAATATGCTTAAGGAATATGAAGAACTTATCGGTAAGAAGGACGAAGTTGTACACGATGATGCAATAGAAAAACTTCAGGAATCAAGCAGTAAGATTGAAGCATTTATTACGAAGTATTATGGAGCTTCACAGGGTGATAATTACCTTGAACTTATTCATGATCTCCAGTACGGTTCAGAGACATACAGATATCTGTTTGCCAAGAAACAGGCACTTGCACAGTTTGAGACAGAGAGAAATGAAGTTCTTAAGGTAATTCAGGATTTCTTTAGCAGACTTAATATTGAGATGCAGAATGACCTTTATACACAGCTTGTTAATATGAAGAGCCACCTTCAGGCATACAGAATATGCTTGCAGGAATGGGAACATGCTGATGCAGAGGTTAAGAAGTTTGAAGCAGCTGAAGATATGAATGTAATTAAGAATACCCAGATTCCTGAAAAACTTGAATCTCTTGAAACATTACATACACAGCTTGTTGAAGTTGCAGGCCAGATAGATGAGACACATAAGTTCTTAGATGAAATTACTAAGGTTGTAAGTGATTTGTATCTTAAGAAAGAAGAATTTGATGATGCCGAAGACAGCCTTAAAGATTTAAGTGAAAAATATGAAGCAGACAACAAGAAATATGACCTTGTCAGCAAAGCAAGGGATTTCCTTGAAACTGCAAGAACCAATATTATCGGTAAATATATCGGACCTATCAAGGCAGGATTTTCTAAGTATTACAATATTCTGACACATGAATCAGCAGACCGTTATCACATTGATGCCAATACGCATCTTACGGTTGAGGAAGAAGGAATGCAGAGAGAGATACATTTCTTCAGTAGCGGATATCAGGATATGATTGGTATTTGTATGAGAATGTCACTTGTAGCGGCAATGTATAAAGATGAGAAGCCATTTATCATTTTTGATGACCCATTCATCAACCTTGATATGGATAAGACAGAGGGTGCATTACAGTTCCTTGAAGAAGTATCTAAGGAATATCAGGTAATCTACTTTACATGTAATGACAGCCGTATCAGAAAATAAATTAAAACAGGAAAAGCCGGGGGTTTCCCCGGTTTTTCTTAAATAATTAAGGAGAAGTATGGAATTATTTATAATCGGGATAATAACCGGAACAATAATAGGAATACCAAGGGACACATATTCGGAGATGCTATCGCAGAACTGCGTGAAAAAAGGAATTGGACAAAGTGCGGTAATCGGGTTTGGAATGTCGCTTGCAGTTGCTTTTATGACAATCATTGATATGATTGTTTTATTTTTCTTAGGAAAATATATGTTGAAAGCAGGAAGCGTTCTTACATATATAATGGGTGCACTATTAATAACAATTAATGTAATCGGGATAATCAAATCAGACAGCTCTTATGATGTAGATAACACGGGAACCTCCTTTGTTAATTTTATGACTGGTATAATGATAGGTATTTCTGAATTCACCAATATATTTCTTATACTTCTTGCGTACGCATATTTTGACATAACAAGACTCAGATTCAGTGAGTATGCAGTTCTTTTAGGAGGAACAGCAGCGGGAACTTTCATGATCTGTGTGATTATGGGAATCTTATTTAAGGTTTTTGATAATATCAGGGAAATAAAGAGTACAAGAGGATATAATCTTATGGTAAATATAGTAATGATTTGTGCAGGCATTTTTATTATTTTGAAAGAGGCAGTTTAGAATGGGAAAAAAGGCATTATTTTTTGATATAGACGGAACTATATGGGATTTCAATAACAGGATTTGTGAAAGTACTGTGGAAGCAATGAAAAAACTACACGGCAACGGACATCTGACTTTTATATGCAGCGGACGAAGCAGGGCGTATATCCAGAACGAAGCACTTCTCGCACTTGATTTTGACGGAATAATATCAGGGTGCGGTACAATGATAGAATATGATAATAAGCAGGTGTTTTATAAAAAGCTGGATAATGATTTTGTAAAGTACACCATAGACGGAGTGAGAAAATACGGTTTCAGACCTATACTTGAGGGTCGGGAATATCTGTATATGGATGATGAAGATTTTGCAGGAGATTTGTACGGCGACAAATTAAAAAAAGAACTGGGTAACCGCCTTATTCCGATAAAAGGACAGGAGGAATACGATATTGCGAAACTTTCCTGTGCGGTTACAGGTAACGGTGTAGATAAATGTGAGGAAGAATTCGGAAAGTATTTTGAATTTATTCTCCATAATGAGCATGTTGTGGAAATGGTTCCAAAAGGATTCAGCAAAGGAACAGGCATATTAAAAGTATGCGAAATGCTTGGAATAGATATAAAAGACACTTATGCTTTCGGCGACAGCAACAATGATATTTCAATGCTTAAAACGGCAGGACATGCCATAGTAATGGGCAACGGAACAGAAGAAGCCAAAAAAGAAGCAGACTATATCACAACCCCTGTCATGGAGGACGGAATATGGAATGCCTGCAAATATTTTAACCTGATTTGACATAATTTGTGAAAAAGACTTGCATATTTTTATATTTTGTTCTATATTCTTTGTGTGACTGGAAAGTTACTATAATAGGAGGGAAAAACAATGGCAACAAAGAAAACAGAAATTAAGGAAACTGTTAAGAATGTAACTAAGGCACCAGCTAAGACAGAAGTTAAAGCTCCTGTTAAAGCAGAAGTTAAGACAGAAATTAAGACAGAAACAACAGCTCCTAAGGCAGAAGAAGTAAAAGCAGAAGTTAAGGCAGAAGCTAAGAAGGCTCCTGAGAAGAAAGCACCTGCTAAGAAAGCAACACCGGTTAAGGCAGCTAAGACAGAAATTAAGACTGCTTTATATGTTCAGTTCGCAGGTAATGAAGCAACAGAAGCAGATATCATTGATAAGGTGAAAGCTGCTTATGTAGCAGAAGGACACAAGGAGTCAGCAATTAAAGAAATTAATCTTTATGTTAAACCTGAAGAATATGCCGTTTATTATGTAATTAACGACAAGGCAAGCGGTAAAGTTAATCTTTTTTAATTGAATGTACATAAGAGAACCTCTTTCAAAATTGAAAGAGGTTTTTTCTTTACAAAATATAAGGCTTCCTTGTATAATTGAATTATCAGATACGAAGGAGACGGCCTATGAAGAGCTGGTTAGGATTTATCATTTCGGCAGTTCTATCCCTTTTGGTACTGGAGGGAATAGATATCATAAGACAAATGCAGAATAAGAACTAGAGAGACAGTTGAGAAGTGTTCAACTGTCTTTCTTTTTTTCTTAAACTTTACATATATTTTTCATGATGAACAATGTGCTTTTTACATGAGGACAGTATTCTATACCTTGTAAACGAGGTAAACAATTAAATCCTTCAGAGACAATCGTTTCTGTGGTAGAAAGGAGAACAAGATGAACATTATTTTAAACTCAGTTGACAAAGTAAAAGATTTTGTCAGAGAAGTGTCCAAATTTGAAACAGATATTGATCTGGTGTCATCGAGATTTATTGTGGATGCAAAATCCCTTATGGGAATCCTTAGTCTGGATCTTACAAAACCAATCGAAGTAAGAATTCTTAACGAACAGGATGAAAGGGTAATTAACACAATAGAAAAATATGCAGTAGCATAAATTTATATTTGATATTTAAAGGAGAAAATGAAAATGAAAAAATCAGTATTAGCAGCAGGAATCGCAGGTTTGGTAGCAGCATCACTTGTAGGATGCGGAAAGTCAGGAACAACATCAGGAAACGGTGATGCCAATGGTAACATCACAGTAATTTCAAGAGAAGAAGGTTCAGGAACAAGAGGAGCTTTCGTAGAGATTACAGGCGTTGAACAGAAAAATGCAGACGGCAAGAAAGAAGATATGACAACAACTTCAGCAG
>JBNMKN010000036.1:0-15267 GCA_050874365.1 Butyrivibrio sp. | reverse complement strand
TTCCTTGAGGTCTGCTGCTGTAAGTTCTACGTCGTACTGAACGCCTTTTTCTTCCTTCATCTTGTCGATAAGTTGCTCAAAATACTTCTTACCGACTTCCATAACTACATCAGAGAACATCTGGATGAATCTTCTGTAGCAGTCCCAAGCCCAACGAGGATTTCCTGAAGCTTCAGCAAGTGTTTCAACTACTTCTTCATTTAATCCAAGGTTCAGGATTGTATCCATCATACCAGGCATAGAAGCTCTTGCTCCAGAACGAACTGAAACGAGAAGCGGATTCTTCTTATCTCCGAATTTCTTTCCTGTGATTCCTTCCATTTTATCGATGGCTTCCATGATCTGACCCATAATCTCGTCATTGATCTGTCTGCCGTCTTCGTAGTACTGTGTACAAGCTTCTGTTGTTACAGTAAATCCCTGTGGTACTGGAAGACCTAAGTTTGTCATTTCAGCAAGGTTAGCGCCTTTTCCACCAAGAAGGTTTCTCATGGTTGCGTTACCTTCTGTAAACATATAAACCCATTTTGCCATTTGTCATGACCTCCTAAAACTAAATTTTCTAAGTCGCACTTCATATTTTACTGTTTTTACCAGTTTTCGTCAAGACTTTCACCAATAAATCTGCCGATTTTTCCCCTTCATTTCGGGCAATCTGCACAATTGTCCAAATTTTAGTACATTCAAGTGCTGATATGCGACTCTATTTTCTAAATATTACGTAAAAACGACTTATATCCTCGGTATGCTTCGTATACATCTGCCTTACTTGTAACCTCCCAAGGCGCATGCATGCTCATAACTGCAACTCCGCTGTCAATGACTTCCATTCCGTAATTCGCCATGATATATGCAATCGTTCCACCGCCGCCGATGTCAACTTTTCCAAGCTCGGCAAACTGATATGCGACATCTTCCGCATTCATAGCCCGGCGTACCTTTGCCAGATACTCTGCATTGGCATCATTAGAACCGCTCTTTCCTCTTGCACCGTTAAATTTATTAAATACCAGTCCTTTTCCAAAGAATGCCGCACTTCTCTTTTCAAATGCTTCTGCGTACATCGGATCGTAAGCAGCACTTACGTCTGATGACAGCATTCTGGAATTCTGCAGTGCGCGGCGTACCTTAAGTTCAGATTCTCCATCGGTTAATGCAACAAGCTCAGCTACTACATTTTCAAAGAATCTTGAGTGCATACCTGTAGCTCCCACACTTCCGATTTCTTCTTTGTCCACCAGAATACAGCAGGAAGTACGCTCTGTTTCTTCTACATCCAGCATTGCAAATAATGAGGTAAATGCACACACTCTGTCATCCTGTCCGTAACCAAGCACCATGCTTGCATCAAGTCCAAGGTCCCTTGCTTTTCCTGCAGGAACAGCTTCAAGCTCTGCCGACATAAAATCTTCCTCGGCAATATTGTATTTTTTCTTTAAAATATCAAGTATATATGCTTTTGCAGGATTTTTTTCGTCCTTTTTAGGATTAAAAGGCATATTGCCCACAACAAGATCAAGTGCCTCACCCTCTACAACTTTTGCACCCTTCTTTTCCATCTGCTCTGCCGCAAGGTGGATTAAAAGGTCCGATACACAAAGTACGGGGTCTTTTTCTTTTTCACCTATCTCAACCTCAATTACGCTTCCGTCCGTAAGGGCAACCACACCGTGTAATGCAAGAGGAATAGTTGTCCACTGGTATTTCTTTATTCCGCCGTAATAATGGGTATCCATTAACACAAGGTCTGAATCTTCGTAAAGAGGATTCTGCTTTACGTCAAGTCGTGGCGAATCTATATGTGCGCCAAGAATCTTAAGTCCCTCTTCAATAGGCTTTTTACCTATGTTAAAAAGAACAATTGCCTTGCCCATATTGTCCGCATATACCTTGTCTCCTGCCTTTATGGTTTCTTTGCCGGCAATAATTTCTTTTAAATTCCTATAGCCGTGTTCTTCTGCCATTTGTATGCTTCTTCTGGTACATTCTCTTTCTGTCTTACACTCGGATATGAATTTTTTATATCCTTCACAGAAACCAAATACCTCTTTAACAGTCTGCTTATTGCAGTTCTTCCATGCATTCTCTCTTTCCATGGTTATATCACTTCTCCTTTATATATCTAAGGTAAGCTGGGATTCCTCCTCAGCTTCTATTTTAAAATCTGCTATTTTATCCGCACTTATAACAGGAAGGTCCTCAACAGATGACAATCCGAAGGTACGCAGGAATTCCTCCGTTGTTCCAAACAATATAGGCTTACCGGGAGCATCTAATCTTCCTACCTCCGTTACAAGATTATACTCAATTAATTTATTGACCGAATAATCGCACTTAACGCCTCTTATCTGCTCAAGCTCAATCCTTGTAACAGGCTGCTTATATGCGATTATTGATAATGTCTCAAGCACCGCATCCGTAAGTATGTGCTTTTTAGGTGCCGTGGCAACTTTAATCAGTGCTTCGTAACACTCGGGCTTGGTACACATCTGAAAGCTGTCCTCAAGCTCTATTATCTTAATTCCACGGTCTTCTGATTTATATTTATCACTTAAATTTCTGACGATTTTTCTGGTTGTGTCAACATCCTGTCCTATTGCAAGGGCAAGCTTTGAAGTCTCAACGGAGTCACCCATTGTAAAAAGAACAGCTTCAATAGCCGCCTCCATCTGTGCCATTGTCATCTCCATTATCCTACCTCCAGTGAATTAATAAGTATGTCATCCGTTCTGTTTTCCTGTGTAACGGATATTTTTCCACCTTTAATAAGTTCAAGAATAACGAGAAACGTAACTATTACCTGTGTTTTGCTTTTGCTTTCGCTAAGAAGCTGTCTGAAAAGAAAAGTCTTATGTGTCTTAATATAAGAATGGACAAATTCCATCTTTTCTTCCATATTGACCTCTTCTTTTTCTATTTTGCCGAATTTACTTCTTATAGGGTCTACCTTATCCTCCTGTCGTCTTATGACTTCGTTGAAAATTTCACGAAGTTTCTGTAAAGTAATTCCAGACATAAGCTCCTTTGTGTCAACAGGAGGCACGTAAGAAAGTATCTCCTCAGGAATATCCGGTGCTTTATAAAAAGAATTTTCGGCTTCTATCTGCCTGTCCTTAAGCTCGTAAGACATATACTTATACATCTTATATTCAAGAAGCTTTTCAACAAGGTCCTGTCTCGGATCGGAATTATCCTCCTCCGTAACGTCAGGGTCCTTAGGCAGCAGCATTTTTGATTTAATATCAAGCAACATAGCCGCCATTACAAGGAACTCGCTTACAAGGTTCAAATCGCTCTTTTCCATATTGTCAATATATTCAATATACTGGTCGGTAATCAGGACAATAGGTATGTCATATATATTTACTTTATTTTTATCAATCAGATGAAGTAGGAGGTCTAAAGGACCTTCAAATACTTCCAACTTAACTTCAAGTGCCATAACTTCCCGCCTGCAATTTTAGTTTTCCCTTTATTGTAACCCCTATACTATTTCTTTGCAAGAATTTTAACAATCACAACCTCAGGTCTGTTATTTATCCTGACCTTAACCGTATGGGTTCCCATGCCTCTGCTGACAATCATTTTCTTGCCGCTCTTTGACATATATATATTACCGTCATATTTAGGAAAAGGTGTTCCATTAGTGGAAAGAACGCCTGCTTTTCCGATTCTGACTATGCCTCCGTGTACATGTCCCGAAAGCGTGAGGTCTGCGCCCCACTTTGCATAATTGATAAAATATTCCGGATTATGTGCAAGTAACAGGTTAAACATTTTTCTGTCCGCAACGCCAAGATGTTTTTCCATAAGTCCGCTTCCCATGACAGGATGATTAAAATTATAAAAGACTTCGTCAATGCTTACGCCTGATAATGCTATTCTTTCTGTTCCTTTGTCAAGATATACCGTCTCATCTTCAAGGAAGCATATTCCATTATTCAGAAGATACCTGTATAGCGCGGGAAAATACATTCCGTATCTTTCAGGGTCAAGTAACATTTTATATTCATGATTTCCAAGTGAATAAAAAACAGGATAATGATTTGCAAGGGTGCATAAAAAATTAGCCGTATCCGTTATATTGCTGTCATCTCTTTTGTTAAACATATCTCCCGCAATAAGTATTGCGTCCGGCTTCTGTTCTTTTATAATCCTGTTGACATAGTGTAAATCTATTCCATAACTGTTGGAATGTAAATCTGTAAGCAATATGAACTTATAGCCTTCAAATTCCTCTTTAAATTTATCACTTGTTACTACATATTCCGTTACATCTGTTTTTCTCATAATTACATCTCCTAAAAGTCAATCCACCTTATTTTATCAGAAAGTCTTTATTTTTTCCATTGATATATTTATTATTTTTGCGTATACTCTATATAAACTAAGGAAAATGAGGATATTTTATGAAACTTTTTGCGTCGATTGCAGCAATCAGCACAAAAATTAAACATGATAAAATTAACGCATTTGCGGCAGAGTCGGCTCTTTTTATAATTATGAGCTTTATTCCCTGCCTTATTCTTCTCATGCTTGTTGTCAAATATACTCCTCTTACAGAAGAAATAATACTTAATATCGTCAACGATATTGTACCTTCCGCATTTGTTCCCGCAGCCACAAAGCATATACACAATGCGTATACGGATGCCAATTTTACAATGATTCTTATCTCAGGAATATCAGTTGCATGGGCTGCCGGTAAGGGTTTCGTGTCCCTTATTGACGGATTGAATGCAGTATTCAATATCAAAGAACACAGAAACTGGTTTGTGATAAGACTTTATGCGATTTTATATACAATTATTTTCCTTGTAATAATTTTATTGTGCGTTGTAATCTATGTGCTCGGTTACAGGATTAATGAATTTTTCAAGGTCAAGGCTCCCGTTGTATCGGATATTCTTGATAAAGTCCTTGCATTCCGTGCATTGATAGTAATGCTTGTGCTTACCCTGCTTTTTACGTTTCTTTATGTCGCTATCCCTAACAGACATACCAAAATCAAACGTCAGCTTCCGGGAGCCCTTTTTTCTGCAGTGGGCTGGACAGGTTTTTCATTTTTCTTCTCTTTGTACTTTAAATATTCATCACGCCTTTCAGAAATTTACGGAAGCCTTACAACCATTGTCTGTGTTATGCTCTGGCTCTATGTCTGTATGTATATTTTCCTGATGGGTGCGGAAATTAATCTGTATGTAGAGCAATGGAATGCCGGTTCTTCTATAAACGCAGCTACCGACGTTACTCATAAACATTAATAATTTCCGAGCCTTCATAGAAAAATTTAAGTATTTCGTCATAAGTCATTCCTGTCTGTACCATATTTGATACGGCGTTCTGGCTCATTCCTATTCCGTGTCCGTATCCGCCTCCGGTAATCAGATATCCATTTTCTGTTTTGTCAAAAATGCAATACGAACTTGGCAGTATATAAAATGTTGTCGTATCTCCCTTTAACAAGGTAATGGGATTGTTTCTCGGACAAAGGAGATATCTGATATTAAGTTCATTCTTCACAAGAATCTCCGCCTCCGTTCCTTTAAGAATTATTTCCGATATCGCACCCCCTGAAGTACGTTTTACCACGCTTATTTCTTCAAGTTTACCTATATTTCTTACTTCTTCCGACACCCATGTGTCATTTTTCTTTACAAGGATATTTCCGGGACTTGCACAATATCTTCCGTATAAGTTCTCATTGATACTTATTGTAAGGTCATCCGTGGATATATTGATTTTCCACCTGTAATATCCGAAACCGTAATCAAAATCATTTTCATTAACGCTGTTAATATATTCCCTGAAGCTTCCTTCATCGGATAAGTCTGTTTTTTCGCCCGTACTGTTTACCTTCTTAGATGTAAGGTACGGTGTTCCCCCGTTGTCTCCGCCCCATACCGACATATCGGAGGTATGCCCGCAGGAGGTGGAATAATAATAGGTTGTTATCGGTTTACCGTTAAAAGCTTCTACCTGCCCATATGTTTCCTTAACAGCTCTTATACTGTCCTCTTTTTCCTCAACATTGTTATATACCTGGAAATTAACGCTGTCATCAACATGTGCTCCGTATTTTCCGTAAGAATTATTCATAAGCTGCTTATATGCATAACTTCTCGCACATACCGCCTGAACCTTTAACGCTTCAACTCCGAATCTTACCGGCATTTCGCTGGGAACCACCGCATAAAGATATTCCTCAATAGGTACCTCATTAATTATTACAAGTCCCTCATCATACGACGCAATTTCAATATTCCCTCTGTAGGAAGGATTGCCGTAGGATTTATTAACGTTAAGAATCGTTATTTTATCCTCCTTATTAACGGTCGTTATACTTATTCTTCCCATAGAGAGATATCCGCTTTCAGGATATATATCAACTATTTCGGTTCCTTTATGAACCTCTTCAACATCACCGTATTTTACAATATAATCTCCTGTAGCCTTAACCGATACCCTGTCATGAAAAAGCGAAGTAAATCCCGTTGTCATTACCATTACCCTTATGTTATCCGCCACCATGGGCTCTGAAATTACCGCTGCACATACCTTTTTCCCTGCAATTACAAAATCGGTGATATTATAGCCTACCAGAATACTTTCTATATCTGTTTCCTCAATGATTCCGTATGTGGTATACACATGGAAATTATCATCCAGATACAATACTCCGTAGTTATCGAGTTCTACCTTCTCTTCGTCTATCATAAGGACCTTTCCGTTAATAGTGTCCTGCTTTAATACAACCGAGGTTACAACTCCCTTATTCATCTTAATGTCTCCCACACAGGAGGAGAAGTTTTTATCAAGACTGCCTACATTAAACACTCGTCTTGTTTTGCCCACATAAGCTGTAATCGTATTGCCCTCGCCCTTTTCAAAATACACATTTTCATACACTATCTCGTCACTTATTTTTATAGATACCGACAATATTTCCTTATCCCTGACATACACCTGTACAAGTGTATCGACATATTTATCCATATTAATACCCTCGGCATAATATATGCCTTTATTGGTATGTAACTGCCATTTTCCCGTACCCTCAAGGGTATCCTTGGTTCCAAGTACGGTAATTTCATCTGTATGAACATTGTTGTTGCCGGATTTTATAATAAAATAATCATAAATCCTTTTAAAATCTGTATCGGATATGTATTCCCTATCCTTATGTTTTCCGAGATTAATGTCCGTTGCTTCTTCAATATCTTTGACGCTTATATTTTTTGAAGCAAGATAAAATCTTAAATCTCCGTATGTATATGCCCTGTCATAAATCTTCCTAATCTTCTCCTTTTCCATAAGTCCGTTTTTCTGGCAGTAATTTATGTACTTATAATACCATCTGTCATCATTGCCCTCCGAATAACTGTTTACCGCTGTTTTATCCGTCTCAAGCAGTGCAAGCATTTTAGAAGCCCTTGCCATGGAAATACAACGATTGTTACTGTTATCTATAAAAAAAATAATAAATGCCGACATCAGAAGAACTGATATAACGGTTATTACAAACAATATTATTTTACCCTTTTTACTCATACAACCTCCAAGATAGTTAGTCCTTTTTTATTGTATTATTAAGGATAAAAAAATAGACCTGAAATTAATTCAGGTCTATCTTAATATATGTACCCAAAATGCCGGTTCCTATGATTCTGACGCCTAGCCGTAGCCAGGTGGGTAACCGCACATAAGCTTCTGCCTTCCACTGCAATCGGAGGCCTGACATCCACTTAAAAATATAGGAATCCCTTTAGTCAAATGTAGGATCAAAACTATAGGATTATCGAACATCCCAGGAAACATAAATCACTTATTAAAGTATCTTAAGTATACTCTATTGTATGTTATTTTTCAACTAATATACCAAAATTTTTCTGTTATTTTTTTCTTAAAATCACATATAAACTTCTGACCTTTTTTACCTGTTCATAACCTGATTTTATCAGGTTATCGATTTCTTTCTCTTTAACTTCATTAAATCTTAAATCCAGCACAATATAATCGGCACCTTTGTCATAAGGATATTCATATATATAATCCCTGTTTGACAAATGTGGAAGGAAAAATGTTGATGCAACTACCGAAGCATCATCCGGAATACTTTCCATTGCTTCATCAAGGTCATTAATCCATTGTTTCTCTGTTCTGTATATATCAAAATAAATATTCTTCTGCATTGCACATACAGGCACCAGAATTATTCCCATACATATTGCAAAGCCCGCCATAAAACGCCTTGTTTTTTCGGCTAATTCAGAATAATTGATTATTGCAAGGTAAGTAAGTATGGCGACCGTTCCGAATACATACTGGAAATTAATCGAATACTGATATTTATAGTTAGATGCCAGGTTTTCAAGTATCACCGGAATGAATAAAATAAGTCCCGATACTTTCTTTGATGCCAATGGCAAAAATCCCAGAGGGAAAATCATATAAAACATGAAGGACAATTTTTCAGGTTTAAAGCACTCTTCAACAACGTATGCCGGATTGGTAATAAAATTCCTGATAACGTCAATAAGACCGCCCCTTGAAGCATCTGACATATAATTAGAGAATCTGCTGTTGTCCATTATTCCAAGACCGTATTTGCCCATAAAATAGGTAACCACAAGGAAATACACAACCGAGGTTATAAAAATGACCGCACCGTTCCTGTACTTTTTCTTTCCTACAATAACATAAAGTCCTATACACGCCGCATATACAGGCGCATCTTCTTTAATCAAAAGAGTAAGTACCGTAAAAATAATAATTCCCTTTAAATTATCTTTTTCTATAAAATAGAAAAGCCATAAAATCATTGGAGCGAGGAAGCAGTTTTCATGTAAATCATAAAATGTGCCGCACGCCAATGCCGGAATAAGCACAAATATAATACCAAATAACGCTGTTGCTCCGTTACTGAGATTACGTTTTCTGCACAAAAGATATACAGGTATTATGGCAGACGCAAGTGTAAGCACCTGCAATACATTTAGTGTGACAGGATATGGCAAAATCATATAAAATGGCAGATACAGGTAATAAATAGGCGAAAAATGTACCCTAAAATGGGACATTAGACCTATATTCTGTCTTTCACAGGTTGTAAGTGGTGCAAAGGATTTTTTCATGTAATAAAACATCTGCGACCATATTCCAAAATCGAAATTAGGATTTCTGTAAGTCTTATATCTTAATATTGCAATCGCACCCACATAAATAATAAAAATGCTGGCTGCTATGGCATATATAAAAATTACGCTTATCCTGTTTTTAATCTCAAAAAAGCTGGTTGATTTATTAACTGCATACAATATTGAAGCTGCAAGGAAAAGCGATACTCCCAAAATAAAGCTTATATCACTGCAATACCGCGCCGACATGAATCCATAAGCGGTTATCAGTATCATAGGTGCATATATCTCTATCCACCTGAATAATTTATATCTTCCGAGCATACACAGGGCAATAAATATAAGTGCCACAAGACATATGAACATAGGTAAATTAACCGAAGCTGCATATGATGCCGATACAAATATTTCTCCGGATCTGACCAATTCAAGAATATTAATAAATAACCACGCAATAATCAGACGTACTATTGCTTTTTCCATTGAGAGATTTTTAAAAATCTCATTCATATTTTCCTTAAATTTATTATTTGATTCTTTCATATCGCTCCTCTATCTAAATCTGTTACATTCATATTTTGCTTTTGTCCTGAGACATATAAGTAAAGAGTCAATCTTGTCATCCAGCGAACCCTCGTCAATAGTTATATCCATGGACGCAGCCATATCGCTTACCAGCCTGTCATCAAGTTTACCCCTTACCTGTGCAATATATTCTATTTTGTCCGTACAGGTGTCCCTGTCAAAAAAGCCCATAAGGACAGGATTAACTCCTTCCAAATCCTCTTTTGTATCAACATCATTGTCTTTTACTTTATCTGCAGGAATTTCAATATGTACTTCAGCCTCAGGCTGATTAAAAAAATCATCAAAAGTATCTGTAAGTATTTTAAAATCATCAAAGAGCTGCTGGTATACAATCATCTTTTCGTTGCTTTTTGCATGATACGCAACGGCAATCACCTGATATTTTCTGTCATTATCTGTAAAAACATCTCCCGGATGCAATTTTCTGTCTTTTTCCATAACAATGTCACCTCACAAACAATTTCATAAATTGTACCACATCATTCCATTGTCTTCAACATTAAGAAAAAAAAGAATATAATGAAATATCAGAACATATATTATTATTTGGTATATTTATGGATAGAATAAGGCATTTATTAAACATCGACGAAATCCACAAAAGAGGAATTACCGGTAAAAATATAACGGTTGCCGTACTTGATTCCGGTTCATATCCCCACACAGACCTTAAAGAAAGTATAATTTATTTCAAGGATTTTGTATCGGATAAAAAAAACACCTATGACGATAATTCACACGGCACACATATCTGCGGAATTATCGGAGGCAGAGGTATCATCAATAAAACATATAAAGGAATGGCGCCCCACTGTCATCTTCTGCCAATTAAAGTCCTTGACAAATCAGGTCATGGCAGAAACGAATCCATAATCAACGCCTCAGAATGGATAATACGGAATAAAAATCTGTATAACATACGCATCGTAAACATATCCATCGGAACAAAATCAAGCTCCTGTTCCGAAGAAAAAAGTGATATTGTAAAAGCTGTTGACAATATGTGGGACAACGGAATTACCGTACTTGTATCCGCCGGTAATAACGGTCCCTCATATCAATCAATAACCATACCGGGAATAAGCAGAAAAGTAATCACCGTAGGCTCCTGCAAATTCGACAATTCCTCCCACGATAGTCATTTTAAATATTCCGGCAAAGGTCCGACTTTCTGCAATGTAGCCAAACCGGATATTGTTGTCCCCGGTGATAATGTAACAAGCTGTTCTCCCGGCAACCGTTACACACAAAAAAGCGGCACATCCATGTCAACACCAATTGTTGCCGGAGCCGCCGCTTTAATATTTTCCTATGATGAGACGCTGTCCAATAATAACTTCAAAGAGTTAATTAAAAATTCGGCAGATAACCTTGGTCTTGACCGTTATACCCAAGGGTTTGGCCGTCTGAACATTGAAAAGTGTCTGAATCTAATCTAAATATTCTTTCATATATTCTTCATACAATGGGAAAGGAAGTACCCCGGAATTAATAATAAACGTATTAAATCCCTTAACGTCTTTTCCCTTTTTATCAAAGTATTCATCTCTTAAATCGTACATATACTCGGTACCGTAAGCATACGGAATTATTATTCCCGGATCGCCTACAACCGCATCGTACAATATCTTAACAACTTCTTCATCATACATGCCGTTCGCATAAGCATTTGCATCATCTAAATCCCAGTCTTCGTAGTTGACACCAAGGTCAAATCGTGCCTGTAAAAGATATCCGATTCTTTCATCAATAGCTATAATTTCGGCTAAATCTTTTTCATAGCCCTCTTCTTCAACTATATATTCAAGGGTATTAAGTGAAGCATACTGTGCCCAGCCCTCTGACGGAGCTATAATGCTTGCAAATTTTCTCACATTACTGATATTCTCATTGTTGTAAAAACTTGTATACTGGAGCATATGTCCAGGAATACCTTCATGTGCAATTGATATATACGTCTGAATCGCATTATCAGCCAACGCACTGCCGTTAATCTTAATGTTATTGATACTGATATTATCAATTGGAGGCGTTATATAATATGCCAGGGTAGTTCCTACTTCACTGCTTTTATCAAGATATTCCATATTATACTCTGTAACTACAGGTTCAGGAAAATCGTCACCCATCTTTGAAATAATAAATTTCATTATCTCATCGGGATCCGTCATGCTTATATCAAACTTATCATACTGGTCAAGAATATCAGGATTAGAAGTCATTAATCCGTATAAATCAAGATAAAGAGCTGTTATTTTATTATCAATATACTCAATAACTTCTTCTGTTGACATATCGGAGCCCGTCTTATTACGGACAACAGCTTCATAGTATTTCTTTCCTTCTTCTCCGAAACCTGCCATTCCTCTTTCATTCTTGCTTGTTCCCAGTAAATTTTTAAGTGCAGCCTTTGAATCCTCATACATAGACAGAACATATTTCTGAACATATTCTTTGTTTTTTTCAATATAGGTTTCTTTATCGGAATCACTTAAATCAAGAGTTTTTATCCTGCTTTCAAAAGTATCGATGTATACTTTTGCATCTGTATCAATCATTTTGTCACAGTATTCGATATTCTGTTCAATTACATCGTCATTTACAAACAGACCCTTTTCAGCCTGTTCGTTACAGAACTTTATATAACTTTCATAGTAAGGTGGGATACTTTCCATGTATAAAAAGTAGTCCTTTACATCCTGTTCTCTTCTGAAGCTGTACTCTGTGAAATTGGTTACAATGTCACAGATAAAACCGGAACCCGCACCGATTGCCCTTTGCATATAATAACCATCTTTGAATTCAAGACCTGTTTCATATAACCATACAAGGGTATCGTAAGTATACTGTCTCTCCGTGGACAACCTGCTTCTGTCAAAGGCTTTAAGCTCTTTAAGTTCCTGCTCAGACTGTTCATACGATTCTACATATGCGTCATAATCCATTACACCCAATGTTTTGTCAGCATCACTGACTTCAATACCATACTGTTCATAATCATATAAGGTATACACTAATGAAAATGGATCCTGCTCAAGACTACTTTTGAACAATTCATCACAATACTCATCAAACTGCTTTTCATAATCACTTACCGTATTACGGCGTTTTATTGCACGTCCACCACATCCCGTAGCACATACAACCGTGATTACGCAAAGCACTGCCGCTAATAATCTCTTGATTTTTTTCATATTCACCTCTTAATTAAAATATACCAGATCATCTTCAGGTTTTTCGGCACCTTTTATGTCCATTGCATATAAAACAACACCGTCGCCTTTATATTCTTTGCAATATTCAACTTTAGCCTTAGCCGTAAGGTCAATAAATTCTCTGTCGGAAAAAGGCTTCAGCTCTTCTGCTGTCTTTTCATCCAGTACGCACTTGAACCCGATAAATCTGATATCGTCCACACAACAGGTCATTGCAAAACGACCAGGTGCAAACATTCCTTTATTATTATATTGTCTTGGTTTATATACCACTACTTTTGCTTTAATAATCTTACCGTCATATTTTTCGGGATTATCCATTGCATCCATATACCAGATTCCGTAGTCGCTGTCGGCAATATCTATCTCATCTTTAGTGACGTCAAACGGCAGTATTTCTTCGATTTCATTGGAACTTCCGTCCGATGATTCAAAATACACCTGTGCCCTTCCGTTAACTGCCTTAACACTTCTTCTGTAGGCTGCCCTGTCAGAATCTTTGGTACATCTGTTGATAATAACCATTTCCGACAACTTATACTGTTCCATCATAAGCTGTTTCATATTGGCAAGATACATATCGTAGGTCTTGGCATTAACAAGAGTAATTATCTGCGCTACCGGCATAAACGAAGGGAGTTTATCAATAAAATCTCCAAGATTCCACATTCCGTTAAATTCAACAAATACTCTTTCCGCTTTGGATTCATTGCATTTACTGATAAAGAAATCTTTTGTAAATTCATCCATATCCTCAACAAATACTACTTTTGCATTGACCTTCTGCATTTCAATTTCAGAATATTCTTCTTCTCCGTCTTCACATGCTATTATGAGACTTCTTGTTCCGTCATTGAAATCTTCTCCTTTAAGTGTGTCTTTAATAAATGCTGTTTTTCCACTTTCAAGGAAACCATTAATTATAAAAACAGGTAACTCCATTATTATGTCTCTTCCTTTCAGATTATGTCTGTCAGATTATTTTAACAGGAAAAGTTCTTCCATCTTTTCAGGTTCAACATTAGTACCGATAACGCATAGCTTACCTGTATATTCAGGCTGCCCGTCTCTTAATTCATATTCTCCCGGTACAGCATCAAAATATATCCATGAGCCGTTTTTATCAGGAACCATTCCCTTTGCTCTTAAAATAACGCCGAATTCTTCTGTCTCAACAAGACGTTTAAGAATAGCTTCAATCTCTTCTCTGTCATACTTATGAGGAGTTTCTGTTCCCCAGCTGTTAAATACATCGTCTGCATGATGATGTCCGTGTTCATGGTGGCATCCACATTCTCCGTCATGGTCGTGATGATGATGTTCATGCTCGTCATGATCGTGATGGCAACATTCTTCATCGTGGTCATGATGATGTTCATGTTCGTCATGGTCATGATGGTGTTCATGCTCATCATGGTCGTGATGATGTTCATGCTCATCATGGTCATGGTGGCAGCACTCATCATCATGTTCATGATGATGTCCGCACTCAGGGCAGATATCCATATCCTTAAGCATATCGTCAACAAGGGATGTGTGCTTAAGGGCAGACATAATCTGCTCTCCTGTCAGTTCATCCCAAGGTGTGGTAATAATAGAAGCTTTGTCATTATGTTCTTTAATAAGATTAACTGCTGTTTCAAGCTTGGCTTCATCCACATTCTGGGTTCTGCTGAGAACAACGGTTGTGGCACTTTCAATCTGGTTATTATAAAACTCACCGAAATTCTTCATATAAAGCTTGCACTTTGTAGCATCGGCAACTGTTATAAAGTTCTCAAGTTCAAGGTCTGCTTCTTCTTTGACATTCTCAACTGCTGCAATTACATCCGAGAGCTTACCGACTCCCGATGGTTCAATTATAATCATATCAGGTGCGTAATCCTGTGATACCTGTTTAAGTGCCTTACCAAAATCACCTACAAGCGAACAGCATATACAGCCTGAATTCATCTCATTAATCTGTACGCCGGCATCTTTAAGAAAACCGCCGTCAATGCCGATCTCACCAAATTCATTTTCAATAAGGACAACCTTCTGTCCCTTGTAAATCTCTTCAAGTAATTTTTTGATAAATGTTGTTTTACCGGCTCCTAAAAAGCCTGAAATAATAGTTACTTTAGTCATTATTTTCTGCCTCTTCCTTAAATAATTGTTGTTCCTGTCTTACCGGCAAGAGCTTCTTTAGCTTTTTCAAGATTGGCAATAACAGCCTTTCTTCCCTCTCCTGCAAGTACAAATCCTACTGCAGCATCTACTTTAGGAAGTGTGGTTATTTCACCAAGATTGTTTTTATTGACATACTGCTTAAGTTCATCAGCCTTTAC
>JBNMKN010000035.1:0-15347 GCA_050874365.1 Butyrivibrio sp. | reverse complement strand
TTTGTCCACTCTGCCTTTGACTATGGTCAGATAAAATTTATGAATACTTCTGTCCTTAATTATTTCTGACATTTTCTGCAGGCCTCTTAAGGATTTTCCCGCTATCATAAGACCGCTTGTATTCCTGTCCAGCCTGTTACAGAAGGAGGGTTTAAAAGTTGCAAGACTTTCTTTGGCAAAACCGTTGTCCGTAAGATATTCTATAAGATACTCATTCATTGATATGTCTTTGTCGGAAGATTTCTGGGACAGTACCCCCACAGGCTTTGACGCCAACAGAATATCATCATCTTCATATATGACATCAAGGCGAAACCCTGTTTTACTTATGTTCAGGGGTCCGCCTGTGAATTTGCTTATGGTGTCATCGGACATAAATATCCTGACACTGTCATTTTCTTTTAATATTTCATTGCCTTTGGCTTTTTTTCCGTTCAGGACAATATTCTTATTTCTTAACTGTTTAAAAATAAGACCTGTTCCCGCATTTTTAAGCAGCTTGAAAATATATTTGTCAAACCTTTGTCCTGCTTCATTTTTTCCGATAATATATTCTTTCATTTATATACTCATTATGGAAACTTTTTCAAATACAACTTCCATATGTTCCTTCTGTTCAGGTGTCGGAGAGGCTTTTCCTGCCTCTATTTTTTTCAGATGTTTTTCAAACTCTCTGATATCGGTAAAAAGTTTAACTTTGGCATCAAAGTTATAATAGTTAAGGAAATTTACGACTGCCTTTGAAAACAGTTCCCTTTCAGACTTGGGATTTCCCGAATATGCGGTGATATTTTCATCCTTGTCAATGGCAAGATAGGTTATCTCATATCTTTTATCAAGACCTGTCATAAGTAACTCCGCATAAAAATCCACATCGGGATATTCTGCTTTAATCTTTTCAAGATATTCCCTGTCGGCATTATTTTTCCACGGAAGCATCATATACTGGACGTATATCTTAGCTGTAGGAAGCACCGTAATTACAGCCAGTACCGAAAAAAGATTCTTCGGTGTCCCGTAAATTATAAAACCTGTCACAAAAAATAAAAACATCATCAGAAAGCCTGTTAATGACCCCATAAGAAGCTTTTTCTTTCTTGATAAAAAATATCCCGGTTGTCCTTTAAATACTTTATTCTTGTTCAAAATCATTACCTCTGGTCAAAAAATTTCATAAGCAGTTTATGTGGCACGATTTTACTTCCCACCTCTGCTGTTTTCATCATTGCCGAATACACACTGAGCTCATTGCCGAGTGCCGCATCCTTAATTGCCTTGTCCACAACCTTTTCTGCGGATACACGCATTTTCTTCTTGAAAGCACTTCCGTTGTCTCCCGCAATATCAAAAAATTCCGTATCAACAGGTCCCGGACACACGGAGGTTACCGTGATTTTCTTATCCTTAAGTTCACAGTTAAGTGCCCTTGAGAAGCTTAACACATACGCTTTGGTTGCCGCATATACGTTAAATCTCGGCTGTGGGCAGAAAGCTGCCGCACTTGCCACATTAATAATTCTGCTGTGGGAGGAAATATATTTAAGACATATACCTGTCATTTCCGTCAACGCCTTACAGTTAAGGTCAATCATTCCTGTCTGTTCTTTCAGGTCAAGTTCTTCAAATCTTCCGACTTTACCATAGCCTGCACAGTTTACAAGGATTTTGATGTCCGGACTTAATTCTTCAAGATAATCATTAAACTGCTTCATATCATCTTCATTGGTTAAATCCATGGCTATAATCCTGGCATTTAACTTTATCTCTTCCTGAAGACTTTCAAGCAGTTCTTTTCTTCTGGCTATGAGCCAGATTTCATCAAGTTTGCCGTATCTTGCAGATATCTGTCTGGCAAACTCTCTTCCAATTCCTGATGATGCACCTGTTACTACCGCAATTTTCATATTTCAGCCTTTCTTAGTTCTTCAATAACTTCATTGAAATCATTTATATAATAATCCGCCATACGATGTTTTTCCTTATCAATATACACGGAGTATTCATCAAAAACCGCACACACTTTCATCCCTGCGTTATGTCCTGCCTCAATGCCCTGTACAATATCTTCAAATACAAGACTTTCCTCAGGCAGTACGTTACATATTTCGGCATTCTTAAGATAAATATCAGGAGCCGGCTTTCCTGCTCCCACGTCACACCCTGTCACTATGGTGTCAAAATATTTTTTAATATCATTGGCTTCAAGACACGCTAATGCAAGCTCCATTGAATTACTGGTGGCTATACCTGTTTTAAAACCTTTTTTTCTTAGTAATTCAAGCACTGGCAGAACGCCTTTTTTAAGTCCGACTTCGTTTTTGTATTTATCAATCGCCATATTATTCCATATTTTTTTAATTTCTTCAAGACTTTCTTTAAGAGAAAATCTCTCTTTAAAATACACGGCTGTCTCCGAAAAGCTCATGCCTTCTATTTCTCTTTGTAAATCCTCCGGAAGCTCTATATTGCGTTTTCCGAGAAATTCTATGTCAATTTTTTTCCACATCCACATGGAATCCACTATTGTTCCGTCCATGTCAAAAAAAACCGCTTTAATATTTTCAAACATTATTTACCGCCTTTAAGCATATTAATTTCAGTATCAGTAAGCAGTCTGTAGTTTCCTGTTTCCATATCTTCAGGAAGAACAAGGGGTCCCATGCTTATTCTTTTAAGGTATGTAACAGTATTACCCACAGCTTCCATCATTCTCTTGACCTGATGATATTTGCCTTCTCTTATTGTCAGGTAGGCTTTGGAACCATTATCATCCGATGACAATATCTCAAGTTCCGCCTCTTTTGCGGTAAATTCATCATCTACCTTAATACCGGTTTTAAAAAGTTCCCTGTGTTCATCGGTAAGAAGTCCGTCAGTCTCCACATAATACTTTTTATCAACGTGTTTTTTAGGGGATAAAAGCTCATGTGCCAACATTCCGTCATTGGTAAGCAGTAAAAGCCCTTCAGTATCTTTATCAAGTCTTCCCACAGGGAAAAGGTCTTTTCTTTTGCTGTCAATAATATCAAGCACGGTTTTTTCTTTTCTGTCTTCCGTAGCAGATACTACTCCTGCAGGCTTATTAAGAAGTATATATTCAAATTCAATATGTTTTATGATATTTCCTTTGTAAGTTACCTCATCATCCGATGTGTCTGCTTTTTCACCTGCGGATTTTACTTTATTTCCGTTAATATATACAAGACCTTTTCTGATATCCTCTTTAATTTCTGTTCTTGAACCCGCACCCATATCGGCAAGATATTTATCAATTCTGATTTTCATTACATCCATCTCCAGCCGCTAAGATACTTATTCTTAATTGTGGTTCCGTTTAATTTGCCCCAGCCCAGAGGAAATCCGTCAACACACACAAGAATATTTTTGGCATTACCGCGGATATTTTCCTGATTAACCTCTATGGTCTCGCCTTTTAGGTACTTAACCACATTAATGTCCTCCACGGAAAGATTGACGGTTGTGCTGTATTCCTCCATCTTAAGCGTCATGGCAAATGCCTGGCTCGGTTCAAAACGTTTTGTTTTAAGTTCTCCGAAAAGCAGACCCGTTCTTAACGTTCTTATTCCGTTAAGATTGTCTATCATAGGCGGCATTATATATACTTTATCGTTAATGATTTTGATACTGTCCGTATCTATGCCACAGGACAGTTCCTTTATAAAACTGCTAATCTCATCGGGAAGTTTTTTTGTCTTGGATGCATTGTACTTAAGATTCTCCGACAATGTTCCTTTTTTGTGAAGCAATGCCACAAAATGTCCCTCGCCCTTAAGATGATGAGGAAACAGCCTTACCGCCTCACTCATTCCGTAAGCTCTTACAAAGCCTTCATAATCAAATATTTTAACAAGTTCAAAATCACTGTGTTTATCAAGAAAGTCCCTGATATTATCTTCATTTTCCATTTTGGAAAAAGTACAGGTGGAATAAAGGATGTATCCACCCTCTTTTAACATGACTGCGGCACTGTTAAGTATTCCTTTTTGTATCGGAGAATAAAATTCAGGGCCTTCCTGCTCCCAGCTTTTTATGAGCTTATTGTCTTTTCTGAACATTCCCTCGCCTGAGCATGGTGCGTCCACAAGAATTTTATCGAAAAATTCAGGGAATTTTACCGCCAGTTTTTCAGGATATTCACATGTAATTACCACATTGCCGATTCCAAACACTTCAATATTCTTCACAAGTGCTTTGGCTCTTGAAGCACTGATATCGTTAGATACAAGTAAACCCGTGCCTGAAAGCTTTGCTCCAAGCTCCGTGCTTTTGCCGCCGGGAGCCGCACACAAATCAAGGACTTTATCGCCTTTATTAACAGGAAGAACATACGCCGGCGTCATCGCACTCGGCTCCTGTAAATAATAAAGCCCTGCAAAGTAATACGGGTGTTTAGCCGGTTTGTCATTTTCCGAATAATAGAAGCCGTTAGGTATCCATGGTATTCTCTCAATATGGAAAGGACAGATTTTCATAAAATCTTCAACTGATATCTTGGCTGTATTGACTCTAAGTCCGTACAGTCTTTTTTCATTAAAGCTTTCCATATAGCTGTCAAACTCATCAGCTAACAATTCTTTCATGGAATTAACGTATTTTTCAGGTAATTGCATCTCTTTTTCTCCAATTAAATTTCTAGTAACTTTGTGCTCTGTATCCCTCTGCCATAATATCAAGCTGTCTTGCGAAGCTTCTTAATTCGTTAAGATTATTTCTCTTATATATCTCAAAAAATTCATCCTGTATCTTAACAACTTCTTTTTTGTTGGCAACCTTAAAAAGATTCTGGATGTTATTAAGTATATCGGATACTATATTGTCATGAATGGTGTACGAGCTTTGTGCATCCATGATTTCATCATGAATTGACGACATCTCTTCATCAAGTTTTAATATGGCTTCGGCAGAGGCGTTAAGACGTTCTCTTATCCTGTCCGGAATATTCCTGCGGTATTTGTACTGCAATGAATGTTCTATCGTTGCCCAGAAATTCATTGCCAGCGTTCTTATCTGAATCTCAACAAAGATTGTCTTTGTTCCCTCCAGAGTCTCCACATCATAATTAACTATTACATGATAACTTCTGTAACCGCTTGGCTTGACATTCTTAATGTAGTCCTTTTCCTCTACAATAGTCATGTCCTTTCTTTTTTTGATGATATCCACAACCTTGTAAATATCTTCAACAAACTGGCATATAACTCTTATGCCTGCAATATCTTCAACCTTTTCGGTAACAATCTCCAACGGAATATTTTTCTTACGGCACTTTTCAAGTATGCTTGATATGCTTTTAACCCTGCCGTTGACTGTCTCTATAGGTGAGTACATGTCCGCTGACCTGTACTCCATAATAATATGATTGAATTTTACCAATATCTCCTGTACTGCCAGTTCATATGGCGTAAGGATTTTTTTCCATAACTGAATCTCCATACCTTCGTTCCCTCGCTTACATATTTTTTAATAATTCTACTGTCAGCTCATACACCCTTTTCGCTGACACTATATCCATTCTTTCTTCAAATGTATGTATATCATATATATCAGGTCCATATGATACAATATCAGGCTTATTCATCCTGTTGTAAAACAGACCACATTCAAGCCCTGCATGTATAGTCTTAAAAACAGGTTCTTTTCCTGTAAGCTCCCTATACACCTTTCCTGCCAGTTCACGCACCCTTGATTCAGGTTCGTACTGCCATGCGGGATAATTTCCGGAGCAGGTAACCGTTCCGCCAAGCATTAAAGCCAGTAACCCAAGTCGCTTAGTAAGCCCGTTTTTGGCACTCTCATAAACACTTCTGACGGAATAACCCATTTTTAAATCGTCAGTAAGCTCCACAATGCCAAGATTAAGCGATGTATTAACCATTTCCTTATCGTCACCGCTTCTTGAAATTACGCCCTGCGGTGCAAGGCATAAAGCCGTAATTGCTCTTTTCTGCGACTCCTCATCAAGCACCTTTTTGTCCGCTTTGCCGTTTAACCCCACAAGAACAGATATATTCTCATCAATTCCAAAATATTCCTGTCTTAAATTATTTTGGATATTACCGCAAAGTTTTGTTATTTTATCATATTCATCCGTGATGAGTTCTGCTTCACATTCATTAGCTATGGCGTTGTCAACAACTCCGCCCTTTATGTATACGATACTGCCTGTACATTCCTGCAATATCTCATTAAGAACCCTGCCCATAAGACTGTTGGCGGACGGTCTTCCCGTTCCTATCTTATCTCCGGAATGACCTCCTGTAAGTCCCGTAACCTTTACGGTAACAACGTCTCCTGACTTTGATGTACGCTGCATCGGAATTGTAATATCACATCTTACGCCTCCTGCACTTCCCATAAGGAATACACCTTCGTCCTCCGAATCAATATTAATAATCGTTGTTCCCGATAATAGACTGCAGTCAAATCCGTCTGCACCAAGAAGCCCAACTTCTTCATTGGTAGTCAGTAAAGCTTCTATCGGCGGGTGACAAAGTGAATCATCATCAAGAATCGCAAGTATATATGCAACCGCTATTCCATCATCCGCTCCAAGGGTTGTTCCCTTTGCTTTAACTATGCCCTGCTTAAGCAGTTCTTCATCAAGGGTTATTGGATTATTGACAAAATCAAATTCTCCTTTAGAAGCCCCCACCATATCAAGATGTCCCTGTAAGATTACCGCTTCATGGTCTTCATACCCTGCAGTACCGTCCTTATATATCACAATATTGCCGTAATCATCCTTAACGTAGCTGAGGTCATGGTCTGTTGCAAACCGCTCCATATAATCTCTTATCTTATCCGTATGGAAAGACACATGGGGAATGTTACATATTTCCCTGAAGTAATGAAAAAAACGTTCATTTGTTATATTGTCTGTTAAATTTTCCATAATTGCTGTCCTAAAATTCATAATATAAAAATACACTTTATTATAACAAATATTAATGGATTTTACAATTTTTACTTATGTTTCATAATATATTTCGTAATGCTTTAATTTTTATTATTCTCCTGTTATCCTTAACCAATCCGGGGATTGTGACAAAGGGTGCCCTTGACGGTCTTGACTTGTGGTACAAAGCCTTAATTCCCGCTCTTTTCCCCTTTATGATTTTAAGTAATGTAATAATAAATCTTGGCCTTACCGAGGGTGTTAATCTTTTTATGCGCCCTCTTACTTTTATTCTCAGATTAAAAAAAGAAGCCGGTTACGGAATTTTTGCAGGCTTGTTTTTCGGCTATCCCGCCTGTGCGGTTGCCTGCTGCAATCTTGTTAAAAACAATACCATTTCTAAAGAGGATGCCAATATATGCATTGCTTCTTTCAACAACGTAAGTCCCGCATTCATATCAGGATTTGTATGTACAAAAATATTGGGAAGCATGAGCTATTTCCTGCCTGTTTTTTTAATATTTTATTCCTGCACCTTAATTACCGCTTTTATCATAAGATATATTATTTTCCGAAAATACAAAGATAATAATATAAGTGTTTCCCTACCGTTGCCACAAAAAAGTTCGGTCATTGACAAATCCATTCTGACAGCATTAAAAAACATAGGAAAACTCGGCGGTTATATTATAATATTTTCGATTTTTTCACATTACTTAATGTCCGTTATAAGTTTTCATCCGGAAATTCTTTGTATGCTTGTCGAAATTACCACAGGACTTACCGTAACACGCTGCCATTATCTTACCGTCCTGCCCTTTATATCCTTCGGCGGTATCTGCGGAATGTTCCAGACCTTTTCCATTGACGAAAGAAACGTTATAGATAAAAAAATATATCTTCTCGGAAAATTCATATCTGCCATGACCGCCTTTGCCATCTGCGGACTTTTTTCACTGTTCTGCCCATAAAAAATCCCGGAGACAATATATCTCCGGGTAAATTAACATAGCTGTTATGTTCTATTCTTCATCTGTAGGGCCGTCATCGTCCATAACTTCCTTAACGCTGTCGGCAAGTGTCTGTTCTGCATCCTGTGTATTCTCTTCAGGTCTTAACTCATTCCTGTTAGACACCACGATATTAAGGCTCTTATTAAGTGACTCCATAAGTGTCTCATATCTTGTCTTATTGGAATCTATGGCATGATTAATAATCATCTCAAGATTAGATAACATATCATCGGTATACTGGATTGCACCCATTCTTATGTTATTGGCATCTTCGGTAGCACTGTCCATGATACGCTGTGCTTCTGCCGTAGCATCATCTATTATCTTATTGGCCTGTTCGTATGCACGCTGCATAATCTCATGCTCATTAATAAGCTCTTCCGTATGTATCTGAGCTGCCTTGACCATGTTCTCTGCCTGTGTCTTGGCATCATTAAGAATGGCATCCCTTGAATTATCAAGTTTCTGTCTCTTCTTCTGATATTCCTTAATCTCATCAGGAATCTTAAGTCTCAGCTCTGAAACCAGAGAATCGATTCTATCTTTTTCAACGCAAATCTTGGTAGAAGAAAATGGCATTGCCTTACAATCAGCAAGGTAATCTTCAATTTCCCCTATTACGTTTTCAATTTTACTACTCATAACAGTCACTCCTATCACATTAATCCCATTAATCATACCACTTGTTATAAATTAAAACAAGTAGAATAACTATTTTTTCATAATAAAAATATGCTGATTAGTCTTATACTGCTTAACTTTTATAATTCTGAAGCCACATTCCTCCACAAAGGATAAATCTCTCTTTAACGAAGCCTCCATAACAACAGTTGTATACTCTGTTACAGACGCCATATTATTCATTGCCGTAAGCACCTGTGCTTCAATTTCAAGATTATAGGGAGGGTCCATAAATACAACATCAAATTCTTTATGTCCCCCAAGTTTATAAAGTGCCGCCATTACATCTGTTTCCATCAATGTAGCTTTCTCGGTAAACTTTGTAAATTTAAGGTTCTCTTTTATACATGCAACAGCCGCTTTATTATTTTCTACAAGTGTGGCATGTGTAGCTCCTCTGCTTAACGCTTCTATGGATATAGCACCGCTTCCCGCAAATAAATCAAGGAATTCCGCTCCCGGTATTTCATTCTGGAGAACGTTAAAAAGTGTTTCCTTGGTTCTGTCCTGGGTAGGTCTCGTATCCATTCCCACAGGTGCTTTAAGCGGCATGCTTCTTCTTGTTCCTGCTATTACTCTCATTATTTTCTGTAATCCTTTCCACCCTTGTCTTCATAATATATTTTACCGTTCTGGATAAGTGTAAAATTTTCTCCGTCAATTTCGTATATATTAACGCAACAATTCTTCTGGAAAACGCCCTCCCAGTAATCTTTGATTCCCTGATGGTTAAGTAATATCATAAGTGCCCTGTTAAACGCTCCGTGTGCTACAACAAGCATCCTGTCTATCTCATGGGACAAAGGCACAATAACATTGTATAAGAAATCTTTAGCTCTTTCAACCACCTGTTCATAGGTCTCACCGTTTCCTGCGGGAACAAAATTAACAGGGTCATCAAAAAACTTCCAGAATTCATCGGGCAATGTATCCGTTACCCTTCCTTCATAATCGCCAAAGCACATTTCCTTAAGCCTGTCATCACATATAATATCAAGTTTACGGTCACCCCGTAATATTTCAGCCGTCTTATACGCTCTCTTTAAGGGACTTGAATATATCCTGTCAAATTTAACATCCTTCAAAGCCTCGGACGTAATCTTGGCAAGCTCTATTCCGTAATCGTTAAGTTCAATATCACTTCGTCCCTGAAGACGCTGTTCGCTGTTCCATTTTGTTTCACCATGTCTTATTATATAAAGTTCCATGCTGCCTCCGCTATATATTAATCTTAGAAATTGTATTCCGTATTCTGTCCCTTATCCCGGAGTTTTCCTCCAGCATAAGTTCTTTGTCCTTCTCTATAAGCAATGTAGATGTGTCTGCTGCCATTTTAAGAATAGAAGCATCGGAATATATATTTCCTATTGCAAAACCCATATCACCGCTCTGCCTTGTACCCAGCATATCACCCGGACCTCTTAATTTCAAATCCTGTTCCGAAATATAAAATCCGTCATTACTTTCCTTCAGTATATTAAGACGTTCCTTTGTTGCTTTATTTCCGGTATTGCTCTCAAAAATACAGTAGGACTGTTCTTTTCCTCTTCCGACTCTTCCCCTTAACTGGTGAAGTCCCGCAAGTCCGAACCGTTCCGCATTAATTACCATCATAACCGTGGCATTAGGCACATTGATTCCTACTTCAACAACCGTGGTAGATACAAGTATGTCCGTATTTCCATTCGCAAACTCATCCATTATGCGGTTTTTCTCAGCAGGTTTCATCTTGCCATGCAGATATTCTATTCTCATTCCCGGCATAGCTTCTTTAAGCTTCTTTGAAAAATCAACAACATTCTCAAGATTACTGTCATTGTCGCTTTCTTCTGCCATGGCACATATTATATAAGCCTGATGGCCTTTTTCTATCTCATCCGAAATAAATTTATATGCCTTGGTTCTGTAGGAATCATCCACAACACAGTTTTTAATCGGTAATCTGTCCGCAGGCTTTTCGTCTACTATGGATATATCAAGGTCACCGTATAAAATAATGGCAAGGGACCTTGGGATAGGTGTGGCACTCATTACAATTATGTGAGGTGTCTCTCCTTTACGGCTTAAGTTCTCTCTTTGTTTAACTCCGAAACGATGCTGCTCATCCGTTATGACAAGCGCAGGATTTTTAAATTCCACATCATCGGTTATTACCGCATGGGTACCTATAATAAAATCAGCCTCTCCCGATGCGATTTTTTCTTTTGTGTCTCTTTTTTTTGCCGCAGTAAGTGCTCCTGTAAGGAGTACGCAGGTAAAATCTAACCCGTTTTTCTCAATAAGTTCCGTCAACGCTTCATAGTGCTGCCTTGCAAGAACTTCCGTAGGTGCCATGAGAATACTCTGCCATCCTGCGGCAGCGGTATTAATCATAGCTAAAAAAGCAAGTATCGTCTTGCCTGAACCGACATCGCCCTGTATAAGCCTGTTCATTGTCTTATTGCTGCCCATATCACTTAAAATCTCTTTATATACCTTTTTCTGGGCACCTGTAAGACTGTATGGCAGGTCTTTAAGAACTCTCAAGGCTTCCCCGCTCTCGCTTATCCTGTAACGATTGTCCTCATTTAACCTTGCACTTTTTGCACACCTTATTTTCGTGGTAAATAAAAAGAACTCATCAAAAACTATTCTTTTTCTCGCCTCTGTAAGCTCGTTTCTGTCCTTTGGAAAATGTATTGCGTAATGTGCTGTTTTTTCGTCTGTAAGATTATTTTTTTCGATTATCCATTCCGGAAGAAATTCCTCATATCCACCGTTTTCAAAGCATTGTTTTACCGTCTTTATAACCATGTTGTTGGTAAGTCCCGCCGTAAGCGGATATACAGGCTGCATTGAGCTTTGTTTTTTATAATATTCATCCACGGTGTAAATAGAAGGCTGTTCCATAAAAACAAGGCTGCCTTTTAAAGCAACCTTGCCTCTGAATATATATCTGTATCCGTTTCTTAACTGACTCCTTAAAAACGGCATGTTAAACCAGGTTATTTTAAGCGTGCTTCCTGCCTCATCACGAACCATAACGGTAAGAATCTTATATCTCCCGTTCTGTTTTAATTCGGGGGGTCTGTCTACTGCCGCATATACGGCATATATACCGCTTTCCTCTATTGCCGATATATTAACAGGCTCGTCATAGGAATCATACGCTCTTGGATATAATTCCATTAAATCCTTCGTAGTGTATACATCAAGATGTTGAAACAATTCTTCGGTTCTGGCACCGATACCCTTTAATTCCCTGATATTCATATACGTTATTCCACTGATACTATATAATAATATATTGGCTGTCCACCGCAGTTAAGCTCTACATCCGCATCCGGATATGCTTCCTCAATCTGCTTTGCAAGCTCTTCTGCCGATGCCTCTTCTATATCATTTCCGTAATATATGCTTATAAGTTCGGAATCGTCATCCATAAGCTTATCTATAAGGTCTTTTGTGACTTCGCTTATGCTCTGTCCTACAGAAAGAATTGTCTTATCGCCGATTCCCATTATATCGCCCTGTCTGATTACCTTATCGTCAACCTCGGTATCTCTTACGGCATAAGTAACAGAACCGGACTTAACGTGGGCAATCTCTTCTGACATTGCATTGAAGTTATCTTCAGGAGTTGCTTCCTCAGAATATGCAAGAAGTGCCGAAATTCCCTGTGGTACGGTCTTTGTAGGAACTACAATTACATTCTTGTCTTCAACAATGCTCTGTGCCTGATTGGCAGCAAGTATAATATTGGAATTGTTAGGAAGTATAAAAATATTGTCTGCATGGACATTATCAATGGCATTCAGCATATCCTCCGTACTTGGATTCATTGTCTGCCCGCCTTCGATAACGTAATTTACTCCGAGACACTTGAATATCTCTGTAAGTCCGTCACCTGCCGATACGGATATAAAGCCGTACTTTTCGTTGACAATTTCTTCTTTTACTTCTTCCTTGTGCTCTGTTTCTTTATTCTCCTCGGCAATTTTACTTGCGTTGGCTATAAGACGTTCCTCATGCTCTTCACGCATATTATCGACTTTCATTCTTGAAAGGGAGCCGTATTTAAGTCCTTCTTCAAATGCAAGTCCCGGATGGTTGGTATGGACATGGACTTTTACAATCTCGTCATCCGAAACAATTACTATGGAATTACCGATTGATTCAAGGAATGCCTTAAATGCAGCTTCTTCCTTCTCGCCGTACTGTTTCTCTATATTAACGATAAATTCGGTACAATATCCGAACTCAATATTTACATCTTCAATTCCCTTGGCTGCAGTTGTCTCTTCCTTGGCAGCAGGCTTACTCTCACTTATTACATTAGAATAATCAACATTTTTGCCCATGAGTGCATCATACGCACCCTTCATCAACTGCATAAGACCCTGTCCGCCTGAATCAACAACGCCTGCCTGCTTAAGTACAGGAAGAAGTTCAGGTGTATAATTAAGAACCTCATCACCGTATTCGATTACAAGACCGAGTAATTTCTTAATGTCGGAAGTCTTTGGTGCAAGTTCTGTCATCTTCTCAGACATTCCTCTTGCAACAGTAAGAATAGTTCCTTCCTTAGGCTTCATTACCGCCTTATATGCTGTCTCAACCGCTTTTTCAAAAGCTAATGAAAGGACACGGGAATCTATTGCATCATATTCCCTTATTACCTTGGTAAAGCCTCTTAATAACTGGGAAAGGATAACTCCCGAATTACCTCTTGCGCCTCTTAAAGAACCGCTTGATATTGCTTTTGCAAGGCTCTCCATGGTAGGTGTCTGGATATTGTTTACTTCTTTTGCCGCAGACATAATAGTAAGCGTCATATTGGTACCCGTATCTCCGTCAGGAACAGGGAAAACATTCAGATCATTAATCCATTCTTTCTTAGCTTCAAGATTAGCTGCACCGGCAAGAAAAATTTTCTTCACCATACCGGCGTCTATACTGGTTGTTGTCACGTTAAATTTCCTCCTTACTTCAGAATCATACTAATCGATGATTCTGACGCCTTCAACATAAACATTAATCTTACCAACCTTAAGGCCGGTATATTCTTCTACTTTATATTTTACATTATGAACAAGATTATCTGCTACTGTAGATATTGTTACACCGTAAGCTACAATTACATGAAAATCTATTATAAGACGATTCTTGTCATCAAAGCTGACGCTGATACCTCTTGTAAGGCTCTCTCTCTTTAATAACTTTACAAGTCCATCCTTAACACTGACTGCTGCCATTCCTACGATACCGAAACATTCAACCGCAGTTGCACCCGCATACTTGGCAATAACATGGCTGTCTACTGCAACATCACCATACTGATTATCAACATGTCCTTTCATATGAAACCCTCCTAGTCTATATATTCATGGATTCAAATACATCAAAATTCCACAATAAGTAAATCTATTATACATTATATCTAAGAAAAAATAAAATAAAATTTTTATATACTAAAAAAAATAAATTAATGCTTGCAATTATGTCCTCTTTCTGTTATTATAACTTCTGTTGTGAGCCTGTTTAGGTTTAATATCTTTAAGGAGGTGCAAACATGGCTAAATGTGCTATTTGCGAAAAAGGTGCTCATTTTGGTATTGCAGTGAGCCATTCTCACAGAAGAACAAACAAAATGTGGAAAGCAAACGTAAAATCTGTAAAGGTTAAGGTTGGTGATGGCCAGGCTAAAAAGATGTATGTATGTACTTCTTGTTTAAGATCAGGCTTAGTTGAAAGAGCTTAATATTGACAGACTTTAAGCGTCCGTTTTATACGGGCGCTTTTTTGTTGCCATAATACTCTCTTCTACTTTTTACATTTGCATCCACATGTAAACATATTGTATCCGATAACCATTAATCCGATTATAACCACTATCTCCCAGAATCTGTTTGGGATAAAAAAACTAACAATTATCCCAACCGCCACGCAAAATAAAGCAAATCCAAATACCCGTTTCATATTACCCCACATATATTTATTTATTAATATATATAAAAAAAGAACCGTAAACATTCATTTACGGTTCCATAAAATCCCATATAACAGTATTACTTACCCATAGCTTCGTCTACGGCTTTTTCTACGTCGGGGTCTTTGTCATCTTTTTTCTTGAATTTTTCTATGATGTCAGGCACCATATCAATGATTTTGCTCACGGTATCCTGATTCTTAACATTCACAAGTCTTGTTATTCCGTCATGAATAACAAGTACCGCACTTGGGCTCATCTTTCCGCCCATTCCGCCTGCCGCTTTATTTTTATCTGCACCGTTTCCGGCACCTGCCGCAACACCAAAAGAAACGTCAACTAACGGTAAAATAATTGTGTCATTAACTGTAACAGGTTCTCCCACAACCGTCTTGGCTGATAAAAAACCGTCCATTCCCTTGAATAAAGATGCTACTGTTGTATCAAATTTGTTTTCTGCCATTTTGTACCCTCCCGGTTACCTTAATTAGTAAACTTGTGAATTACTTTCTTTAAATCATCATTACGATATGCCTTAAGCAATATTATTCCCAGCGTAAATATTCTTATTCTGCCCTTAAAATAGGAGTCTGCCTTAAAAATCTTATTCTCAAAATCAGGCATAACCTCGATATTGATTCCTGATAAGAAGGCAAAGGAATATATAAGTCCGAGAACCTTCCCGGTAGAACATGGGTCTCCGGTTCCGAATATAATATTGACATAATGCTTCTTAGGTCTTATATGCTTTAATGCCTTGCCGAGACTC
>JBNMKN010000034.1:0-15561 GCA_050874365.1 Butyrivibrio sp. | reverse complement strand
CTGAACACGATAGATCAATGCGTGAGGTATATGGCTTGGATAAAGCATTACGCGAGTAAACTCGCATAAGCGGTTTCCGTTAGTCCGGACAGGCGGTTTCCTGTCTGCCGGATTTGCGGTGTTACCGCACGAGAATATTCATATTTCTCGACAATTAGCCCAAGCGCAGTTTTTTTAACATCCATTTCAGTTAATAACGAAGCATTCCCACTAACGATTACACTCTGATAAGCTGTATTGGTATCGCAAGGATTTTCATTTTCGTCAAGAAGCAAGCCACTCATATGATACACCATAAAACTTACACTTCCATTACGTCTTATATTTTCAATTTTCTGCCCTGCAGGCAATCCATGCATATACAGCTTTCCATCATTATATACGAAATGTATTGGTGTGGCATAAAGACTGCCATCCTCATTTATCGTCGCTAATGTACCAACCTGTTCCTTACTTAAAATTTCTTCGATCTGCTTCTCCGATAATTGATGAGTTTTCATTCTGTACTGCATTAATACATTCCTCCATTTATTTTAAATCAAAAGTTCTTTAATCACTATAACTCAAAATTTACCAGAATGGCAAATTCCGATTTGTTAATTTGTTTTATTATAGCACATGTAACCCCCTTCACAATAAAAAAAGAGCAACCGAATTTTCTCGATCACTCTCTGTTCATTACTTCCATGATAATAATATCATAGTTTCCCTTTCAAAAAAAGTCTCAATACCGTAGCCAAACCGTAGTCATTCCGTATATATTTGTAACTTTTTGTAAGTCGTTTTTCTTGCCACAATAATATTATCATCTCTTATTTCAAAAAGAAAGATACGTGTGGTTAGTTCTTTGTTAGTCCATGGTTAGTCTTTTGTTAATTTCCCGTTATCATTCAAATAGAACATACCGTTTTCCCCATAAGCTTACCACTCGTCACATTTCAGGTGCTTACCACTCAGACTTACCACTTTTCTTACCACTTTGAATCACGGTTTTGTGATATTTTGCGATACTTTACGAGGTTTTCTCTGTAAACGTCAAATACCTTCAATCCCTTATAAATCAAGCATTTCCGCTACCTTTCGGTCATTACTTTTCATCAATAACCTGAAAAATGTAGAACTTCAGATAATAGCTTTCATCCGCCGCCCAGAGTATAGGATGGTCCGGTGACTGGGTTCTGAATTCCACCTGTCTGAGCCTCTTATGTGCGCTTCTTGCCGCTTCTCCGATTGTCTTGGTAAACAATTCCTGCGTCATGAAATGTGAACATGAACAGGTAGCAAGATAACCGCCGTCTTTGACAAGCTTCATGCCTTTAATATTAATTTCCCTGTAGCCCTTGGTGGCATTTTTAACGGAGTTACGGGATTTGGTAAATGCGGGAGGGTCAAGAATAACCACATCATACTGCTCGCCTTTTTCCACCAGTTCAGGAAGAAGTTCAAATACATCCCTGCATATAAATTCCGTTTTGTCCTGAACATTGTTAAGAACGGCATTTTCCCTTGCCTGCTCAACTCCAAGCTCCGACGCATCCACACCGAGGACGCTTTCGGCTCCTGATGTAGCCGCATTAAGTGCAAAAGAACCTGTATGGGTAAAGCAGTCAAGCACCTTGGCGCCTTTACACAGTCTTCCCACTGCCGCCCTGTTATATTTCTGGTCAAGGAAAAAGCCGGTTTTCTGACCGTCAGCCACATTAACCATGTATTTTACACCGTTTTCCACAATCTCCACCTTGGTATCAAATGGCTCTCCGATAAAACCTTTAACCCTTTCCATGCCTTCATTAAGTCTTACCTTGGCATCACTTCTCTCATATACACCGCGGATATTCATGCCATGGCTTGCAAGCTCCTCTTTCAGACATTCGATAATATCAGTCTTAAGCCTGTCAATTCCGAGGGCAAGGGATTCGACTACAAGAACATCCGAGAATTTATCAACAACAATTCCCGGAAGATAATCTGCCTCACCGAAAATAAGTCGGCAGGATGAAGTGTCCACCGTGTCAAGTCTGTACTTTACGGCGTCTTTTACTCTCTTTTTTATAAATTCACGGTCTATGTTTACGTCTTTATGACGGGTAAGAATTCTTATTGTTATTTTTGAATTGGTATTGATAAAACCGCGTCCCAGATAATATCCGTCAAAATCCAGTACATCAATAATGTCTCCGTTTTCAAATTCGCCCTCTATTCTATCGATTTCATTATCGTAAAACCACATTCCGCCGGACTTAAAAGAACGACCTTCTCCTTTTTTAATATATACATTTGTCATAATTTTTAACCTCTCTGTTTTTTACAAAATCAGGATTTCCGCACAAGTATAAAAAAAATATAATCAGCAACAATATAAACATGATTAAAAAATATATGATGTGCGGCCTGACCGGGTGGTGTATGGAAGTGTTCTGGACCGGTCTTGGTTCTGCCATAAAAAAAGACAAAAAGCTTACCAGTAACACTTCTATATGGATGTTTCCGATTTATGCAACGGCAATCATTATCGAGCCAATCGGTACAAGAATGAAAAGCAGGCATTGCACCGTAATGAAACGCGGCTTCGTATATGCAATGTGCATTTTCATCACCGAATTTCTGACAGGAAGTCTGTTGAAAAAAAACGGTTGCTGTCCATGGGACTATTCAAAAGCCAAACTGAATATCAAAGGCGTTATAAGACTTGATTACTTCCCTGTATGGTTTATCGCCGGACTTTTTTACGAAAACATGCTCTGTAAAGATGAAAAAAAGTAAGGACAAGGGCTTAAAAAGCCCTGCCTTACTGAATTTACATATCTGATTAATAGAGTGGATTAGCGTCTGTTAAAGCTTTAACAATAGCCATTGCTTCTGCTTTCTTAACATCATCATCTGTTACGGCAAGAGCGATTGCTTCCGCAACTTTATCCATATCCTCTGTATTGAAGCCTCTTGTAGTAACCGCTGCTGTACCAAGTCTGATACCGCTTGTTGTAAATGGTTTTTCAGGGTCATTAGGAATTGCATTCTTGTTACATGTAATATTAACTGTATCAAGAAGTTTTTCTGTTGCTTTACCTGTAACACCCTTGCTTCTTAAATCTACAAGCATAAGGTGGTTATCTGTTCCTCCTGACACGAGGTTAAATCCTCTGTTTAAAAGACCGTTTGCAAGTGCTTTCGCATTGTCAACAATGTTCTTTGCATAAGTCTTGAATTCAGGTTCAAGAGCTTCCTTAAAGCATATTGCCTTACCTGCAATTACGTGCATTAAAGGACCGCCCTGGATTCCAGGGAAAATTGCTTTATTAAAGTTATACTTATCTGCAGCTTCCTGATTACAAAGAATCATACCGCCTCTTGGTCCTCTGAGTGTCTTATGGGTTGTTGTTGTAACAACATCTGCATAAGGGATAGGGCTCATATGCTGTCCGCCTGCAACAAGACCCGCGATATGTGCCATATCTACCATAAGAACAGCTCCGACTTCATCGGCTATTTCCCTGAATTTCTTGAAATCTATTGTTCTTGCATAAGCACTTGCTCCTGCAAGAATCATTTTAGGTCTGCACTCTTTGGCAATTCTTAATACTTCATCATAATCAATGAAACCTTCGTCATTAACACCGTAAGGTACGCAGTTGAAATATTTTCCTGACATATTTACAGGTGAACCGTGTGATAAATGTCCGCCGTGTGCAAGGCTCATTCCCATGTATGTGTCGCCCGGATTAAGAATGGCAAAGAATACTGCCATATTAGCCTGTGCTCCTGAATGAGGCTGTACGTTTACATAATCACATCCAAAAAGCTTCTTTGCTCTTTCAATGGCAAGGTTCTCAACAATATCAACATACTGGCATCCGCCGTAGTATCTTTTTCCCGGATATCCTTCGGCATATTTGTTGGTAAGCCAGCTTCCCATTGCTGCCATTACGGCCTTGCTGACAAAATTCTCTGATGCAATAAGCTCGATATGGTCATTCTGTCTTCCCACTTCAAGCTTAATAGCCTCGGCAACTTCAGGATCAAATTCTTTTACTTCATCAAATGAATACATTAATACAGTCCTCCTACTCTTCTTTATCTTTTACAATAGCGATGTGAACATCATCAAGCTGCTTCTGGTCTACAGTTGCAGGTGCTCCCATCATAACATCCATTGCGTTTTTATTCATTGGGAAAGGAATTATCTCTCGAATACTTTCCTCTCCGCAGATAAGCATTATCATACGGTCAACACCCGGTGCAATTCCGGCATGTGGTGGTGCTCCGTAGCAGAAAGCATTATACATTGCAGGGAATTTGGCTTTAACGTCATCTTCTCCAAGTCCTACTAATTTGAATGCTTCTATCATTATCTCAGGGTCATGATTTCTTACCGCACCAGATGATAATTCAACACCGTTACATACAAGGTCATACTGGTATGCAAGTATATCAAGAGGTTCTTTGTTCTTAAGTGCATCCATTCCGCCCTGTGGCATAGAGAAAGGATTATGACAGAACTCGAGTTCTCCCGACTCTTCTCCTATTTCGTACATAGGGAAATCAACAATCCAGCAGAATTCGTATGTATTCTGTTTCATATGTTTTTCACTGGCTGCACCAAGAAGTCTTCTGAGCACGCCGGCTGTTTTCTGTGCAACAAGCTTCTTTCCGGCTGTAAGTCCTACAAAGTCTCCCGGCTTAAGTCCAAGTCCGTTTATTACCTGATCCTTAATATCCTGAAGGAACTTAGCAATTCCGCCTACAATTTCGCCGTTCTCATCTACTTTGAACCAGTATGCCTTATTGGCTGTGGCAACTTCCACATCCGCACATATTGCATCTATCTGTTTTCTTGTTGCGGTAAATCCGTCAACAACGATTGCTTTGACTGTCTGTCCTTCAAAAGGTCCGAAGCCGCATCCTGAAAGAAGTTCTGTAGCATCGGTTAATACGAGGTCAATTCTGAGGTCAGGCTTATCTGTTCCGTATTTATCCATAGATTCAAGATATGGTATTCTCACAAAAGGAGCCTTTGACGCATTGGGATATACACCATATTTTGCAAATACAGGAGGAAGAACCTCTTCGATTACTGAAAATACATCTTCCTGTGATGCAAATGCCATTTCCATATCAAGCTGGTAAAATTCCCCCGGTGAACGGTCTGCTCTCGCATCCTCATCCCTGAAGCAAGGTGCTATCTGGAAATATCTGTCAAAACCTGATGCCATAAGTATCTGTTTAAACTGCTGAGGAGCCTGTGGAAGTGCATAAAACTTACCGGGATGATTTCTTGCAGGTACAAGATAATCCCTTGCGCCCTCAGGTGATGAACATGTAAGGATTGGTGTTGTTATTTCCATAAATCCAAGTGAATTCATCTTGTTACGGAGTTCTGCAACTATTTTGCTTCTTAAAATAATATTGCCCTTAACCGCAGGATTTCTCAAATCAAGATAACGATATTTAAGTCTTGTATTCTCATCCGCATCCTTTGACTGGTTGATTTCAAATGGAAGCGCATTGTAACGGCACTTGCCGAGAATCTCAATCTTAGACGGAACAACTTCAATCTCACCTGTAGGAAGTTCTGTATTCTTGCTTGAACGTTCTCTTACAACACCTGTTACCTGAATTGTAGATTCCTTATTGACAGAATCTATAACCGACATCATCTCTTCTGTCTCGATAACAACCTGTGTTGTTCCGTAAAAGTCTCTTAAAATCAGGAAACCTAAGTTCTTACTTACCTTTCTAATATTCTCATACCAACCAACAACTGTTACGTCCTTACCCGCATCGGCAAGACGAAGTTCTCCACAGTTGTGTGTTCTAGACTGTACCATAGATAGTTCCTCTCTTTATTTTGCTATTGGATTTTTGTAAAATTCCTTAAATTCCTTGTACCCCTGTTCAATGAGGTTGTCCTTCTGGAATTTTTTATTTTTATTCATTCTTACAACAAGCACCTTGATTCCTTCTTCACGAAGTTTCTGTGCCTCTTTGATAATATTACATAACATCTCTGATTGTATACCTTTTTCTACAAGAAAAGCAATACTATTTCCCTGATTTGGTATCTCAAAATTATTATCCATAAGAATTGTGATTATTCTTTCAAATCCGATTGAAAATCCGCAGGCAGGTGTCTCCTGACCCGTAAATTTGCCAACCATCTTATCGTAACGTCCACCGCCGCCGACGCTGCTTCCGAATTCAGGAACTTCAATTTCAAAAATTGTTCCTGTATAGTAAGACATTCCTCTTACAAGCGTAGGGTCAAACACTATATCAAAATCACAGGTCTTTGTTCCGTTGACGCTCTCAATAATCTCAAGAAGATTATCCTTAGCTTCATCAGGAAGAAATTCGGCGATTGTATCCGCAAGGTATAAAAGACCGTTATCGGCTTTTTCTATTCCGTCAAAAAGACTTACATACTTCTCTACCGAAGCCTCGTCATAGCCGTTGGCAATAAGGTCTTCCTTAACGCCTTCAATTCCGATTTTGTCCATTTTATCAAGAATAATAAAAACATTATCGTAAGACTCTTCCGCAAATCCGCTGTATGCAGCCATTGCCTTAAGAATTCTTCTGTCGTTTATCTTAATCTTGAAATTTTTAAAACCAATCTTACCAAGTGTTGTGGTGGTTGCAAGAATCAGTTCTATCTCCGCAAGGTTGGTTGGTTCACCGAGTATATCTATATCACACTGGTAAAACTGTCTGAATCTGCCCTTCTGTGGTCTGTCCGCTCTCCATACGCTTCCTATCTGAAGTGCTTTAAAAGGTGATGGCAAAGACGCCTGATTATTGGAATAAAATCTTACAAGAGGTACCGTAAGGTCATATCTTAATCCGCCGTCTACAAGGTCTGCCTCTGATGAAGCGTTTTCAAGATTGAGCTTTTCTCCTCTTTTCATGATTTTGAAAATGAGTTTTTCATTTTCGCCGCCCTGTTTGTTTGAAAGGTTGGCAATATTTTCTACTGCCGGAGTTTCAATGGACGTAAAACCAAACTTTGCATAAGTTTCTTTAATTATTCCGATAAGATAATCTCTTATCTGCATTTCCTTTGGCAGAATATCTTTCATGCCTGTCATAGGTTTCTTAATCAATGCCATTATTATATCCTCACTTTTTCATAATCTCTCTTATTGTAAAATTAATCATCAGCCTGCTGTCCTTAATCTTCTCTATGGTTGAAGGCTCATGTATCAGACGTTGGAAAGCCAAAAATACTTCCATGTCATAACAGTCTATCTCATCTATTATTATCTGCATCGCAGTCTCGATGTCAAATGCTCTCCGGTATGGTCTGTCTGAAATGAGGGCGGTAAAAGTATCTGCAACACGCATTACTCTTGCCCCAAAGGGAATATCTTCGCCTTTTCTGTTTTCAGGATAACCGCTTCCGTCATAGTTCTCATGGTGATACAGAACAGAATCAAGAACGAGATCCGAAAAATCATACTGTTTCAGTATATCATAACTTAACTTGGAATGCATTCTCATATATTCCGTTCCGTCATCATTTTTATGGTCATCATCCTCATTTCTGCCGTAGAGATACCTTGACAGTTTAAGTTTGCCTATATCATGGACGAGTCCCGCAAGTGCCAGTTCGTAACAAATGCTCTCATCATAGCCCATCTCTTTGGCAAGAAGATATGTAAGATTGCTTACACACACTCCATGATTGATATTATCTTCAAAATCCGATAGAAGTGTTGCCTGAACCGGATTGGCTTTTGCTCTAATTCTCATTAAAAAAACTTCGCTTTCTTTCTATCATTTCGTCTACACGCTCTATGTAATTCGATACATCTTTTACATTTTCAATACGCTCAACTCTGTTTTCATCCGGAAAAACTATTTTCGACTGTGCTCCCGCACCTGCCGCATATATAGACTGTTTTTCTTCCATAATAAGGATGTTATACACACCTTTTTTGCCGTCTTTTGCATATCCCACATTTTCAAAATTACCTGCCATATTTTTCTGACGGTATAGGTAATACGGTGTCATGCCCATCCTGTCGGCATATTCTTTAGTCATGGTTATTATTTCGTCCGTATTATCTATTCTGTAGTCTGCGTATGCTTCTTTCATATAGTTAAGCCTTGCGGCTCTTTTTATTGCCAGTGAATGAACCGTAAGATTGTCGGGAGATAACTTCATTATCTGCTCAAGGGTATTTCTGACATCCTCTTTATCTTCTCCCGGAAGTCCCACAATCATATCCATGTTAATATTATCAAAACCGCAGTCTCTAGCCATTTTAAACGTATCGCATATCTGCTCTACAGTATGTCTTCTTCCTATCAAATCAAGGGTCTTCTGGTTCATGGTCTGTGGATTGATTGAAATTCTTCCTATTCCGTGTTTTTTGATAACCTCAAGCTTATCACGGTCAATACTGTCCGGTCTGCCCGCCTCAACGGTAAATTCTTTAAGATTGCTGTAATCAAAACAGCTTTCAAGGAAGCCAAAAAGCCTTTCAAACTGATACGGTAAAAGTGTGGTGGGAGTTCCGCCGCCTATATATATGCTGTCAGGCTTTCTTCCTTTCAGATGTTCAGACAGATATTTAAGTTCTTTAAAAAGTGCGTCAAGATAGCCGTCCACTTTGTCCTTCCACATACTTATGGGATAGGAAGTAAAAGAACAGTAAAGACAGGTTGTAGGGCAGAACGGAATTCCTATATACAGGCTGTAGCCGTTCTTATAATCAAGTGTCTTTAAAAGTTCGTTTTCATTCTTGGCAACCTCAAGACTAAGCAGGGATTTCTTTTCATTAACAAGGTATTCTTCTTCAAGATGACTGATAATTGTGTCGTCATCAATGCCCTCTTCAACCATGGCAAGCGGTATCTTAACAGGACGTATTCCTGTAAGAGTTCCCCATGGCAGGGACTTGCCCGTAAGAGAGGAATATATTCCGTAAAGTTCTCTTTTCAGTCTGTTTCTGGTTCTTTTTTTATCCTCATATACATCATATTCAAAAGAAGCCTTGGTTATATCATTACCCGTAACACTTCCCTTTACCTTTTTATCATCAACAAGTATTTCTGTGATAAGTTCGGGATTATCGCACTTCTCCGTTGTGATTTTGGTATCGGGGTAAAATGCCTGTGTCATGACCCTGACATCATTTTCATAATCTTTTGTATTAATACTAAAAAATATCATTTTATATCCTATCTTACAAAAGGGTTATATTTCTTCTCATGTCCTATTGTCGTAGCCTCCGAATGTCCCGGATATACCTTAACATCATCGGGAAGGGTATACAATTTCTCTTTGATGGACGCTATAAGGGAGAATGTACTTCCGCCTTTAAAATCACTTCTTCCCACCGATTCGCAAAACAGCGTATCTCCCGAAAAAAGCACGCCCTCGTCCATAAAATAATAGCACATTCCGCCTATTGTATGTCCCGGAACTTCAAGTGCCTTGATTCTGAAGCCGGCGGCTTCAAATTCTTCTCCGTCTTTGAGGTAAACATCCGCACTGAAGGTTCTGCCCTCACCCATAAATCCTGATGTAAGGTTGGCTTCAGGGTCATCTAATACAGCTTTTTCCGTATTACCTATATACGCCTTTACATTGAAACGTTCTCTTACTTCATCAAGTGCAAGCACATGGTCAAAATGTCCGTGGGTAATAAGGATACCCTCAACCTTCATCTGTAATCCGGCAACACGCTCAATAATTCTTACAGGGTCTCCGGCGGGATCAACAATAAGACCTCTTTTAGTCTCATCATCATATACATAATAGGTATTGGTGGCACACATTCCTATTATATTATGTTCAATCTTTATCATACACTAACCTCTCGTTCTCTCGATATCCAGAACTCCTTCAACATTTCTTAACTTACCAAAAAGTTCCCTGAGTGCATCCACACCGCTGATTTCAAAACTAAGCTCCAGCGTTGCCGTTCCGCTTTTGCTTGTACGGCAGTTCATGGTCTTAACATCAATCTTTCTCTCTGTAAGTATCTTTGATATATCCACGATAAGACCTGTTCTGTTGTTTGCATATATCTTAATATCGGTTGTATATCTTTCTTCTGAATTTTCATAATCAAGCTTCTGCCATTCAGCATCAATAAGTCTTGATTTATCAAGCTCCGATATGTTAATTACATTAATGCAATCCGTTGTATGGATTGATATTCCTCTTCCTCTCGTCACAAAACCTACGATTTCGTCACCGGGAACAGGGTTACAGCATTTTGAAAATCTGACTGCCACATCATGTATGCCCTTAACAATAATTCCGGTCTTGGATGGCTTACCGTCAGCTTTCTGTTTTATGGTACTTTCAGAATTATCCGCAAGAATATCCGCATCGGTAATTTCTTCCCTGTGCTTCTTATCGTATTCCTCCTGAAGTTTGCCCACAACCTGGCCTTCCTTAAGTCCGCCGTGTCCTACTGCGGCAAGTACGGAATCCCAATCCCTGAATCCATACTTTGTCATAGTCTTTTCTATGAATTCAGGCTTAAGAAGGTCTGATAAAACAATGCTTTTTGTCTTGCAGTAATTATGGATAAGGTCTTTTCCTCTTAAAATATTATCCTCTTTAAGTTCTGCCTTGAACCATGAATTGATTTTATTCTTAGCCTGCGGGCTTTTTACTATTTTGAGCCAGTCACGGCTTGGTCCCTTTGAATTCTGGGACGTGATAACTTCGATTCTGTCACCGTTTTTTATCTTGTAATCAATAGGTACAAGCTTACCGTTTACTTTGGCACCCACCATTTTATTACCTACAGCCGAATGTATGCTGTACGCAAAATCAATAGGCGTAGAGCCTGCCGGCAGGTTCTTGACATCTCCCTGTGGGGTAAAACAGTACACGCTGTCCGAGAACAAATCAAGGTCACTCTTTATTATGCTTAAGAACTCCTTGTTATCAGACATATCCCTCTGCCATTCAAGAATCTGTCTTAACCATGTAAGCTTTGCTTCTTCGCTGTCATCACCCTTTGTACCGTCAATATTTTCTTTATATTTCCAATGGGCTGCGATACCGTATTCAGCGGTTCTGTGCATCTCATAAGTACGAATCTGTATCTCAAAAGGCTGTCCCGTCTGGGATATAAGCGTTGTATGCAAAGACTGGTACATATTAGGCTTAGGCATAGCTATATAATCCTTAAATCTTCCCGGTATAGGCTTATACATCTCATGGATAAGTCCTAACACGGCATAACAGTCTTTGATTGTCTCAACAATAATTCTTACCGCAAAAAGGTCATATATCTGGTCAAGAGTCTTATCCTGATTAACCATTTTCTTATATATACTGAAAAAATGCTTTACTCTTCCGTCTATGGTGTAATTAATTCCGGTTGTGGAAAGTTTTTCCTTAACCTCTGCCACAATCTCTTTTACAAAATTCTCCCTTGCCTCTTTTCCCAGAGTAAGGTCATGCTCCAACTTATGGTACACATCAGGCTGGAGGTACATAAGTGATAAATCATCAAGTTCTACTTTAATCTTGGAAATACCGAGTCTCTGTGCTATAGGAGAATATATTTCCATTGTTTCTCTTGATTTTTCTATCTGTTTCTCAGGCTTCTGATACTGCATTGTCCTCATATTATGAAGTCTGTCGGCAAGTTTTATAAGAATTACTCGTATATCCTTTGCCATTGCAAGAAACATTTTTCTTAAATTTTCTGCCTGAATCTCTATCTTATCATGCTCATAGTTTAACTGGGTTAATTTGGTAACACCGTCTACAAGAAGTGCGACTTCCTCGCCGAATTCACGGCTTATGTCTTCATAGCTTACATCTGTGTCTTCTATGACATCATGAAGTATTCCCGCTATAATTGTCTCCTTATCAAGCTCAAGCTGTGCAAGTATGATAGCCACGCAGAGAGGATGAATTATATATGGTTCTCCCGATTTACGTTTCTGACCGCTGTGAGCTTTGTCCGCAACCTTATATGCCTTTTCGATAAGGCTTAAGTCCGTTGACGGATGATAATCAAGAATACTTTTTTTCAATATCTCAAACAATTCCGAAGGAACATTGGTCTGAGGTGGTGTCAATGGTCTTTCTTCAATTTTTCTTCTCTGTCTGTATTCTTCCTCAGGCATATGAGTACCTCCTGTTCTATATATGATGCCCGCATTAAAGCAGTAACATGTCCGTCGAAATTATTTTCCCGGATATATTATAACCGAATCAACATCATATCCGGCAAGTTTTTTACGTCCTTCAAGTCCTGCAAGTTCCATAAGGAAAACAACCTTTACGACTTTTCCTCCCAGTTCTTCAACAAGTTTTATTATTGCTTCAGTTGTTCCTCCTGTTGCAATAAGGTCATCCACTATAACAACCTTCTGTCCCGGCTTAATGGCATCCTTATGCATCTCTATTGTTGCCGTGCCGTATTCAAGGTCATAAGTTGCCTCTACAGTTTCACATGGAAGCTTTCCTTTTTTTCTTACAGGTACAAACGCCTTATGATTAGCATAAGCAATAGGTGTTCCGAAAATAAAACCTCTGGATTCAGGTCCTACCACCACATCATAATCAATATCTTTAACAAGGTCATTAAGACCGTTAATTGCGAGCTGTAATCCTTCAGGGTCCTGCATTACGCTCGTTACATCACGAAACATAATCCCCTTCTCAGGAAAATCAGGAATTGTTCTTACATAATCTTCAACTTTTTTCATATCTGTGCCTCCATGTTAAATATCTTCTTCTATTCTATACCCTGTAATGCAAATCTGCAATTTTTTATTTCCGCGAAATTCATTAATTTCCGGATAATATGTACATGAAATCCTTTTATTATTAATAAATGCTTCGTTAAGTCCGTCACAATTATTAAAACACATTGCATAAATTGACATTCCGTTATTCTTCTTAAGCTCCATTTTGGCAAATTTTCCGTCTTTGCCAATCCTCATAAATGAAGCAATTATAAGGTTCTTGTCTGCAAATACAGGCTTTTCGTTGCCCTTGCCGTAAGGTTCAAGTAACGAAAGTTCGTTTATAATATCTTCGTTTATGTATTCAAGCGGCATAGGAACATCTATCCATACCTTTTCCGTAAGGTCATCCTTGGTAAGATTGCTGTGCTCATTGAGAAATTTTCTTAATTCTTCGATATTCTCTTCCTTAAGGGACATTCCTGCCGCAAGGGGATGTCCTCCGAATTTGGTAAGCAGATGACTGCACTCACATAATTTTTCAAAAATATTGTAAGCTTCTATTGACCTTGCCGAGCCTTTTACGCCTTCTTCGCCATTAGTCAGGACAATAACAGGCTTATAGTATTTCTCTCTGATTCTTCCCGCAACAATTCCCGCTATGCTTTCGTGGCAGTCCGGTAAATATATTACAAGTACGGTATCGTCTGTGTAATTCTCATCAACAAGTTTTTCTGCCTGTATTACTGCCGCTGCCGTCAGGGATTTACGCTCATTATTTAAGGATACAAGGTCGCCCGCCAGTCTCTCCGCTTCGTATTTGTCCTCTGAAAGAAGCATTTTCAATGCTCTTTTTGCCGTATCAAGTCTTCCACTGGCATTAAGACACGGTCCTATTATAAAGCCTATGTGATATGCACATATTTCTTTCTCATCAAGCCCGTTGATTACCGTAAGAGCCCTGAGTCCGTAATTATCTGTCTGCTTAAACTGTTTAAGTCCTTCTTTTACGAATATCCTGTTCTCGTCCTTTAAGTCAACTACATCGCCAACGGTTGCTATTCCCGCAAAAACAAGAAATTCCTTTTCTTTTCCTTTGTTGCCTGTGCGTTTGAATAGTTCCTCCACCAGCTTATATGCCACTCCTGCTCCGCATAGGAAACTGCAGGGATAATTACAGTCTGCCTGTTTCGGATTAACTATGGCATCAGCCTCCGGAAGTATATATGTCTTTTTACCGTCAATTTCTTCATATCTTATATCGTGGTGGTCAGTTACAATAACGGTAAATCCAAGGGATTTGGCATATCTGACCTGTTCTGTGGCAGCTATCCCGTTATCACATGTAAGGATTACCTCCCTGCCGTCATCATACGCCTGTTTAATAAGATTCTCATTAATCCCATAACCGTCTTTTATTCTGTCCGGAACTTCATAATCCACATCAGCCCCTAAAAATAAAAGTCCCTTAAACAAGATATAGATGGAACAAATTCCATCTATATCATAATCACCTATTATGCGAATCTTTCGCTTGTTTTGTATAGTATCAAGAAGGATATCCACAGCTTTTCCCATATCCTTCATAAGCATGGGGTCATACATGGAATCAACACTGCCGTTAAGGTAGCTGTCCATAGCTGCTTCGCCTTCTATGTCTCGGTTGCGGATTACTCTTGCTATTACCTGATCTATTCCATATTTTTTACCTATGGCACTAAAATCAGCTTTTTTTGAATAAATTCGCCATTCCTGCATTTATTTATTTTCCTTCTTAAGTGCTCTCTTATATGAAGATTTCTTCATCATAAACCATAATGCACCTGTAATACATACTGATGAATAACCACCTGCAAGTATACCTACCATGATAGGTGCTGCAAATTCTCTTATTGATGATACACCTAAAATGTAAAGTACCAATACCATGATAAATGTTGTAAGTGATGTATTAATACTTCTTGAAAGTGTTGATGTAACACTGCTGTTTACAACCTCTGATAATGTTGACTTTGTCATAACCTTCATATTCTCACGGATACGGTCAAAAATAACAATTGTAGCATTGATTGAGTAACCTACAATCGTAAGCATACATGCGATAAATGTATTTCCCACCGGTATTCTTGAAATTATATAGAATGTAATAACAATCAATACATCGTGCATCAATGCAATAATCGCACTTGTCGCAAATTTTACATCCCTGAATCTTATCCAGATGTAAATAAGCATACATACTGTAGCCACGGCAACGGCTATAATCGCATCTCTTCTCATCTCTGAGCTTATAGTCGCCGAAATCTTTTCTGAACTTAACTTGTCAGGATCTGTTACATCTACGTTATATTTATCTTTTAATAAACTGTAGAAAGAATTCTGCTGTTCTTCCGTAAGCCATTTTGTCTTAAATATTACCTGATTGGTTCCCTTTACAGCCTGCTGCTGTACTGTTGAAAGTCCTGTGGCTTTCTTAATTTCAGGAATAATTTCTTTTTCAACTTCATCAAGTGTATATTCCTTATCAAAATTTACGGTTGTTGATGTTCCGCCCGAAAATTCAAGGTCAAGGTTAAAGCTTCCGTTGCCCTTTACTCCGTTAATTGTTGCGAAAGCAACACCTGTTGCGATAATAAGAGCTGAAATTGATATAAAAAGCTTTCTCTTTGATACAAAGTTGACACTTGCTCTTTCTTTATGGGCACCGTACATCTTTTCTTTGTTACATCCGAGATGATAGAGAAGAAGGAGTACCCATCTTGCTACAACAAGTGATGTAAACATTGAAAGTGCTATACCGATACCGAGTGTGAGTGCAAATCCCTTAACAGGACCTGAACCTATTATTCCCAGTACAATCGCTGCAATAAGTGTTGTAACATTACCGTCAACGAT
>JBNMKN010000033.1:0-15700 GCA_050874365.1 Butyrivibrio sp. | reverse complement strand
ATACAGCCCTCCTCGCAGGAAGTAAAACACTCCAAAATTATTAAAATTATTTATGAAGTTGGTAATAAGGACTGCCGTAGTTGAAAAGATTACAAACGGCAGTGTAATTTTTACAAACTGTTTCCATTTTGTAGCTCCGTCAATGGCAGCGGCTTCATAAAGTTCTGTGTTCATATTGGAAAGGATTCCCGTTGCCAGAAGCATGGATGTAGGAATACTGATCCACGCATTTACAAAAAGTCCTATAAGCCTCGCTTTTACGCCCGCATCAATACCGAGAAATCCCACAGCATTTCCGCCTGCCATTGTTATGTAGTAATTGACAGGTCCGCCGTATGAAAACATGAACTTAAATGCTAACAACGTGATAAAGCCGGGCACAGCGTATGCAAGAATGGGAAATGCCCTCCAGAATGTCTTTCCCTTTACACATTTTTTATTAAGCAGAAGTGCCAAAAAAAGTCCTCCGAAATAATTTAATGCTGTGGATGCAAATGCCCATATAAGGTTCCAGCCCAGTATTTTGAAAAATGTGCTTTTTATATTACCCAGGGTAAATATCTTTTTAAAGTTGCCTAATCCTATCCAGTCCACAAGTGACGGAGGAATCACATCTCCTCCGTAATTCGTAAACGCTATAAGAATCATAAAGATAATTGGCAGAACGTTAAAAATAAACACTCCCGTTACCGGAACAGCCAATGCAACAACATAAAATTTCCTGTCCAGAAATTTTTTCAATGCCTTCATGAATGTGGGTAGTGCTTTACCTTTATTTTTCAGTTCCTCCGTATGTATTATATCTTTAATATTATTTATATAGATAATCACTACTGCGACGATTGCAAATACTGCAAGTATGCCACGCAGCAGCATCATAATTGAATCATCGCCTTTAATTCCGAGCCAGGGGTCCGCCTCTACTGTTCCAAGTGTAAAAAGTCCTTTTAAATCATTGATTCCCAAAGTAAACATATATGCCAGAAACAAGCCCAGGCACATAAGGTAAAGTATTCCTTTAGCAATCTGCCTGTTGGCAATTTGTCCGAGACCCATAACAAAGCAGGAGAGTTTTACCTGAATAGAAGTTTTAGTTTTATTCTCTGTATCCATAATTAACCTTCCTTTTATCCCGCCAGTGCAAATATAGCGTCATATATATTCCGGTCTATTGTTTCCAACGCTTTCTGGAAATCCTCCGTTGTAACATATTTTTCTGTTCCCGTTGATTTACTGAAAGCATCCTTTGCCACCTCTCCCAATACGGTCTGTGCAGGAACCCATATCTGGTCAACAGCTTTGATGGAAGGCATAAGATATATTCTTCCCTCGGAAAGACTCTTAAAAATCATGTCGGTCATTCCGCCTGTCTGTTTTGCAACATCTTCTCTCGCCGGAGCAATTCCTAACATTTCCGTTCTCTGGCTTATCATATCATATCCCGTAGCGTAATTAACAAATTCAATACATGCGTCCTTATATTTTGTATAAGAACTTATTGCGTATCCGTTGACCCCGCCCATAACTACCGTGTTTACAAAATCATCCTCTGCCATACCATCAGAATCTTTGCTAAGGTCGCCGTCTTTTGGCATTAATCCCGGCAGTTCCGTCATTTTAAGATTCTCTTGTGCTTTTTTTGCAGCTTCGGCATGACTGCTGCCTTCGTTTTCATATTGAAGCGTTAATTTATCAATAAAAAGCGAATATGTATCAGGTGTGGACACTGTACAGAAATAAGTTCCGTTGGCAATCTTTTCATATCTGTTAAGTGTTATTGTGTCATCAATGCAGCCTTCATACATAAGTCCCGCAAACTGCTTTAATGCCTTTAATCCGTTAGCGGCATCATTTTTTGCAAAACCTATGTCCGCCGCATTATATGTACCGTCTTCATTCTTTCCGAAAATATATGCACCGTATGAAAGATAAAAAGAAGATGCAAGATATGGGTCATACAAAGACTGCATAAAACCATATTTTTCTGTTCCTGTCGCACTTGTATCGCTTTCTCTCAATAATTTTGAATATGCATATAAGTCATTCCAGTTTTCAAAGAAATCCGGTGTTCCGTTTCCGTCTTTGTCCCAGTTTGTCTGCCAGTCCTCAGGTAACATATCTTCACGGTAAAATAACATCGGCTCCTGTATATTAACAGGCACTCCGCAATAATATGTTTTGCCGTCAACCACTATTTTGTAAGCGTCCCATGCACTTTCAGGAATCTGCTTATAACATTCAAGTTTATCTACTTCAATAGGCAGAATATGTTTATCCTCCGCATACGCCATTATCTGGTCGTTTGCCTGATAAATCACATCAGGTCCGTATCCGTAAGGACCATTTGTGGCAAGGTCTGTATACTCCTCCATATTGGCATCCACAGCTTCTATTCCCTTATCCTTGTATGCTTCGTTAAAAGACTTAATAAGCACTTCCAGATATCCGCTTTTCTTTGCTGTATCGTTTTCGAGTATCCTTATTGTGATTTTTTCACCGTTATCCGACTGCACTGCTGTCGTATCCTTTTTCTCGGATCCGCAGCCTCCCAATGTAAATGCCGTTGCAACGGCAAGTGCTGCTGCCGTAACTCTTCGTATCAATTTACCTTTCATACATAGTTTCCTCCATCCACTGATATCCCATATTTTTCTGTCTCTTTATTAATTTCAAGAATTATTTTATGTGCTTTGGTTACGATTTCGAGAATAAAGTCCTCATCTATACTATAAATACTGACTGAGCCATTAGCAATCTCATATTTTTTTCTGAGTTCTGAAAGTGCATTAAGCAGAACTCTCATCCTGTCATCTTTTTTGTCCCAGTCCATGCACCTTCGGCAATCCGGGTCATATCCGCCCTCCATCCTTATTTCTGTTCCGTAGAATATGCACGGTGCTCCGGGAAACATATATGTAAGACATATTGCTGCTTCAAACCTGAAATCATTACATGACACTTCCGAATAAAACCTGTGTGTATCGTGGCTGTCCAGAAGATTAAGCATCATATAATTAACGGTATCCGTATTTCTCATCAGTATCTCATTCAGTCTGTCCGCAAATTTCTCCGCCGTAAATTTATCATACGCAAAATAATCAAGGCAGGCTTTTGTAAAAGAATAATTCATTATTCCGTCAAACTGGTCACCACGCAGGTTAGAATAGGCATTATGCCAATTTTCACCAAGAATAATTGCATCCTCCCTGCACTTTTTTACCGCTTTTCTGAATTCTCTCCAGAAAGCATGACTGACCTCATCCGACACATCAAGTCTCCAGCCGTCAATATCATAGGTTTTCAGATAATGAACGGCAATGTTAATCAGGTACTCTGCTGCAAATTCATTTCCCGTATTCCACTTCGGCATATATTTACAGCCTGCAAAAATCTCGTAATTATCCCTGTTTTCATTTACCGAATCACCGTAAATTATAAACCAGTCATAGTATTTTGAATTTTTACCGTTTTCACATACGTCACGGAACTGCATTATGTCTTCGCTGCAGTGATTAAATACTGCATCCAGAACTATTTTCATATTTTTTTTATGGGCAGTTTCAACAAGCTCATGTAAATCTTCATTAGTTCCAAACTGTTCATCCGTTTCATAATAATCACTTATATCATATTTGTGATTTGATTTTGATTTGAAAACCGGAGTCAGATAGATAACATTGCAGCCAAGTGATTTTATATAATCAAGCTTCTCCGTTATTCCCTTCAAGTCACCGCCTGCATATGTGAATGGAGAGGGAATATCTCCCCATTCACAATTTATATAAGATATATCCTTATGGGTATTTCCCTGCTTAAATCTGTCTACAAAAATCTGATAAAAGCAGGCCTTGCCCATCCATTCTATTTTGCTCATCACATCTGCCGGATTAATATACGGATATTGGAAAAAGTTGTAAAATCCCAGCTTAAAATCGTAAGTGTCTGTCAGACCATCCTCTGAATAATAATAGTTATTTTTACCATCATTTATGTAAAACACATATCCGACCCTTGTATCCGTAAGAAAAAGCTTTGTCACATAATAATCATAAAGTGAATCCGTAAACATTTTCTCCATATTCTGTTTTTTCTGACATTTACCTATTATATATTTGCTTTCATACAGGACACTTACATTTTTAACATCATTTTTTGCCGTTCTTAATCTGAGCACAAGTTCGTTATCCGACACCGGAAAGCAATACGATGAATCTGCCATATGATATAATGCCCAAACATTCATGTTATTTAATATCACCGTTCCTTGTAATTGTTAATGTGTCATGTGCCTCATCATCCGGATTGGTTGTAAGGGTTATTGTATAATTACCGTCCATTATTACATTCACATTGGATGTGTTGTCGGTTCCGCCAAGTCCCCCACCGTTTTCAAACATGGTGTTGTCAAGTCCTGTAAAATATCCGTAACCTTTCTGTCCGTCCCAGCTCCAGTCATGTATTACCTGAAACTGGTCGCCTGCATACAAATCAATTGTTATGGCAAATTCATTATTATTTCCTGTGGATTTAAGTTCAAATTCTGACTTTACGCTATCCTCTACATTGGCTCCTGCCCAGTTACTTTCTTTTAAGCTTCCTTTGTCGGATGTACCGACAATGTACCATATCCTTGTATCCTCTGACGCTGAATTTGATTTAAAATTGCCGTAAAGAACCGTATCTTTAGTAAAAGTATCTTTAGAAAGGTCTTTTTTGCTTGCATCAAGAAACGCCGGTGTCTCATACCATCCCATAAATTCGGCATTTCCACCTGTCTCGTATTTTTCATAGTCGTTTTTTGAAAGTACGGCACCTTCTTTTACCTCTGCTGTTCCAAGAACGCTTTCATCCTTCATGAATGTAATCTTGAGGATGCTCTCCTCCGATGATTTTGCATCGTTTCCTGTACCAGGCTTATTACTTCCGCAGCCACAAAGTGCTGCAACGGTCAAGGCTCCTGCCATGATTAATCCTGCTGTTCTTTTTAATAATTTTTTCATTTAAATTATCCTCCTTTTATTTTACTTAATCGGTTAAGTTAATCGGTTAAGTTGATACTAACACGGTTTATTTTTTCTGTCAACAAAATTATTGACATTTTAATTTATTACTTTTATCATCTACTTATACGTTTAAGTTATTAAAATTGTCAAAGAAAGGATTTCCGTTATGAATAAAAAAGCAACGGTTAAAGATGTTGCAAGAGAAGCCGGAGTTTCTGTTGCAACAGTATCATATATAATGAATAACAGAACTGATATGAAGATAAGTGAGGCTACCAGAAAGAAAGTTCTCCAGATTGCAAACCTCCTTGATTACACTCCAAGTCACGCTGCCAAAAGCCTTGCTACCGGCCGTAACAACGTAATCGGAATTTCATATCATCTGAATGACAGAACTTTTGCAAGAAATCTTGAAATTTCAAACATTGTTAATTTATTGATCCGGAGGCTTAACAGGCTTGGATATGATGTAATGTATATGCCCTTCCAATCGGATTGTCCGGGTCCCGTTTCCGGAAGAACGGTTGACGCCATTCTCGCCATTGACCTTACGGAAAAGGAATTCTCTATTCTTTCCAACAGCTTTATGGTGCCGATAATTAATATTGATATGATTATAAATGACCCTCTTTTCTATCAGATATATACCGATTACGGTAATTTGCTAAAAAAAGCTGCTTCTATTGTAGGGGATGATTTTATTATTCTGAGCAATACTTTTGCCAACGAAAATTACAGAGAATACATCTTCTCAGATATAAATCCTGAAAAAGTATTTTTTATAAGTGATTTTAATAAAGACCGCTTTAAAGATCTGGGTACAAAAAAAGTTATCATCATCGGCACATACACCGCACTTACTGCCTGTGGATATGCCAACCCCGATAACTCTGTAATAATCAGTTCCAACAAACCGGATATTCTTATATCAGGCGGCTTTCATTTTATTGAAAACGATATTCAAAAGAAAGCCAACCTGGCTATCAATATACTTCTGAATTCTATTGATAAAAAATTTGATGTAGACCATATATACAAAATCTGAGAAGCTTATGCTTCTCTGCCTTTGTTATGCTATGCCCTGCTTTTTCTTTTGCCTCTGAACATTTCCCTTATGATTGCAGGGTGGAATAATATCAACAGAGGAAATAGTTCAAGTCTTCCCGCTAACATATCAAACATCATGACATATTTGCTTAAGACTGAAAAACCTCCAAAATTACAGGTAGGTCCCGCTTTTGAAAGTCCCTGCCCTATGTTATTGATTGTAGCTGCAACCGCCGTAAAGTTGGTTGTAAAATCCTTATTTTCCAAGGAAACAAGAAAAACCGACACCGCAAAAATAATTATAAAAGTCAGAAGATATACGTTAATTGATCGCACAACCTCATGTTCAACAGGTTTGCCGTCCATTTTAATCTTCTTGATTATCTTAGGATGGATGTATGAATCCGTTTCTTTTCCCAATGACTTGACAAGAATAATAAATCTTGAAACCTTAATACCGCCACCCGTACTTCCCGCACAGGCTCCGATAAACATTAACATGACAAGTATGGTTTTGGATGCCTCCGGCCACAGGTTAAAATCCGTGGTGGAAAAGCCCGTGGTGGTAATAATTGACGCAACCTGGAATGCCGAATCCGTAAGGGCATTTATGGCACTTGTTGACATCTTAAGTATGTTAAAAAAGATACATACAACGGATACAATAATTATTATAAAATAGACCCTTACTTCCTCCATGGCAAACGCACTTTTGAACTTCTTATAAAGTATAAGATAATATGCGTTAAAATTAACACCGAAGAGTATCATAAATATTGTAATAACCCATTTTATATAAAGGGAGTAGCCTGCTATACTGTCATTCTTGATTCCGAAACCACCGGTACCCGCCGTACCGAAGCTTGTGGTTATGGCATCAAATACAGGCATTCTTCCGCAGATAAGCAATATAATCTGTATAATTGTAAGTCCGAAATATATAAGGTATAAAAGTCTGGCTGTGGATTTAAGCTTAGGAACAAGCTTACCAAAACTTGGTCCGGGGCTTTCTGCCCTCATCAGATTAACATTGGAGCCGCCACTTAGCGGCACAACCGCAAGCAGGAACACAAGTACGCCCATACCGCCTATCCAGTGGGTAAAACTTCTCCAGAACATCGACGTATGTGATAAAGATTCTACATCGTCAAGTATGCTGGCTCCTGTTGTGGTAAATCCCGATATTGTCTCAAAAAGAGCGTTGGTAAAGGAAGGAATCTCCTTTGTAAGCACAAACGGTATACATCCGAAAATACTGAGTACAATCCAGCTAAGCGCTGTGGATACACACCCTTCTTTTAAATAAAATACCGTGTCTTTCGGCTTTTTAAGTGTAAGCAGAAAACCAAGTGCAAGGCATCCCAGTGCCACCGCCAGATAGCTAAGTCCCTCTCCCTCTTTGTAAATAAGGGAAACAAAGCATGGCAGCGCCATAAGTGCTCCCTCTAATTTTAAAACAGAACCTAAAATATATCGTATAATTGAACTATTCATTTCATTACTTCCTCAATATATCCTGAATATCATTAAATCCCGAATGTGTGGTCATTACCATTACCGTATCACCGACTTCAATTGTGTCATTACCTGTAGGAATAATTATCTTACCGTTCCTGTTAATAAAACATAACAACAGATTCTTATGCAGACATAAATCCTTAATAGGAATACCTGTAACCTCAGAGGCTTCCCTGATACTGAATTCTATCGCCTCTGCCCTTGAATCAAACAGATGATACAAAGTCTCTATGTTGCTTCCCACAGAATCTTTTTTAGCTCTTGCGTATGCAATAATTGCCTCAGAAGTAATATATCTTGGATATACAACACTTCCCAAATCAAGGGTATTGATTACATCCTTAAAAGAAGAACGGTTGATTTCCGTTACAACTTTAGCGTTGCTGTGCTTTCTTGCATGAAGCGTAAGAAGAATGTTTTCTTCATCTATTCCCGTAAGAGGAACAAAAGAAGCCGCCATATCAAGACCCTCTTCATTAAGCGTATCCTCATCCGTTCCATCGCCATTAATTATAATTGCTTTAGGAAGAAGCACACTGAGCTGTTCACATCTGGCTTTGTTCTTCTCAATTATCTTAACTGAAATTCCTCTCTTTATAAGCTGGTCAGCAAGATAATAGCTTACTTTACCGCCACCGACTATAATTGTATTCTTAACCTTTCCTGTAAGTATTCCTATGTTCTTAAGGAATGGTAATGCTCTTGAACGCTGTGCCACAAAGGAAATCTTGTCTCCAGCCTGTAATACAAAATTACCTGACGGAATAATTATCTCTCCGTTTCTTTCAACGGCACATATAAGCACTTCTTTGGCAAGTGTGTTGATATTCATGATTGCCATTCCGTCAAGGGGATTACCGGCTTCTATCTTCAGCTTAATCATCTCTGCCTGTCCGTGTGCAAAAGAGTTGATTTCAAGTGCGGATGGCAGAAAAAGTATTCTTGATATTTCCTTGGCTGCTTCATACTCAGGATTAATAATAAGGGTAAGTCCAAGCTTATCCCTGAGATATGCCGTGTCCTTGCTGTAATCAGGGTCATGAACCCTTGCTATTGCCGCAGGATTACCCACTCTTTTAGCTACAGTACAGCATAAAAGATTAAGTTCATCCGAATCGGTAACTGCAATAAAAAGGTCGGCTTTATTAATTCCCGCTTCAAGCTGTGTGCTGAAGCTGGCCCCGTTCCCGATTATACCCATTACATCGTATGTAGTGGCGAGCGTCTGTACTTTTTCACTGTTTTTATCAATTATCGTGACATCATTACCCTCATGACGTAACTGTTCAACAAGTGTGGAACCTACCTTACCGCACCCTACAATAATTACGTTCAGGGATTTTTTGGTTGAATTGCCTGTATTAGCCATATATAACACCTCAAAAATAAATATATCAGTCTATTGTATTTCTTATCCATAATTTTAATGATTCAATGGCAAGCGCCATATCGTCAAGATTATTCCGTATATTCAAAAAATCTGCCTTTTCATCTTCAGATATCTGTCCGTCCACAGTTATCTCGATAAGTCTGTCTTTCTGTTTTGTAAGGGTATTGAGTGTCGCAAGCATTTCAAGAGTAATCTGTGAAAGTTCTTTTGTCCTGATTTCAGGCATATATTTCTGTCCGATATCACAGCAATGGGTGCAGTAGTAATTGCAAAGAGTCATATCGTTGTAATGCTCTGACATTGCAATGATTTCCTCAGGACGTGGCAAAGTCTTTTCATTTTCTATTTTTTCGATTCTGTCAGCAGATATAAATTCCAACGCTTCAGCTGCCCCATCCCTTGTTAATCCTGCATTCTCTCTGCTTAATTGAAACCTTGTCTTATTCTCTTTTATTGATTTTCTTCCCATTTCATTCCCTCTGGCGTGATAATATTTTTCATTATAACTCATATTTATTTTTATGAAAAGTACAAACAATGGTTCTTTTTTATAATAATATCAAATAGAATGTACAAAATAAAATAACGGAGAATTGATGAAAGGATATATTGAAGAAAGAGCTGTTAAAGTAGCCCAGTATATTGTTGACAACAACGCAACCGTAAGGCAGACTGCTAAAATGTTTGGTATCAGCAAAAGTACAATACATAAGGATGTTTCATGTCGCATAAATTATATCAATCCCTCCCTTGCCTCTGAAGCCAGAAAGGTACTGGATATTAATAAATCCGAACGTCATATCAGGGGCGGCATGGCCACTAAGGAAAAATATCTTTGTAAAAACAAATCATAAATAACAAGGGCTGTCTTGAATCAACATGAAAGACAGCCCGTTAAATTATAATTCAATTCCGTTTTTCTTAAGAAGTTCTCTTGCACTTTCAACCGAATCCACTCCGGTTTTATTCTTAATAGGTGCAAATTCTTTTTCCCTCACTACTTCATACGCCAGACACGAATCAAGTAGCTTAATCATATCGAGAATAAGTGTTTCATACTTGTAACCGTTTGGTTCCTCGGGATTAACCTCGTTACCGTCCGCATCTATACACGCAATCTTCTTTTCAACCACATGTGGCGGAAGCTTCATGGCTGCAATTCTGTCAAGTTCCTCCGTCTTAAAAAGGTAATTAAGAATCACTCCGAAATTATATGCCGGCTCGCCCTTTTCGTTTACCGCATTTTTCATTTCGTCTGTTAATTCATAATATTCAACTATTGACGGATGATTATCCTCAAGACAGAGCACACCTACTTTTTCGTCTTTATTGACTTTTCTTATTACTTTCGAACCACATACACAATTATTGGATATTGTTGCACCCACAAAACATGGATCTGCAATACGTTGTAAAACATTATCCACCGCAAAAACATTAAGCCATTCTATTCCGGCTCCGGCAATAATTTTATCATATCCTGCTTTCTTAAGGGACAAATACCAGCCGCCGTTTCCATTAGGAGATGTTGCTATTCTCGACTTTGATTCCATAAGGAATCTGCCCTCGTAATCGCTGGCAGGTGCCATGTCCTGTACAAAGAAATGAATATAATCGCAAGGATATCCAAAGTAATTCTTTTCTTTAAAAAATTCAATTGTATCTGTGTTGTTTTTTTCACTTGTCATCACAAACAGATGCACATACGAACCTGTTTCATCAACCACATCCATGAGATTCTCTATCAGTCGTTCAAAAATATATACATGTCTGGTAATTCCTATGTCAAAAACACCTTTTGGCTTATCGGAACCGAGTCGTGTACCCATTCCTCCCGCTAAAAGGACAGCACCCACTTTTCCTTTTGTAATAGCGTCCTTACCTACAGCCATATAATGTTCTTTTGAGGAATTTATCTCATCCACGGTTGTAACACTTATTGGTGTAATAATGCCCCTTTTTTCGGCTTTTCTATTATCGTGTCCGGCTTTTGCAAATTCAAAATCCGTCATGCTTATCTGTCTTAACAACTCTTTTCTGTCGCTGTCGCTAAGTTCCTCGTAATAATCAAGAACGTGTTCCTGACCATATTTTTTTAAAGTATCAAATGCTTCATTATAATTCATAAAGGCCTCACAATAATCTTATTTTGCTCCTCCATGGCGAAATACCACAGCGATTGTTTTAAACAGGATTTTAAAATCCAGTCCTATGCTCCAGTTATCTATGTACTCAAGGTCAAGCTTAACTACCTCTTCAAAATCTTCTATGTCGCTTCTTCCGCTGACCTGCCACATTCCGGTCATTCCCGGTTTCATACTGAGTCTCCTTTTGTGATAACCCTCGTACTGTCGGAATTCATCCACGGTAGGAGGTCTCGTTCCCACAAGGCTCATATCGCCCTTTAATACGTTAAAAAACTGGGGAAGCTCATCTATACTTGTCTTACGGATAAATTTACCTACTTTGGTAATTCTTGGGTCATCGGTCATCTTGAACATAAGACCCTTCATTTCATTCTGCTCCATAAGTGCTTTTTTACGTTCTTCTGCATCCTTATACATTGAACGGAATTTATATACATAGAAAAAACGTCCGTTTTTTCCTACTCTTCTCTGCTTAAAAATGAGTGGTCCTCTTGACTCGATTAAGATGGCAGGTGCCACAAAAATACTTACTATCAGCGTTATTAATATACCCACAAGGGAACCTATAATGTCTATCAGACGCTTGACCGCCAGAAGCTTAGGATTATAAAAGTTATTGGCAAAGGTAAGCACCGGAATATCCCCAAGCATTGAAAGATTCTTATTAAAGTCGTTGAAACTGTCCAGTGCATGGAAACTTAAATGTACCGTTGTTCCCATATTTTCAAGTTCCATAACAAGATTACTTAATTCTTTATTGGAAATCTCGTCTGTCTCTATAAATACTTCGTCAATAATCTGTCCCTTTATATATGTCAGAACGTCATCACGTCCGGCAACAACAGGAATATTATGATACACCTCGCCTGTGAGATTCTTATCCATCACAGCCATGCCGCTTATCCTGTTTGTCCATTCAACATTTCTTTTCATGTTATCAATCACATTTTCTATGTTGCCTGAAGTTGTAATGATAAAAAGCTGGCTTGTTTTCTTGTGGTTCTTATATATTTTCACAAGGTATATTCTTACAAGTATCCTGAAAAAGAACATCAGAAATACGTTAAATACAATAGTGAAAACATAAACACCTCTTGATGCGGTGTCAAAACTGTCACCGATAAACAGCATTATTGCATAAGCCGCAGCAAATAAAATATTAAGCTTAATACACTGTACAAATTCTTCAGATATCTTTCTTTCGATAAATTTTCTGTTGGTATTAAAAACCATATAAACTACAGCGAAAGCAATAAGAACCATGCCGAAACGTCCCTTTGTCTCGGCATATTCCATTACATCTAATTTTTTAATAAAACCTGTCCAGAAAAATGCTGCCAGAAAATAACTGCATATTACTGCGAGCATATCTGTAAACAACAAAATAACGTTCTGGATATATTGTTTCTTCTGGTACATATTTTGTCCTATTCTATTACTACTCTTTCGTTATCATGGATCTTTTTAAGGTATGTTTTTGCCTGCTCAACAACTGCGTCATCAGGAATCATTACATAATTAGGGCTCTTAAGCGAATAACATGGAAGGTTTCCATTGGAACCGGTTACCGCAAACTGTACAATATCCCATGAGATATTTTTCTTAAGCTGGATATCTACAAGCTTTGCAATCTCATCCATTGACATATCAGTTACCATACTTGATGAAATCGAATCAAGTATCTCTGTATAATTCTTAAGCAGTTCAGAAGAAGCAAGTTTCTTGACAACGGCATTAACAACCGCCATCTGGTTCTTACCTCTCTGGTTGTCACCTGTTGGGAAAGAATATCTTTCTCTGGAGAATACAAGCGCTGCTTCTCCGTTCATATGATTATATCCCTGTACAAAATGGTAACCTTTGACATTTTGGGATGTAAATTCAAATTCAGAGTATACATCCACTCCGCCAAGTGAATCTATTATGCTCTTAAAGCCTGTGAAATTAAGCTTGATATAATAATCAATATTGATTCCGTAAAGCATCTCAAGTGTCTCAACGGAACAGTCAATACCGTAACATCCGGCGTGGGTAAGTTTATCAGGTTCGCCGTTTGATACGCTTGTAGGTACATAGTAATCTCTAGGTGTGTTGAGGAGAAGTATCTGTCCCGTCTTGGTATTGAGTGTCATAATGATATTTACATCACTGTTTCTGTTCTCGGTAGGAGGTCCGTCAACGTCGATACCGCTGAGGTAAAGTGTGACTACATCATCCGAATCCAGATAATCATCATCCTTTTTATCATCACTTTTAATATCTTTTTTCATATCGTATGATGCAATAACCTTTGTAAATGTCTTAAAATCCTTAAATTCATCAAGTGAATCAAGTATTCCAAGGTGGCTTGTACCAAGAATAATCACATTAACCTCTTTATCGTATAATGCTTTCGCAAGTGACTGGACATCATCATATTCTTTTGTCTTAAGGGTTGTATCAACCTCAGTCTGTATCTTATTTACTACTTCGTCGGTATTTTCCCTGTCTAATGACTTCATTATACCGAATTCTTCTGATTTGGCATCTTCAATCTTCTCATAAGCACTGTCCGCCCTGACGTACACATTGATACTTGTGGTGGTGTAATTAATGTCAGTAGCTTTTTTAAATGCCCCGTAGGTTGCATTAAGATATACGGAACCAACAATAAGCACAACAGACAAAAGGAGCGATATAACTTTTGTTATAATTCCGGGCAGTGCCCACCTCTGGGTTATTGTTACTACTGTGAGTATAAGCACTAAAAGTACATCTACCATAATCACGTAGTCTTTAGGAACAATCCTGACTTTTGACAGTATTACCATAAAAACCACGGTTGCTACAAGCTGTACTGCCAGCAATGCAATCCCTGAAATCAATAAGGCTTTTTTTATTTTGTAATTTCGTAATTTTCTTTCTTTTTTCGTTTCTGTACTCATAAACTTTCCTCCGGAAAATTAAAACTTTTCGTCATATTCTTTAAAACTCATAAGATTTTTATCTTTGTCACTTATAATCAGGTCCTCTTCGGATGTAACGCCTTCTATAAGTTCTATCGGCCATTCTATGGCAAGATCTTTATCGTTCCACATTATTCCGCTGTCGCCTTCGCCGCAAAATACTTCATCACACTTATAGCTGACTACCGCATCTTCTATCACGAAATATCCAAGTCCGAATCCTCCCGGAACATAAAGCATGGTCATGTTATCTCCGGTAAGATGAAACGGAAGCCATTTCTTATATGTAGGAGATTCTTTTCTCAAATCGCATATAACCGCGTAGACATGACCAGATATACATCTTATCAGCTTTGCCTGGGGCTTGATAAGCTGAAAATGTAAAGCCCTTATCACACCTTTTTTGGTGATTGTATAAAAGGTTTCTCTTAAGTTATGTTTTATACCATTACTGTTAAATATGTCAACATTATAATCTTTTAAAAGTCCGCCTCTTTCATCTGTCGCAAGAAACGGGGTTATTTTATATGAACCTTTTAAAGGTAATTCTTCAAATTCAAATTTCTGTATCATTGCTGCTCCTTAAGCCACTCCATCGTAATCGCCGTACCTGTTGCAAAATCTGTTTCCGGAATAAATCCGCAATCATCCTGAAGTGCTTCAATGCTAAAAACTTCCAACGGCATATCCGTTCCCGTAAACGGAATATCTCCGAAGCAAAGCGTTGCGTCCTTTGCCAGACTTTCCTTCATCTCAATAATAAATTCTTTCAAAGGTCTTGCGTTGCCGCTTCCTATCATATATTCAGAAAAAGGCCTGCCCTTTGTAGTGATAAGATAAAATGCTTTGGCTACATCTTTTACATATACAAAATCGTAATTCTGCGTTGCCGCCGTAAACTGTAAATCTTCTTTTCGTATTATTTTTTTGAGGGTTGAATTAACAAACCTGTCGGTAAATTCTCCCGGACCGTATGCGTTGGTTATCATAGGCCATACAAAGTCGATGCCAAGTTTCGCCGCAACAGGCTTGCAAAGACAATGTGCCGTGTGCTTGCCTATCCCGTAAATATATGCCATTCCCGGTCTTGTTCCGTTAGCGTGGATTGCTGCCTCCGCTTCATATTCCATTATGCTTCCCGCGCCGACAAATCTGTCACATCCTGCTTCTTTAGCTGCTTTAAGGCACTCCACCGTGTCAAGGGCATTTTTCATCTGCACATTATAATCTTTACGCTTATCCGCTGCCCCATCCCATGCAAAATGGATAAAAGCATCGTATTTTTTATTGCCTGCCGCTTTGATTATATTGTTTTTGTCTGTAATATCACACTGTCTGTAAGTCAGCTTACCGTGAGGTTTTAATCTGACAGGTGTTTCTTTTCTTCCCAATGCCAGAACTTCTATTCCCTGATCAAGAAAATATTCGGTTGTGTAGCTGCCTACAAAACCGTCTGCACCGGTAATAATTACACTCTTCAACTCTAGTTCTCCCATGTCTTCCACGGAGCGTTACCTTCACTCCATAATTTTTCAAGCTGTTGTTTTTCCCTGACGGTATCCATACATTTCCAGAAGCCTTCATGTCTGTACGCCATAATTTCATTCATGGCTGCAGCTTTCTGCATAGGTGATTTTTCAAGCACCGTGT
>JBNMKN010000032.1:0-16243 GCA_050874365.1 Butyrivibrio sp. | reverse complement strand
GTGGTGTGGTCCGACATCATTTCATTGCGAAATATACACTCTTCTCCGGCAATATTTTTTATTGCGGATAAAAAATCCATAAAGGTTCCTCCATTTTATACGGATTATAATACAAGCTTTGCTGCACCGTAGATACCTGCACTGTTTCCGAGAGTTGCAAGCTTAATCGGTGTTTTTCTGCACTGGTGGAATGCTTTTTCAACATAATATTTACTGATTGCGTTAATGAGGAAATCTCCTGCTTTTGATACACCGCCGCCAACCAAGAACACATCAGGGTCTACAACACATGCCATATGTGACATAGCTATTCCAAGGTATTCTGCAAGCTTATTAACGGAAATAAGTGCAAGTTCGTCTCCTGCTTTTGCCGCATCAAACACATCCTTAGCGGTAAATTCTTTTATATCCCTGAGTGAAGATGGCATCTTTTCTGCCGCAAGAAGTTTTTTGGTCTCTTTAACGATACCTGTTGCGGATGCTACCTGTTCAAGACAGCCTTTTTTGCCGCAGCCGCAATATTCTGTTTCATCATATACAACAGGCATATGTCCAAGTTCACCTGCTGCTCCGTGGCTTCCTGTTACGATTTTGCCGTCAAGGACAATTCCACCGCCTACGCCTGTTCCGAGTGTAAGCATTACAAGATTGGTGTAACCTTTTCCGCCGCCCTGCCATAACTCGCCGAGGGCCGCAACATTGGCATCATTACCTGCTTTTGCCGTAAAACCTGTTTTGTCTTTAAGTATCTCTTCTACAGGAACGTCGCCCCAGCCGAGATTAACACAGCCTTTTACAATACCTGTTGAAGTAACAGGGCCCGGAACTCCGATTCCCACACCTACAACATCCTCAGGCGAAATGGCATCTTCTTCGATTTTTGCCTTAATTGATTCTGCAATATCATCAAGAATATATTTACCGTTTTCTTCTTTTCTTGTAGGTATTTCCCAGTCTGAAAGTAATGAACCTTCCACTGTAAATACACCCATCTTTACTGTTGTACCTCCAAGGTCAACGCCAAAACACAATTTTCCCATTTGCTTTTCTCCTTAATTCTATTCTTTTCTGTTAATGCTGTTCTGTACTCTGTTATACAATTCCTTAGCCGCATTGTAACCCATCTTCTTCTGTCTCCAGTTGACCGCTGCTGATTCAACTATTACCGCAAGGTTACGTCCCGGTCTTACAGGGAGATTATGACATACTACTTTATTACCGAGAATCTCCGTATATTCTTCTTCAAGACCGAATCTGTCATATTCCTTTTCTTTGTCCCAGTCTTCAAGGTGGATTACCATATCGATTCCCTGTGTTTCCTTAACACTTTCAACACCGAAAAGAGTCTTTACATCAATGATTCCTATACCTCTTAATTCGATAAAATGTCTTGTTATCTCAGGTGCCGTTCCTATAAGGGTCTCGTCACTTACTTTTCTGATTTCAACAACATCATCCGTTACAAGACGGTGTCCTCTCTTTATAAGCTCCAGTGCCGCTTCACTTTTACCTATTCCGCTTTCGCCTGTTATAAGAACACCTTCACCGTATACATCCACAAGTACACCGTGTATTGAAATTGTAGGTGCAAGTTCAACCTTCATCCATCTGATAATCTCTGCTTCAAAAGACGATGTTACCTGACTTGACTGTAAAAGAGGAATCTTATATTTTCTTGCCGCTTCAATCATCAGTTCATCAGGTACTTCGTTACGGCAATATATGATACATGGTATATTATATGACAAAAGACGGTCATATCTCACTTTTTTGTCATCGTCACTCATCTGCTTCATATATGCAGCTTCAACTCGTCCTATAATCTGGACTCTTTCGTTGTCAAAATGGTCGAAAAAACCTGCAAGCTGCAATGCCGGTCTGTTAATATCAGGTACCATTACAACCTTGCTGCTTACATCAATATCCGGTGTAAGTATTTTTAGGTCCATCTTCTCAATAATTTTTTCTACTTTTAATTCTTCGCTCATTATGTACCCCTTTCCTGTTTGTTAAAAAATTCGTGTACTTTTTCGGCTGCCGCCAGATTCATTGAAGGAACATCGCAAAGTTCCTCTACAGATGCTTTTTTTATTACATCAATATCCTTAAAATGCTTCATTAATGCCTTACGCCTTACCGGTCCGATTCCGTCAATATCATCAAGTATCGACTTAACCTGTTCCTTGCTTCTCAAATTACGGTGAAATTCAATGGCAAACCGGTGTGCCTCATCCTGTATTCTCGTAATCAGTTTAAAAGCTTCACTTCCGGTATTAATTTCCACTTCTTTTCCATTATACCATAAAGCTCTCGTTCTGTGGTTATCATCTTTTACCATTCCGCATACAGGAATTGAAATATTAAGGTCTTTTAACACCTCTAAAGCTATATTAACCTGTCCCTTACCGCCATCCATCATAATAAGGTCAGGCTTAATATCAAAACTGCTGTCATTTTCGTGGGTAAGCCTTCTTGTCAGCACCTCACGCATTGACGAATAATCATCGGGTCCCGTTACTGTTTTGATACGGAACTTTCTATAGTCATTTTTTCTTGGTCTTCCGTCCGTAAACACAACCATTGAACCTACAGGCTGTGCTCCGCTTATATTCGATATATCAAAGGCTTCCATTCGGTGGATATCCTGTAAGCCAGTAAGTCTTTCGATTTCTTTAACCGCACCTGTTGTCCTTGCCTCTTCTTTGAGAATTTTTTCCCTGTCCTGATTAAGTACCATATTGGCATTTTTCTCCGCAAGTTCAACGAGCTTCTCTTTCTGTCCCCTCTTAGGGACGAGAAATTTTACATTATGCCCTGCCCTTTCCGTAAGCCACCTGCCGATAAGTTCCTCGTCAAGGAGATTTTCCTGCAACATAATCTCAGGTGGAATATACGGTGTTCCTGCATAATACTGTTTTATAAAATCGGTGATAATCTCAGAACGTTTTTCATCCCCGGCAAGGCGCATATGGTAATGCTCTCTTCCTATCATCTTGCCGTTTCTTATGAAAAACACCTGCACTACGCAGTCTTTATAATCTATTGATGCAGCGACAATGTCCCTGTCCTGCATATCGCTGTTGGTAATTTTCTGCTTCTGGGATACAAATTTAACGCTTTCTAACATATCCCTGTAGGTGGCTGCCTGCTCAAATTCCATTTTCTCCGAGGCTTCATACATAAGCTCCGTAAGTTTCTTGGTAATGCCATTATACCTTCCTTCAAGGAAGTCTATGCATTGGGTAATAAGATTTCCGTATTCCTCCTGTGAAATATATCCCTGACATGGAGCGGTACACTGTCCTATATGGTAATTAAGGCAGGGTCTTTCTTTTCCTGTATCTTTTGGAAGATTACGTCTGCAGGTTCTTATGCCGTAAGTCTTATTAAGCAGCTCTATTGTGTCATTGACAGCCTTGCCGCTGGTAAACGGTCCGAAATATCTTGCCTTGTCCCTTTTCATCTCTCTTGAAGATATAATACGCGGAAAAGGTTCATTCACGGTTATTTTTATAAAAGGATATGTCTTATCATCCTTAAGCATGGTGTTATATCTGGGTCTGTGTAATTTTATGAGATTACACTCCAGTACAAGTGCCTCTAACTCTGAATCTGTAATGATATATTCAAATCTGCGGATATTGGAAACCATCTGTTTTATTTTGTTGGTATGATTTCTTGATGACTGAAAATACTGTCGCACCCTGTTTTTTAAGCTTATTGCCTTGCCTACATAGATGATTTCGTCTTTTTCGTCGTGCATTATATATACTCCCGGTTTGTCCGGAAGTTTTTTAAGCTCTGCTTCTATGTCAAAAAAACCATCGTACATATATCATGTCCTCTTATAATCAGCCTATATTAAACGCTGCTTTCTTTGAGTAGTCCTCCATCAATTCAATATCACGGTCAGTCACGCCTAACTTATCTTTCACAAAGGAACGTTCCTTTAAAAGACAGGTATTGCTTACCGTCCTGTTATCTGTATTAAGTGTAGCATGAACACCGTTATCCAGTAAACGTTTTAAAGGATATTTTTTTATATCATCATATACTTTTGTCTGCATATTGCTTATAGGGCACACCTCGATAGGGATTTCGTGTCTGGCAAGATATTCCACAAGTCTTTCGTCCTCAATGCTCCTTATTCCGTGTCCTATTCTTGACGCCCCGAAATTGATTGCGGTCCATACACTTTCAGGCCCCGCCGCTTCGCCTGCATGTATGGTAAAAGGTATATCAAGCCTGCCTGCTTTTTTGAACACCTCTTCATATAACGAAGTAGCAAACAGCCCCTCCGCACCCGCTAAATCAAGTGCACACACCTTGTTATTAAGGTATTTCTTTGCACAGTCAACGGTATCGAGATTATCTTTAAGGGAAGCGCCTCTCATGCAGCAGAGTATAAGGTTCAGTCTGATTCCTGTCTCATTTTCTGCCTGTCCTGCTCCTTCTATGGCTGCCTCCGTTACTGCCTCCATAGAAAGTCCTTCCTTAGTGGAAAACATCGGTGCAAACCTTATTTCCGCATAATCCGTTCCCTCTTTGGCTAAATCCTCTCCCAGCTCTTTTACTGCCCTTACAATGTTATCTTCCTTTTGTAAAAGCATAAGCGGATAATCAAAACATTTAAGATATTCATTCAGGTCAGCACAATCATCACTTACACTGAATGATTTTCTGACGCTTTCAAGGGAATCAAATATTCCTTTATCGTAAAACAGCTCCCACGCCGTTTCAGGTCTCAGGGAGCCGTCAAGATGAAGATGTAAATCAATCATTGTTATCACTTTCTTCGTTCTTATTTTTTACGGAATTAACGATATCCATAAATTCTTTACCTGTAATGCTTTCTTTTTCAAGAAGATATTCAGATACTTTATGGAGACATTCCAAATTGTTCTGTAATATTTCTTTTGTCTTATTATAAGCTTCTTTAAGCATCTTAATTACTTCTTCATCAATAACTGCGGCTGTCTTGTCGGAGCAGTTAAGTGTTGTTTTGCCGTCAAGATACTTATTCTCAATCGCTTCAAAGCCTGCAATTCCCAGTCTGTCTGACATTCCGTACTGGCTTATCATTGTTCTGGCTAGCTTTGTGGCTCTTTCTATATCATTGGATGCACCTGTTGTCATTGTTCCGAAAATAATCTCTTCTGCGGCACGTCCACCAAGAAGTGTAAGAATCTTTGCTTCAAGTTCTTCTTTCTTGTAGAGGTATTTTTCTTCCTCAGGCACCTGCATCGTATATCCTAATGACCCCATTGTTCTTGGTACAATAGTAATCTTCTGGACAGGCTCCGCATCCTTTGTGAGTGCGGTTACAAGGGCATGTCCGACTTCGTGGTAGGCAACCATCTTTTTCTCTTCTTTGCCAAGGATACGGTCCTTCTTTTCTTTACCTGCGATAACCACTTCAACCGATTCAAAAAGGTCTTCCTGATTAACGGCACGTCTGTGGTGCTTAACCGCATTGATAGCAGCTTCGTTAATTATGTTGGCAAGGTCTGAACCTACCGCACCTGCCGTAGCAAGTGCTATTGCTTCAAGGTCTACGGATTCATCCATAAGAACATCCTTTGAATGTACTTTAAGGGTATCAAGTCTTCCCTTAAGGTCAGGTTTATCAACGATAATTCTTCGGTCAAAACGTCCCGGTCTTAATAACGCCTTATCAAGGACCTCAGGTCTATTGGTTGCCGCAAGAATAAGGACACCCTTTGAAGAATCAAAGCCATCCATCTCTGAAAGAAGCTGGTTAAGTGTCTGTTCTCTTTCGTCATTACCGCCAAACTGGGAATCCCTGCTCTTACCTATGGCATCAATCTCATCTATGAAAATAATACATGGTGCAGCTGCAACAGCCTGTTTAAATAAGTCTCTTACTCTTGACGCACCTACACCTACGAACATTTCAACAAAGTCAGAACCTGACAGCGAGAAGAAAGGTACACCTGCTTCACCTGCAACGGCTTTTGCAAGAAGCGTCTTACCTGTTCCCGGAGGGCCTACTAAAAGGGCACCCTTTGGAAGCTTGGCACCGATTGCGGTATATTTTGCAGGATTGTGAAGGAAATCAACTATTTCTTTTACAGACTCCTTAGCCTCCTCCTGTCCCGCAACATCCCTAAATGTAACACCTGTTTTCTGCTGCATATAAATCTTGGCGTTGGATTTTCCTACACCCATAATTCCGCCGCCACTTGCTGCAACTCTTTTGAATACAAAACTGAGTAGCAGCCAGAAAATCACAAACGGAAGCACATATACCAGTATAAAATTAAATACTGATGAACCTGTGTCCTCTATGGCACGGTTAATTTCCACACCATCCATAGACTTTAATTTGTTAAATACATCTTCATCATATATATATCCTGTGTAATACTTAACGGTAAGTCCGCTCACCGGCTGTTCTTTAGGAACAATCGTTATCTGGTCGCTGCTGTATTCAACCGATGATATTCCATCCTCATCGATGAGTTCAAGGAATCTTGAATAACTGATTTCCTTTGTTGTGGCTTTTTTAATACAGCTCTTAACAAAAGTAACTGCAAGATAGGTTACCACTATTGCGATAACAATACCGAGGACAGTTATCCCTACTCTCGGACCCTTTTTATTATCCTTGCCATTATTATTGTTATTATTTCCGTTATTATTGTTATTACGGTTGTAATTATTATTGTTGTTATAGTTGTTATTATTGTAGTTATTGTTGTAATTGTTATTGTTATAGTTATTATTCATTCTGCGGCTACAACTTCCTCTCTGTTTAATGGTAGTTTACACTTAAATAATTATAGTAATTTCTTCAATATAAATCAATAAATTATTTTTTCACATTTTCCTATGGATTTATTCAAAATAAAGTGATATATTTTATCTTATTTAAAAGATAGGAGCAAAAGAAAATGCCAGTTAAATATGTATTCGTTACAGGTGGTGTTGTTTCAGGATTAGGCAAGGGTATAACTGCAGCTTCCCTTGGCCGTCTGCTTAAAGCCAGAGGTTACTCAGTCACAATGCAGAAATTCGATCCTTATATCAACATTGACCCCGGCACAATGAATCCAATCCAGCACGGTGAGGTTTTCGTTACAGATGACGGTGCCGAAACAGACCTTGATTTAGGTCATTATGAAAGATTTATTGATGAAAATCTTACAAAACGCTCAAATGTCACAACAGGTAAGATTTACTGGTCGGTAATACAAAAAGAACGACGCGGTGATTTCGGAGGCGGTACAGTCCAGGTTATCCCTCATATCACCAATGAAATAAAGAGCCGTTTCTTCAGAGACGACTATTCTACAAAAGATACTAAAATTGCAATTATAGAAGTTGGCGGTACCGTTGGCGATATCGAAAGCCAGCCTTTCCTTGAGTCCATCCGTCAGTTCCAGCATGACGTAGGCAAAGAAAATGCCATTCTCATACATGTAACACTTATTCCTTATCTTAAAGCTTCAGGTGAAATCAAGACAAAGCCTACACAGGCAAGTGTTAAGGAACTTCAGGGAATGGGTATACAGCCTGACATAATCGTATGCAGAACAGAAGTACCTCTTGACGATAATATCAAGGATAAGATTTCCCTCTTCTGCAACCTTCCAAGCTCCCATGTTCTCCAGAACCTTGACGTGGACATCCTTTATGAAGCTCCGCTTGCCATGGAAAAAGAACATCTTGCTGAGGTTGCATGTGAGTGTCTCCACCTTGATTGTCCTAAGCCCGACCTTGAAGAGTGGGAAAATATGTGTCATGCATGGAAAAATCCTACCAAGAAAGTTAAGGTTGCCCTTGTCGGCAAGTATATTTCCCTCCACGACGCTTACATAAGTGTTGTTGAAGCCTTAAAGCATGGCGGAGTGGCTAACTCAGCCGATGTGGAAATCAAATGGGTTGATTCCGAGACAGTTACGGATGACAACGCAGCCGAGATCTTATCGGATGTAAGTGGAATCCTTGTTCCCGGAGGTTTCGGAGACAGAGGAATAGAGGGTAAAATATCTTCTATCAGATATGCAAGAGAAAATAAAATTCCTTTCCTCGGTCTTTGCCTCGGTATGCAGTTATCAATCGTTGAATTTGCACGCCACGTTATCGGATATAATGACGCACACAGCGTAGAGCTTAATCCTGATACACGCCACCCTGTTATTCATCTTATGCCTGACCAGGAAGGCATAAATGACATCGGCGGTACTTTAAGACTGGGTTCTTACCCTTGTGTACTCGACGAAGATTCTCTTGCTTACCGTCTTTACGGTGCAAAAGAAATTGCAGAACGTCACCGTCACCGTTATGAAGTCAACAACGATTACAGAAATGTTCTTATAGAAAACGGAATGGTATTATCAGGAATTTCTCCTGACGGAAGAATTGTTGAAATGATAGAATTAAAAGATCATCCTTGGTTTATCGGTACTCAGGCGCATCCTGAACTTAAATCAAGACCAAACAGACCACATCCTTTATTCAAAGGCTTCATAGAAGCAGCGTTGAATTACAGTAAATAAACAAAAGCCATTGGCACATATCCTGTACCAATGGCTTACTTTTTTAGAATTTTATTCTTAATTTATCTGCAAGTCTTGACATCCTGCCACCCATCGGAAATTCCTTGAGTTCTTCTCTTGTCACACCCTTAAGCATAAAGAGCATTACAAAATATACAAGACAGGCATTTGCAATACATATAATCGTTATCAACGCATTAGTGGCGTAATTCACAGGAAGTACCTTTGCCATAAGCCTGCTGAGGCAGAATGTATCAATCCACATCACTGCCGAGGCCAGAAGCGGAACTATAAACGTTGTTTTAACTTCCTGCTTGTAGTTGGCATATCTGGCAACCGATGCCCAGTTAAGGGCACAGACAATTAACGGATATACTATGTTGCCTATTACAAGTGCATGTGCTCCGAGTTTTGTGAATTTAAGAAGCACAACCATTAATGGAATGTGTATGAGAAGAGATATTGCCGCATGTCTTACAGGAAGTCTCATCCTGTCCATTCCCTGTAAGGCCGCATTGGTGACTGTGGACAATGCGTAAAACAATACCGCAACCGAACCGTACATCAGCATCCTGCCTGATATAACCGTATCTGTTGTAGGGAATAAAAGCTTCATGATCATTTCTGAAAGTGCCGAAATTCCGAATGCACAAGGAAAAGCTATTATCATATTAAACTTAACGGAAGTCTTAAGCCTTGACCTGAACTCAACAAAGTTCTTAAGTGTATACAATGAAACCAGTGAAGGAATCATTGATGAAGCAAGAGCCGAAGAAATAGCATTAGGAACATTTACCATAAGTCTGTACTTGGAACTGTATATACCATAAAGAGCAGTCGAATCGCTTCCTTTATACAGATTACCGAACATAAAACCGTCAACAACACCTATAGACTGGTATACAGTCTGACTGAGTATTACGGGAATTATGGTAGCGACAATAAGTTTCAGCACTTCTTCGTTGGAAACTGTTACGCCCACTTTATCATGGCTTAAGTGTTTTTTCATTCTCGGTTTATATATCACAAACAGGAATATAAGGAAAATAAGACTTGATAACGCACCAAACAGTGTTCCTATGGTACCGCCTGCCGCACCGTATCTCGCTTTGTCAAATTCATTTGCTGCAAATTTGACAAGAATCACCGCTGCCACAATACTTACAATGGCATTGATAATCTGCTCTGCAAGCTGTGAAATTGCTGTAGGCATCATTGTATTCCTGCTCTGGAAAAATCCTCTTATCGTTCCTGCTATCGCAACAACAAAAACAGTAGGTGCAAGAACTTTTAACGGAAGTGCCAGTCCTTCATGTCCCGACAGTCTTTCTATGGTTCCTGCTCCGAAGAAAAGGAGAAGAGCCATTACCGTACCGGATACAGCGGCAAAAATATACGCAAATTTATAAATTTTATCGGCGTTTTTATACTCTTTTTTCGCAAAACGGGCTGACAATAATTTTGAAACGGCTAACGGCATACTGTAGGATGACAAAATAAGTGCAATCGAATATATTTCAAATGCGAAACTGTATAATCCGTTTCCTTTGTCACCTATAACTGCTGCCATCGGACTTCTGTAAAGCATACCAATAATTCTTGATACTACAGAAGCCGCCGCAAGAATTGTGCCCTGTTTAATTATGTGCTTTCCTGATGTCTTGTCGTCCAATTTTTTCTCCTAACGTTACAAATACATTTATCAGATTTCTTCTTTACTTTTTGCTAATTTAAATTCTTTCTCTATATCCTCGGAAGGCTTCTTTGTAAGAAGGCTTACAACCACAATGAGAACAGAAGATACTATAAATGCAGGAAGAAGTTCATAAATTGCAAACACTCCTCCGAAACCTGCTATTACATACTTCCAGATGAATACCATGGCGCCGCCTGAAACCATACCTGCAAGAGCACCCCATAACGTTGTTCTCTTCCAGAATAAAGAAAACAGTACAACCGGTCCGAATGCCGCACCGAAGCCCGCCCACGCAAAGCTTACTATCTCAAATACGGAGCTTTCCGGATTTCTTGCAAGGAATACGCCTACAACCGCAATCAGTACAACCGATATCCTTGCTATTATTACTGGCATTTTTTTGCCCATCTTAATGTGGAACAGGCCTGCAAAAATATTATGTGACACACTTGAGGATGCCGCAAGAAGCTGTGAATCCGCAGTTGACATTGTGGAAGCAAGTATACCCGCAAGGATAAGACCGCCCACAAGTGCAGGAAGTATTCCGTGGTTACTTATAGCTTTTGCTATATGTACGATAATTCTCTCGGCTTCGCTGTTATTAGCGTATGTAGGGATAATTCCTTTTTCGCTGATTGAAACACCCATTACACCGATAAATACGGCTATTGCAAGGGAAATAACAACCCATATTGAAGCCACTCTTCTTGATACTGTAAGTTTGTTCTCATCTTTGATTGCCATAAATCTTAAAAGAATATGTGGCATACCGAAATATCCAAGACCCCAGGCAAGTGTTGAAGCAATGCTTAATCCACTGTAATTATCCGGATGGGCTGTTCCGTTATAGGAATGGAACATATCAAGGAATCCCGGAAGGCTCTTTGCATTATCAATAACCGTTCCAAAGCCTCCCGCATGGATTACTCCATAAGAAAGTACGATTATAAGTGCTATTGTCATTATGATACTCTGGATAAAGTCAGAGGTACTGGCAGCCAAAAATCCGCCCAGGGTTGTATAAATAACAATTACTGCCGCACTTATTACCATGGCAGTAAAATAATCTGCATTAAATATTGTTCCAAAAAGTTTACCGCATGCCGCAAATCCAGATGCTGTATACGGAACAAAGAATATTATGATTACCACAGCGGATATTCCCATAAGGATATTGTATTTATCGTGATATCTTCTCGAAAAAAAATCAGGTAATGTTATTGCCTCTGTTACCTGTGAATATCTTCTGAGCCTCTTTGCTACCACAAGCCAGTTAACGTATGTACCAATGGCTAATCCGATAGCTGTCCATAAAGGACTTGCAATACCGGAAGCATAGGCTAAACCCGGAAGTCCCATTAAAAGCCAGCTGCTCATATCTGAAGCCTCGGCACTCATTGCGGTAACAAGAGGTCCTAACTTTCTTCCTCCGAGATAGTACTCGTCTACCGAATTACTTTCTTTTGAATATTTGAATCCGATTAAAATAACAAATGCAAGATATACAATTATTGAAATCAGAATACAGATATTCGACGTTGACATTGCTAAAATCATTTTTCTTCTCCTATTCTTAGTAAGTCTCCGAACTTGTATATGATATCATTGTATTTTTTGACATCACCAAATCCATATTCAGCATATATAAAATCCGCGCCTGCTTTTTCGGCTGCGATTCTGTCATTATCAATGTCTCCAACATAAACGGGCGACTTAAGATTGTTTCTTTTAATAACTAGTGCAATATTGTCCCATTTAGGAAGATCATTATTGCCAAAACACTCTATATCTTCAATATAATCATTAAGCTTGTAATATTCAAGAAAAGCTTCTATATATCCTGCCTGACAATTGCTTACTATGAAAAGCCTGTAACCCTTTTTCCTAAGTTCTTTAATAGTAGATATTACATCAGGGTAAAGTATTGCACCTTTATTTCTCAGGTATTCATTTTCCCTTTCGTACATCTTATCAAATATATGCTTTGTCTCGGAATACTTTTTGTCCGGGAAAATACCTTCCGCTATCGCATCCATTGTAAGCCCCATATATCCTGTCAGTTCAGGAACCGTTATCACACGGTCTATGCCCTGTGCTTCAAGCTCATCATTCCACGCTTTTACAATTGTCTCTCTGGAATCCCATATTGTTCCGTCCATATCAAAAATTATTCCGTCATACATTTCTTTTACCCTATATGCTTTCTTATAAAATCTAACACAATCTTTCTTGTTTCTTCAAGTGCATTGGCTGTCTCAAATCTTCTTTCAGGATGCCACTGTAAGGCAAGTATCTTCATTGCCTCCGATTCGTAAGCTTCAACAACATCATTTTCCTTGTCTATGGCAACCGGTGTAAAACACGGAGCCAGATTATCCGTAAAAATACAGTCCCTGTGATAGTTGTTTACATAAATCTCCCTGTTTTCTTTTACAAGGAACACTTTATGGTCCTCACCACGTGGTCTTTTTACCTTTAATTTAGGATGATAATGAAGCTTACCTCCGAATAATACATTAATATACTGCATACCTCTGCAGGTTGCAATAATAGGAATACCGTGTGATACACAATATCTTATTAATTTCTCTTCCATCGCATCCCTGTGAGGCTGCAATTCATCATCATGTTTTCTGTCATAGTACCTTGAATCAAGGGACCCTCCGCCTACGACAATAAGCAAATCTACTTTTTCATCAAAAAGTCTTTCAAAATTCTTGGTATGATTAGACACCGGAACAGGTATAAATCCTAACAGCTCATAAAATCTAACATAAGCCGACTCAAGTATATCCGTCGGGTCACCATACTGGTTGACGCCTTCACGCTGTGTAATAAGTGCACGAAGGTTTTTGTACTGGATACCTTCTTCTATCTTGCCGTTACGGCAGTCCATGTCAAGGTATGATGTGGAAGTAACATAATCATATATCTTTTCACCACATCCGATTGCTGCGGGAATCTCAAATTCCGCACATCTAATCGCCATGTGTGATGCCACCCCGCCGTACTTTGTTATAAAGCCCTTGATTCCCTTGGTAAAAATCCATTCGTAACCCGGGTCAGCTTTAGGTATGGCAACGATTTTGTCCCTGATGTCCGCATCCGGCTCATCTTCAAGGACAATGACTTCACCTTCAACATGCTTGGAGGTTATAAAGTTAGGTCTTGCCTCTGCAACCGGTACAAAATCTATATCTCCTTCGTCCGTAATCACGGCAGGCATTATAATATTACGGTTAAAACTGTTTTCCTGTCGTCTTCCGTTAATCCTGTTTATCAATTCCTGTCTGAGTGAAGCAGGGTCAGCAGCACTGACGCATTCCATAATATCATCTACATTAAGCCATGACAAGTCTCTTCTTTTTATATCAATGTCATTTCCTATGTTGATTAACAGTTCAAGCACAAGGCTTAAAGACCTTGTAAATTCAAATTTGAAATATTCCCTCTGTTTAATGGCACTCTTTAGAAATTCAATAAATTCCTCAGGTGTAACCTTAAAGCCAACCGTATCTATGGCTTTTTTTAGTTTCTCCCTGTCCAAAGTTTTTATACCGTTATTTTTAAACTGGTCTTTGCGTCTGTTGGAAACAGGTCTGAAATTCATCTTATCATATCTGTCCGTCCTTATATCGTAGGTACCGCTTCTTAAATGTCCGTATTTTTTATTAAATTCCTCCATCGACATTTTGCCTACAGAGTATTTTTCAAAATCATTGTCAAACTCTGAAGATATTGTATTAATGGATTTTGTAAAAGCATCCATCTCTTCATCCGTAAAATATCCCGCAAAAACAAGGGTTCTGCAAAAAGCCCTCGCCATAAACGCAAGTCTCGCCTGTCTTGTAAACTGCGGAGTTCCGTATCTTGTTATGGCGTCAAGGAGTATCATTATGGAACGGAACATTTCTTTTGTGGAAAGTCCGCCTACATCAAGTGCTTCTTCAATCGGCTGTCTGATGTTATCCATTAATTTAAGGGATAACAAGTCCTTATCCGTAAGTTCTTTAAAACCGGTAAGACAATTATTTGTAAGTGTAAAAAGTGCTTTTAAAAAGGTATCTCTCTCTTCTTTTGAAAAACCGTTTTCCAGAAGTTCAAGACTGTTTTCCTCAGTGCAGAAATCATATGTCGTATATGCGATTTCAAATTCTATTTTATCGTGTGCCGTCAAATCTTTTTTTAACTTATTGCAGTAAAAATCAACAAGTTTTAGTGCAAGCTTCTCGTCTAAGCTCTGTGGCAATAAGCTGTAAAAAGAATATTCCACGCTTATATATGGTTTATTACCCAATTTAAACATAAGCTTCTCAGGAAGTCTCCTGTAGCCAATCTCAGCAATTCCTTGATTCCACGCATGCTTAAGGAGTATCTCTTCATAAAGGGAATACTCAAGACTTCTTGGGTTACTGCCTATTATCTCCGACGGATTCCAGAATGCCATATCGGAAAACATCATTGTTCTGCCGTTAAGCACACTTTTGTCATTATTATACTGTTCTTTAATTCCTTTAATTCTTGAAAAGAAATCACCGTCATCCATTTTCTGGACCTGCTTGTAGCTGGCAACAAGAGGTCTGACCTGAAAAATAATGATTTCACCCTTTTCGTTTATGGCAAATTCTATATCAAGTGCCATACCGTTAAGGAATAATTCTATTTCCTGTACCGCATCAATTAATTTTCCCCAAGGCTCGTCAATCTCACTGATTGAAGCATTTTTGATAATCCAGAGGGTCTTTCCTCCGCTTCCGCTTGTAACCGAATCGGTGGAGCCCTGGTCATCATAATTTATAAGATAATAAGGTCTGTTTCCCTGTATATCCCTTGTAAAAATAACGCCGCTGTATTTTACATTCTGTGCCTGTCTCTGGATAAGAATCTGCTCATGGTCAAGAATCTCTATATCTTTCTGATAACTTGCAATAACCTTTTCAATGGCGGCATTTACCTGCCCGCTGTCACCGGAATCAATTCCTAATATGCTCTCATAATGACCTGCATTGGAAGTCTTAAAACTGTCCTCCTTTGAGGAAGAACTTCTTACAATTATCTGTTCTCCGCCGTATGTCTCCGTTATGTCACGAAGAACATTTTCCCTGTTGTTTTCAAATTCAGCCACAGGAAGAATATACATTTTTTCTATTTTTGATTTTTTAATAACTTTACTTAAGGCATATAAAGTATTTGCCTTTGTTGACACTATCTGCTGTCCGTAACCGTTGTTCATAATATCGCCCCATTTCCGCTTATAATTGTACCAAATACATATTATTACAAGCAAGAAAAAAGAGTCTCCCGAAGGAAACTCTTAATAAAATTAAGTCATCAGTCAAATAATACGCCGACACCTATAAGTCCCGGGCCTGTATGGATTGCCATTGTTGCTGTAATCTGCTTATCAACCACCACTTCGCACTGCGGAAAAAGTTCTTTTATACGTGCTCTTATACCGTCAAGGTATTTGGTGCCGTCACCGTTCATAATCGCAAGATATGCTTTCTTATCTCCGATGTAATCCTTCAGGCTGTCTATAAGCTTTTCAAGTCCTTTATGCTGTCCTCTTATTTTGCTTACGGTGTAATAGGTTCCCTTTTCATTGCACGAAATAATAGGTTTGAGATTAAGCGCCTTTCCCACAATCGCAACCGCAGGACTTATTCTTCCACCTTTTCTTAAGTAATCAAGGGTATCCATGTAGAAAAATACTTTGGAATCACCTATCTTATCGTTAAGTCCGTGTTTTACCGCTTCAAATGTCCAGCCTTCACTAAGCTTCTTTGCCGCCCACATTGCGAGGAGTCCCGCACCGATTGAAATATTTTTGGTATCAAAAGCGAAAGTTTCTATTTCTTCCTCTTCAAATGCCATTGCAACCGTATTGTATGTTCCGCTGAGTCCGCTGGAAATTGTAATTCCGATTATTTTTTCATAACCCTCGGACTTAATTTCATTAACCAGCTCGCTTACCTCATACATATTGGGCGTTGAGGTTGTAGGTATCTCCTGGGGAAATCTTCTG
>JBNMKN010000031.1:0-16519 GCA_050874365.1 Butyrivibrio sp. | reverse complement strand
TATTATTAAATTCTTTGAATTTCAATATGACAAGATTTTTCTGGAATTTAACTCCTGCAACATGAAGATTAAGTGTTTCCCTGTTACTCTTTAAAACACATTCTTTCAAATCCTTAAATCTCATCGGGTCATCCGTTGTGGGATATACTTTAACTTCCCCTGCTATTCCGTGGGTCGATGTAATGACACCTACTCTTAATAAATCTTCCATTAATCCTCCGTGGTTATAACAAAAAGCTGCCCTCTGGGGACAGCTTAATATTTTACATTATATCAACGATAACTTTCTTATCTTCTTTTGTTGCAGCTGCCTTAACAACTGAACGTATTGACTTAGCAATTCTGCCCTGTCTTCCGATTACTTTACCGATATCAGACTGTGCAACTTTAAGTTCGATTATAGTTGCCTTATCTTTAACAGTTTCAGTAACCACTACTTCATCAGGATTGTCTACAAGCGCTTTTGCAATTACTTCAACTAATTCCTTCATCTGAAATACCTCCTTACACATAAAGAGTGTCTATTTATTTTTCGATTCCGGCAAGTTTGAAGATTTTGCCTACAACTTCAGTTGGCTGAGCACCGTTTGCAAGCCATTTCTTTGCAAGTTCTTCATCTACATTGAATGTACTTGGATCTGTGTTAGGATTATATGTTCCGATTTCTTCGATAAATCTTCCGTTTCTTGGTGATCTTGAATCAGCAACAATAATTCTATAAAAAGGATTCTTCTTCTGACCCATTCTTCTTAATCTGATTTTAACTGCCATTGTTATTAGCCTCCTAAAATAAATAAAATAATTAGTTTATATTAAAAAGGTAAGTTAAACTTGCCCTTTTTACCGAATTTGCCACCCATCATTCCAGGAAGCTGCTTCATCATCTTTTTCATCTGCTCCTGCTGTTTTACAAGTCGGTTGACTTCGGCTATATCAACGCCTGCACCTCTTGCAATTCTATTCTTTCGTGATGGATTTAAAAGCTTGGGATTGGCTCTCTCTGCGGGAGTCATTGAATAAATAATTGCTTCAACTCTCGCAATCTGCTTCTCGTCTACGTTGTCCGCAGCATTCTTCATCTGTGAATTCATGCCGGGCATCATATTAAGCATCTTGCCGATTCCGCCAAGTTTCTTAACCTGCTTAAAAGATTCAAGATAATCATTGAAATCAAACTCAGATTTCTTTAATTTTCTTTCCATCTCTTTGGCTTTTTCTTCGTCAAAGTCTGCCTGTACTTTCTCAATAAGGGTAAGCACATCACCCATACCGAGTATTCTTGACGCCATTCTGTCGGGATAAAACTGTTCAAGATCCGAAAGCTTCTCTCCCATACCAATATATAAAATAGGCTTGCCCGTAACCGCCTTGATTGATAAAGCGGCACCGCCTCTGGTATCACCGTCTAACTTGGTTAAAACAACACCGTCAATGCCTATCTGTTCATTAAAGGTGGATGCTACATTGACTGCATCCTGACCTGTCATGGCATCCACGACAAGTATTGTCTGGTGAACATTCACGGCTTCCTTAATCTCTTTAAGCTCATTCATCATATCTTCATCTACATGAAGACGTCCCGCCGTATCCAGAATAACAACATTATTATTGTTCTTCTGTGCATGTGCAAGTGCTGCCTTTGCTATATCAACAGGCTTATTGTTATCGCCCATCTCAAATACAGGAACACCCTGCTTCTCACCGTTAATCTGAAGCTGTTTGATTGCCGCCGGTCTGTATACGTCACAGGCAACAAGTAAAGGTCTCTTCCCTTTTTCCTTAAGCTTACCTGCTATCTTGGCTGTTGTGGTTGTCTTACCTGCACCCTGTAGACCTGCCATCATAATAACAGTAGGTGCCGCACCCGGTACAAAAGAAATCTCTGTTGTCTCACTTCCCATAAGTGCGACCATTTCTTCATTAACAATCTTAATAACCATCTGTCCGGGTGTAAGACTTGACATAACATCCTGTCCCACAGCCCTTTCGGATACCGTATTAACGAACTGCTTAACAACCTTGAAGTTAACATCGGCCTCTAAAAGTGCCATCTTAACTTCTTTCATAGCTGTCTTAACATCATCAGCAGAAAGACGGCCCTTGCCTCTGAGCTTCTTAAATATATTCTGTAATTTTTCTGATAAACTGTCAAAAGCCATCAAAAAATCTCCTATAACTCATCTAATATTTTGTCTGTAATTGCTACAATCTGAGTTGCCAGTTTTCTGTCTCTGCTGCCAGTAAGTTGCTTGGAAATTTCATGAATCCTGTTGACATCTTCTTTAATCGTAAGAAATTTCTCCAGAAGATGTAACTTATCCTCATATTCATTGAGTGCCCTGTCCGCACGCTTAATCATGTCATACACTGCCTGTCTGCTGATATTGCGCTCCTCAGCGATTTCGCTGAGTGACAGATTATCAAGAACATAGTTCTCAAAAACTTCCTTCTGATTATCCTTAAGCAGTTCACCATAAAAATCATAAAGCATTGCCTGCTCAAAAATTTTCTCCATAGTGTCTCCTTGACTCAACTCACCTTAGCTATAATACATAAACTCAAGCTGCCTGTCAAGTATTTTTTCTTTACAGAAAGTTTGTTCGGACAATTAAAGTATTTTATCTATTTTTTCGGTCTCGCCAACAACCACAAGATGTTCGTCCGCTTTAAAAACATAATCTGCGGTTGGCATTATCATAGGAACGCCTTCCTTTTTGATACCGATAATGTTAGCACCGTATTTGGTCCTGAAATTCACTTCTTTGATAGTCTTTCCTATACATTCCTCAAACGGAGTGATTTCATAAATTGAATTTTTCTTATCAAGCTCAATGTAATCAAAAATAAGTGAATTGCTGTAAGATTTGGCAATTCTTTCGGCAATATCCCTTTCAGGATGGATTACACGGTCCGCACCGTTTCTTAAAAGAAACTTTGCATGTAAATCCCTGACAGCCCTGCTTACTACGAGTTTGCCGCCAAGCTCTTTTACAAGGCTTGTTATCTCTAACGAATTCTGAAAATTATCGCCTACGCATATAAAACAGGCATCAAAATTACCTATTCCCAGACTTTCAAGCACTTCCTTGTTGGTACAGTCACCTATTTTGGCAGAGGTAACGTAAGGAAGCATATCGTCAACTCTCTCTTCCACATTATCTATTATCATTATTTCACAGTCATATTTTGCTAACTCCTGACAAAGATAATGTCCGAAATTACCCATGCCTATTATTAAAAATGATTTCATATCATTGTCCCTTTCTTATTAACCTACTGATATTTCTTCTTCCGGATAATATACCGGAGGGTCTTTTTTACTCTGTAAAAATGTAAGGGCAAAAGAAAGACTTCCTACCCTGCCGCAGAACATCAATACCATTATAATAATTCTTGCCGCACTGCATAAATCCCTCGTAATGCCTGTTGTCATACCGACGGTTCCTATTGCAGAGAACACCTCAAACATTACGTCCGAGAGCGGCAGATCTGTTATTGCAAGAATCGTAAACAATGCAAAAATTGCAAGAAACATATTAAGTGTAAATACCGTACTTGCTTTTTTAATGGCATCATCTTCAAATCTTCTCTTGAATATCGAAGTCTTATGTCTGTTAGTTATTCCTGACCACAGACTTACCACAAGTATAAAAATTGTTGTTGTCTTAATTCCGCCTGCGGTAGAGCCCGGAGAACCTCCGATAAACATTAACGCACATGTAAGCACCTTTGACGCAGAAGTAAGACTTCCCGTATCCACACTGTTAAAGCCCGCGGTTCTTGCTGTGGATGCAGAAAAGAATGACGCAAGTATGCGTTCTCCCACGTTCATGCCCTTCATGGTATTGTTATATTCCGTTATATAAAATAATACAGTTCCCGAAAGCAGCAAAAACGCCGTGGTAACAAGTACGATTTTGGTATGAAGTCTGTATTTTTTGAAATGCAGTCCGTTAGTGGTAATATCATCCCACACGACAAAACCGATACCGCCGATGATAATAAGCGAATTAATTACAACGTTCACAACCACATCACCTGCATAATGGGTTAGCGATGAATAAGGCTCAAGCCTTCCCATCAGGTCAAAACCGCCGTTGCAGAATGCAGATATGGCATGAAAAATCCCGTAATACATTCCTCTTACAAAACCGAAGTCAAAAGAAAATCTTATTCCGAGAATAAGTGCTCCCGTTCCTTCAACAAGGAAAGTTCCGATAAGAATTTTTTTGGCAAGCTTGACTATTCCGCCGATTTTTACGCTGTTAATGCTTTCCTGCATAAGTCCCCTTGCCTTAAGACCTATCCTGTTTCGTAATAAAAGAGAAAAAGCAACACCTATTGTAATAAATCCAAGTCCGCCAATCTGGATTAAAGTAATGATTACAAGCTGACCGAATAATGTCCAATGGGTAAATGTATCCACAACAATAAGTCCCGTTACACATGTGGCACTTAATGCCGTGAACATACTGTCAAGAAAAGGAGTAACCGTATGGCTTCTTGAAGCAATCGGTGTCATTAAAAGAAATGTTCCAAGAAGTATTATCAATATAAACCCCAGACAAATAAATCTTGTCTGGGTTAATCTGTTTTTAGGTTTTAATTTTGGGTTCATGTCCCCTCCCTGTTTACTTAAAAGCTCGTCTGAACTGACTTTGGATCATATCCTGCTTTTTTAAGTGCTGCAATAATTTCGTTTTTATGTTCAATACCAAATGCTTCAAGTGTAATTTTAAGTTCAACCGCCGCATTTCTGTTAATGCTGACAAACTGGTTATGCTCAAGCTTAATTACGTTACCCTTGGCATCTGCTATAACTTTAGCTACTTTAAGTAATTCACCCGGCTTATCAGGTAAAAGAACGGATACAGAGAATACTCTTCCTCTCTGGATAAGTCCGTGCTGCACAACGGATGACATTGTAATGACATCCATGTTACCGCCGCTTATTATTGATACAACTTTCTTACCCTTAACATTAAGTTTCTTTAATGCAGCTACCGAAAGAAGTCCTGAGTTCTCGGCAACCATTTTATGGTTCTCAACCATATCAAGGAAAGCAACGATAAGCTCATCATCTTCTACTGTAATAATATCGTCAATATTTTTTACAATATACGGAAAAATCTTTGTACCAGGTGTCTTAACGGCTGTTCCGTCTGCGATAGTGCTTACTGAAGGAAGTGTTGTTACCTTGCCGTTCTTTATAGATACCTGCATACAGTTTGCGTTAGCAGGTTCAACACCTATAACTTTAATGTTAGGATTAAGCATCTTGGCAAGTGTGGAAACACCTGTTGCAAGTCCGCCTCCTCCGATAGGTACAAGTATGTAATCCACTGTAGGAAGTTCTTTTATAATCTCCATTGCAATACTGCCCTGACCTGTTGCAACATCAAGGTCATCGAAAGGATGGATAAAAGTATATCCCTGTTCTTTGGCAAGTTTTAAAGCATACTCACATGCTTCATCGTAAACATCACCGTACAGAACAACTTCCGCACCGTAGCTCTTTGTTCTGTTAATCTTAATAATAGGAGTAGAAGTAGGCATAACAATTACAGCCTTGGCTCCGTATATCTTTGCCGCATAAGCAACACCCTGAGCGTGGTTGCCGGCTGATGCGGTTATAAGTCCTTTACTTCTTTCTTCTTCCGATAATGTGCTTATCTTGTAATAAGCTCCTCTTACCTTATAAGCACCTGTATACTGAAGGTTCTCAGGTTTAAAATATACCTTATTGCCTGTCTGGTTGCTGAAATATTCACTGTATACGAGTCTTGTCTCAAGTGTTACTTCTTTAACACGTTCAGCAGCTTCTTCAAATTTTTCAAGAGTTAATTCGCTTGTCATTTCTTCTTCTCCTTATTCTTCATCAGATATATCTTCTTTAGTTTCAAAAAGTGCATTGACAAATTCATCGGAATTGAATTTCTGCAAATCTTCAATCTGTTCGCCAACACCAATATACTTAACAGGTATATTATACTCCGACTGGATTGCAACTGCAATTCCTCCTTTTGCGGTTCCGTCCATTTTGGTAAGTATAATTCCCGATACATCACACACATCTTTAAATTCTTTTAATTGTGAAAGTGCATTCTGTCCTGTTGTTCCGTCAAGAACGATAAGATTCTCCCTGTAAGCGTCAGGGAATTCCCTTGTGATAATTTTATCAATCTTTCTAAGCTCGTCCATAAGGTTTTTCTTATTATGAAGTCGTCCTGCCGTGTCACATATAAGTACATCGGCATTTCTTGATTTTGCCGCCTGAAGCGCATCAAAAACAACTGCTCCCGGATCCGAACCTTCATTCTGGGCAATTATGTCAACAGAAGCTCTTTTTGCCCATTCCTCAAGCTGTTCTATGGCAGCAGCCCTGAAAGTATCGGCAGCGGCAAGAATAACTTTTTTACCCTGCTTTTTAAGACCTGCCGCAATCTTACCGATGGATGTGGTTTTACCCACACCGTTGACACCGATTACAAGAATTACGGAACGTCTGTTTTCAAATTCGTAGGCGTTTTCTCCCAAATCCATCTGTTCTTTAATGGAATTAATGAGAATATCCTTACATAACTGTGGGTCTTTAATCTTATCTTCCTTAACCTTCTGTCTGAGACCTTCTATAATTTTTTCGGTTGTCTCTACACCGATATCGCCCATTATAAGTGTCTCTTCCAGTTCTTCGTAAAAATCCTCGTCGATTTTACTGAAGCCGTGGAAAATCGAATTTAATCCTGATACGATATTATTTCTGGTCTTTGAAAGACCTGATACAAGTTTTTTAAAAAATCCCATAGGCCACCCCGCTAATTTTTATTTGTATTATCATCTAACTGATTTTCAATAAGGTCCACAGAAACAAGTGTGGATACACCTTTTTCCTGCATTGTAATACCATACAGCCTGTCTGCCGCAGCCATTGTACCTCTTCTGTGGGTAATTACAATGAACTGGGTATTCTTTGTAAGCTTATGCAGATATTTCGCATATCTGTCTACATTACTGTCATCAAGCGCCGCTTCAATTTCGTCAAGCAGACAGAAAGGCGATGGTTTAAGGTTCTGTATCGCAAACAAAAGACATATCGCAGTAAGTGCTTTTTCACCACCGGATAACTGCATCATATTCTGCAGCTTCTTTCCCGGCGGCTGTGAAATAATGGTTATGGCTGCATCAAGTATATCTGCTTCAGGGTCAAGTTCTATTGTACCCTTTCCACCGCCGAAAAGCTGTTTGAATACCTTATCAAATTCAATTTTAATCTCTTCAAACTTGGTTGTAAACTGTTCACGCATATTTTTATCAAGTTCTTCGATTACGGTAATCAGTTTGTCCCTTGCCGATACAAGGTCATCATGCTGGTTCTTTAAAAATTCGTAACGCTCCGCAACTTCTTTGTAATCTTCAATGGCATTAACATTTACGTCACCGAGTTTTCTGATTTCATTCTTTGTATCCGAAACAATCTTTTTAATCTCGGATGCGTCGGACAATTCTTCATCCTTGAGCTGTGAAGCCTCGCTTAAAGTAAGCTCGTATTCGTTCCACATATACTCAATCTTTGAATCCCTGCTGTTCTCCAGTTTTTCTTTATTCTGTGAAAGCCTGAACTGTTCTTTTTCAAGTGTGACAAGATTGTTCTGACATTCTTCCCTTGTTGCAAAGAAGCCTTTTAACGTTGCCTGTCCTTCTTCTTTTCTGCTCTTAAGCTCCGTAAGTTCAGAAGAATATGCTTCAATTTCGGTTGCCGCAGTCTTTATGGTATCTGTAATTTCTTCTATCTGGCTGCTTCTTACCGCAATCTCGGTCTGGGACTCTTCCTTGCTGTCCTCAAGGTCTGATATTCCGTCTTTTAACCTGTCAATCTCCCTGAGAATACGTTTAACGCTTTCCTCTGCGAACTGGCTTTTCTGTGCGATCTGCGAGTATTCGATATGTATGCTTTCGGCAAGCTTATTTTTTTCTTCAAGCTTATTTTTAAGGTCATTAAACCTTTCTGTTGCTTCGGAAATTTTATTTGTATTAAGCTCGTTATCGTTCTCAATTTCTTCAAGAGCCTTGTTATTGTCTTCAAGCCCGGCTCTTATATCCTTTAACTGGCTTTCGATTTCTTTTTCTTCGCGTTTATTATTTTCGTATACGCTCTGAATCTCATTTTTCTTGTCAGCTAACTGATTGTAATTAATCTCCAAAGTATTCTTGGCGAGCTTTTTATTCTGGATAATTTCGGAATTCTTTGTAATCTTATCGGTTGCTTCATTAATAAGTTTACCCAGTCTGTCAATATCCGCCGATAACGAAAATATGACTTTTTCCGTTGAACTTACAACTTTTTCAAGTTCCTCTATCTCACGTCTTCTTCCTAAAAGATTACTTGAGTTTCTGAAAGCACCACCCGTCATCGAGCCGCCGGGATTAAGAAGTTCACCTTCCAATGTAACGATTTTAAGGGAATATCCATGGGCTTTATTAAGATGAAGTGCATTGTCGATATTATCAACAACCACACATCTTCCCAAAAGATAATCAGCCAGTCCTTTGTACTGCAAATCAACCTTTACAAGTTCGTTTGCGTAGCCTATAAAGCCTCTTTCCCTTTCAAGATTGTCACGTCTGTTATTTTTACCTGATACCGCCGACAAAGGAAGAAAAGTTGCTCGTCCGTACTGGTTCTTCTTAAGGTAAGCAATCATCTTTTTGGCAGTTTCTTCATTATCTGTAACAATATTCTGGATAGTTCCGCCAAGTGCGGTTTCTATTGCTATCTCATACTTTTTCTCTGTCTTAACAATATCGGCAACAACACCTAATATTCCGGAATTCTGTTCTTTACATTCCATTACCTTTCTGATGCTGTTTCCGTATCCGTCATATCTTTCGGCTATATTCTTAAGGGATTCAAGCCTTGTCTGTGACCTCATATTCTGCTCTTTGGCAGATTGAAGCTTCTGCTTCTTGGTATTGCGTTCTTCTTTGTTTTCTTCACAAATAGCCCTTAACCTGTTATTTTCACTGACAAGGGTGTCGATTTCCCTGTTAACGGAATCTAACTTATCTTTTGCGTCTTTAATTGAGACATCAAATTCGCTTTCGTCTGTTTTAAAGTTAATAAGCTTTCCGGTAAGCTCTGCTTTTCTTATATTAATCTGTTCAAGCATCGATTCATATCTCTGGATTGATGCCTTTATAGTTCCTTTTTTGTTAAGGTTATCAAAAATACTGTTTTTACGGTTTTCGATTTCGGTTGACAGCTCATCCGTCTCTTTTCTGAGTGCATCAACCTCCCTGTCAATCTCATTCTGTCTTGCAAAAATATCATCAACTTCCGAGCTTATGTCAAACTTCTGTTTTAAAAGCTTCTGCTTTTCTTCGTTACGCTCGGCAATCTGGTCATTAATTTCTTTCAGGCGTTCTGCAAGATGGGTGTCATTCATATTTGCGGAATTAATCTGCTCTTTAAGAATTTCAATCTGGCTTTCAAGTCTGTTTTTGTCAATTTCAGCCTGATTCTTCTTAGCAGTCAGTTCATCAATTCGTGATGTAAGTTCTGATACTTCATTATCTTTTTCATCATAAACGGCTTTTATCTCTTCAAGCCTGTTGCCTGCTTTTTCAAGTTCTTCATTTACAATGTCAAGGTTCTTCGTAACCTCGGTCAGTTCTCCCTTTGTGGTGGATTCCTCCAAAAGAAAAAGATTGACTTCGTATTTTTTCAGGTATTCCTTTAATCTGAGATATTCTTTAGCCTTATCCGACTGGCGTGCCAAAGGTCCTACCTGTTTTTCAAGCTCGGCAAGAATATCATTGATTCTTATAAGATTCTGGCTTTCGTTATCAAGACTTTTCTGCGTCTCGTTTTTACGTTTTTTGAATTTAACGATACCAGCGGCTTCATCGAAAAGTTCCCTTCGTTCTTCCGCTTTTCCGCTGAGAATTTTATCAATCTGACCCTGTCCGATAATGGAATAACCCTCCTTACCGATACCTGTGTCATAAAAAAGCTCGTTAATATCTTTAAGTCTGCAGGTATTGCCGTTCAGAAGATATTCGCTTTCACCCGAACGGAAAACACGTCTTGTAACCGTAACTTCACTGTAGTCTATGTCAAGTTTTTTATCCGAATTATCTATTGTAAGGGACACACTTGCAAAACTTACGGGCTTTCTTGTTTCTGTTCCCGCAAATATTATGTCTTCCATTTTGGAACCACGAAGCTGTTTGGCACTTTGTTCACCAAGTACCCACCTTACGGCGTCCGCAATATTACTTTTTCCGCTTCCGTTAGGTCCGACAATACCGGTTATACCGTTATCAAATTCAAACAGCAATTTATTAGCAAATGATTTAAAACCCTGTACTTCTATCTTTTTTAAATACATACCTATGCTTTACTCTCCATATCCATAATTGCATTATAGGCAGCCTGTTGTTCTGCAGCTTTTTTGGTACGTCCTTTTCCGCTGCCTATCAACTTACCTTCAATCCTTACCTCTGCTTCAAACACCTTGCAGTGATCAGGTCCCGATTCCCCCGTTATGATATACTCAGGGCCTTCCTTATATCCTGCCTGTATACGTTCCTGCAATATTGTCTTGCTGTCCACAAACAACTGCTTGTTCTCAATATCAGCTAAAATAAATCTGTCTATAAAATCTCTGGCACATTCAACGCCTCCATCAAGATAAATGGAACCGATTACCGCTTCCATTGCATCACTCACAATAGAGTCCCTGAATCTGCCACCAGTCAGTTCTTCGCCTTTTCCCATAAAAAGAACTTCTGGAAGATTAATTTCTCTTGCACACATTGCCAATGTAGGTTCACACACAATGCTGGCTCTTTTTCTTGAAAGACTTCCTTCCGGCATATTACACTCTTTATTAAAAAGATAATCACTTACCGTCAGTTCAAGAACCGCATCTCCTAAGAACTCCAGTCTTTCATTATTGTGAAGTTTATCTTTGTATACTTCATTGCCGTATGAACTGTGCGTAAGAGCTAACTTAAGTAAATCCACATTTTTGTATGTGTAACCTATCTTTTTTTCAAATTCTTTAATATTCATATCTTTGCTCCGTTATTCATATAGAAAAAAGCCCATAAAAGTGGGCTTTTCACTTATTGTCAGAAATTCATTCAAACTTCCTAATATAATATACTTTTGACTTAGTTAAGAGCATTCTTAATCTGCTCAACAGCATCGGCAACAGTAACGATTGATTCTGCTGCTTCATTAGGAATTTCGATATCAAACTCTTCTTCAATTCCCATAATTATCTGGAAAACATCAAGAGAATCTGCACCTAAATCATCTACAAAAGTTGTATCCATTGTAATTTCATCAGGTTCAACATTTAATACCTCTGCAATAATCTGCTGTAACTTCTCAAATTCCATATCTTTACCTTTCCTTTCAAAAAATGCTATATTGGGTAATTAATTAACATCTGTTAATGTATCTCTTATCTTAACATTTATATCAGCGTCAACAAACTGAATACACTGTTCAACAGCATTCTTAATTTCTTTCGCATTGGAACTTCCATGAGCCTTAACCACAAGTCCGTTAAGTCCTAACATAGGTGCTCCGCCATATTCTGTAGCATCATACTTCTTAAGAACCTTCTTAAGGGATGGCTTAATAAGTAAAGCTCCGAGCTTACCTCTGAATGTGGAAAGCATACTGTGCTTTATCTCGGATAAAAGTGTGTATCCCACACCTTCAAACATCTTAAGAATTGCATTGCCTACAAATCCGTCACAGACAACAACGTCTGCATTGCCCTGCGGAATATCCTTAGTCTCCACACTGCCGATAAAATTAATTCCAGGACATTCTTTAAGAAGCGGAAAAGTATCCTTTACAAGCTGGTTACCCTTCTCTTCCTCTGCTCCGTTATTGGCAATTCCTACCCTCGGATTCTTAATTCCAAGAACATACTCACTGTATATAGAACCCATTCTTGCATAAAGCACCAGATGATCAGGTCTTGAATCAACATTGGCGCCGCAATCCACAAGAACAAGCGGTCCTTTAGCTGTTGGTAAAACAGGAGCTAAAGGTGGTCTCTTAACACCCGGAATACGACCTATTATCGCCTGTGCCCCGACTAATATGGCACCGGTACTTCCCGCTGAAACAAAAGCGTTTGCCTCACCGGCCTTAACAAGATTCATTGCCACTACCATGGACGAGTCCTTCTTCCTGCGAATCGCATTCACCGGATGCTCTGCCGTCTCAATAACTTCGGTAGCACCAATAACTTCTATTCTATTATGGTCATATGTGTACTTGCTTAATTCAGCTTCAACTGCTTCCTTAATACCTACAAGCTTGACAGTAACACATTCATTATTATTAACGGCATCCACGACACCCTTAACAATCGCAGCAGGTGCATTATCTCCACCCATTGCGTCAACTGCTACGGTAATTGTATCAATCATATTCCATGCTCCAAAATATACTTATTTATATCGGTTATAATATACTAAATCTCTAAATATATTTCAACTATTTTTTACATTGTCACATCAAAAAACCTCCCGGAAAACTCCGGAAGGTTCCTTAATTAAGCTTCCTGTGATATGATTTCCTTCTTATTGTATGAACCACAAGCCTTACATACCCTGTGAGACATCATAAGAGCACCACACTTACTGCATTTTACTAAATTTGGTGTACTCATCTTCCAGTTCGCTCTTCTCTTATCTCTGTGAGATCTTGAAGATTTATTCTTTGGACAAATAGACATGGTATTCGCACCTCCTTAACATTGACCATATACTAATCAACTATTTTTACTAAATTGTTCAAAAATATCATTAATTGCTGACATTCTTGGATCGGGTACGAACCTGTCGCATCCGCATTCACCATCATTGAGATTATGACCGCACACCGTACATATTCCCTTGCAGTCTTCCTTGCAAAGTACCTTAGGCGGCATGTTAAGTAAAATCTCTGTATACAACATCTTATCGGTATCAACGTAATGAGATTCGATAAAACATTGCTCTTCATCATTATCGTCAGCGTCAACCGAAACCTCCTCATCAATGTCAAACGGAATTACCGTATTAACATCTTCAAGACAACGGCTGCATGGAATGGCAAGCACAACACTGCCGCTTCCGGTAATGTGAATCTTATTCTTAGCAGGACTTACAATTCTAAGTTCAAACGGTTCCGAAGAAACCACCTTGAATTCCCCGTCCCTGTATGAAAATGTATCATTTCCATAACTGATTGTATACTGCTTACTTCTGCCTGTATCCATGAGTTCATTTGAAATATCTAATATCATATTCTTCTCCTTCACAAACAAATGCTCCAACAGCACACCTGTATCATTATACTAATGACATATTTGTTTGTCAAACACTTTTTTTAACTTGTATTAATTATTTTACAAGTGCTACTGTTTCCCTTGCAATGGCAAGTTCTTCATTAGTAGGTATTGCAAGAAGCTTTACCTTTGAATCCGCTGTTGAAATAACAGCTTCCTCACCATGCACATCATTAGCCTTATCATCCACTCTGCATCCGAGACATTCAAGATAACTGCATATCTTGGCTCTTATATTGCTGTCGTTTTCACCGATTCCTGCGGTAAAAGCTATTGCATCGGCACCGTTTAATGTTACAAAGTATGCACCGATATATTTTGCAATCGAATAGCAGAAAATCTCAATGGCAAGGGCAGCTTTCTCATTGCCCTCTTTTGAAGCGGCTTCAATATCTCTAATATCACTTGAGATATTTCCTGACAAAGCGTATATTCCTGATTCCTTATTAAGTATATGAAGTATATCATCTATCGACTTATTCTCTTTGTGGGCAATTACTTCAATTATGGAAGGGTCTATATTACCGCTTCTGGTACCCATTACAAGTCCCTCAAGAGGCGTAAGTCCCATTGAGGTATCAACACATTTGCCGTTAGAGATTGCCGAAACGGATGCACCGCCTCCGAGGTGGCACACGATAAGTCTGCTTTCTTCATAAGGCTTGCCGATAAGTGCTGCGGCTTTCTTTGAAACATAGCTGTGGCTGGTTCCGTGGAAGCCGTATCTTCTTATAAGATATTTGTCATAATACTCCCAAGGAATACCGTACATGTATGCTTTCTTAGGCATCGTCTGATGGAATGCGGTATCAAAAACCGCAACCATAGGAACGTCAGGCATAATCTTTTTACAAGCCTCTATACCGATAAGGTTAGCAGGATTATGGAGAGGTGCAAGGTCGCTGCACTCTTTTATATAATCAATAACGTCATCGTCAATAACTACAGATGATGTGAATTTTTCTCCGCCGTGAACTACTCTGTGTCCCACCGCATCAACCTCGGAAAGAGTCCTGATAACACCTTTTTCGCTATCCATAAGTGCGTCAAGCACATACTTGATTGCTTCTGTATGTGTAGGCATATCCTTATCTACGGTTTCTTTAGCATGTCCTTCCTTGGCATATGTGAGTGTTCCGTCTATACCTATTCTTTCACATACACCCTTTGCAAGAACTTCCTCTTTATCCGAATCTATAAACTGGAATTTCAAAGACGAACTTCCACAATTAACAACTAAAATTTTCATATCTATTCCTCTTGATAAAATTACTCTTTCTGTGCCTGTACCGCTGTTATGGCAACAACACCTACGATATCCTTGGCAGAGCAGCCTCTTGAAAGGTCATTTACAGGCTTGTTCATTCCCTGTGTGATAGGACCGTAAGCTTCTGCCTTTGCAAGTCTCTGAACAAGCTTATATCCGATATTACCTGCATCAAGGTCAGGAAAAATAAGTACATTAGCTTTACCTGCCACTTTGCTTCCCGGTGCTTTAGATGCCGCAACTTCAGGAACCAATGCCGCATCAGGCTGTAATTCACCGTCAATTTTAAGATATGGAGCATTATCTCTCGCTATTTTGTATGCATTATATACTTTATCTACATCCGCATGTCTTGCGCTTCCCTTTGTTGAATAAGAAAGCATTGCAACGTATGGCTCTCCTCCCACAAGGTATCTGAAGGATTCTGCCGAAGCAATGGCTATTCCTGCAAGCTTCTCAGGTTCAGGATTCTGTTCAAGACCGCAGTCTCCGAAAAGAAATGTTCCGTTATATCCGTATTCGCAATCAGGTACTACCATTATGAAAAATGCCGAAACAAGACGGCTTCCCGGCTTCGCCTTAACAAGCTGTAATGCCGGACGAAGCGTATTGGCTGTAGAATGACAGGCACCGGAAACGATACCGTCCGCCTGATTCTCCCTAAGCATCATACATGCAAAATAAATATAGTCCGAAGTAAGTAATTCCCTTGCCTCTCCCGGAGTCATGCCCTTCATTCTTCTAAGTTCAACAAGGTCATTAATAAATCTGTCAAGATCGGGATATGTAAACGGATTGATAATATGTATTCCTTCTATATCAAGCCCTGCCGAAAACTCCTTTACTTCTTCCTCAGTGGCAATAATAGTCACATCGGCAACATTTTCTTTAATGACAGTTACAGCAGCTTCCCATACTCTCCTGTCCATGCCTTCAGGAAGAATAATTCTTTTCTTCTCGGCTCTGGCTCTTTCTTTAATTTCATCAATAAATGCCATATTGCAAATTCCTTTCTATCAAAATACAATCTTATACAATTATACCCTAAATATTTATTTCATTCAATAAAAAAAATAGAAATTTGACTGTAAAAATAAATAAATTTATAATAATATACATAATAAAAAAAGGAGACCCAACCATGAAGTCACTGGCAATAATCGCAGAATACAATCCATGTCACAAAGGGCATGCATACCAGATAAAAAAAGCAAGGGAACTCTCAGGTTCCGATATTATCATTGCACTTATGAGCGGCAATTTCGTACAACGAGGAATCCCCGCTGTTTTTGACAAATATACAAGAGCCGGTCTTGCTGTTTTATCGGGAGCCGATATTGTAATCGAACTTCCTACGGTATTTGCAACCTCAAGTGCAGAAGGTTTTGCATATAATGCCATTGATATCTTAAACAGGCTTAACTCCGTTGATTATATATCATTTGGCATGGAAAATGATGACTTATCCCATTTTGATGAAATTGCAAAAATCCTTTCAGATGAGCCGGAAAGTTACCGTTTATTGCTGAAAAAATATATGAATAAGGGGTATTCCGCTCCTTTATCAAGAGAGTATGCTTTGTCGGAATATCTGGGTAATAACGATTTCAGGAGCTTTTTAAGCATGCCTAACAACATACTGGCTCTTGAATATATCAAGGCAATGCATAAGACCTCCTCATCAATTATCCCTGTGCCTGTAAGAAGAGTCGGCAACGGTTACAATGATACCGTCGCCACAACTCCTTACCCAAGTGCCACCGCCATAAGAAACATGTATAAAAACAATGACACCGAGGGTATAAAAAACAGCCTTCTGCCTGATGTATACGATTATATTTCCTGTAAAAAGCCTTTGTTTGAAGAAGATTTTTCAATGTTTCTTAACCAGAGT
>JBNMKN010000030.1:0-16759 GCA_050874365.1 Butyrivibrio sp. | reverse complement strand
GAAGAACCGGTACAGAAAATTAAAGATGAATTTGAACCAAAGGGCATTAAAGTATTTCCTATTTCTGCGGCAACAGGCAAAGGACTTAAGGAACTGCTTTATGCGGTAAGAAATATACTTGATTCATTGGACCCTGAACCAATCGTATATGAAAAAGAATATTTCCCTGAGGAAATGTACGATAAGTCAGAGCCTATCGAGGTATACAAAGCGGACGAGCATGCTTTTGTCATTGAAGGTGACAGAGTGGACAGAATGTTAGGTTATACTAACCTTGATGATGAAAAGGGCTTTGCTTTCTTCCAGAAGTTTATGAAGGAACAGGGAATTATAGAGCAGCTTGAGAGTCTTGGAATTGAAGAGGGTGACACGGTTTACCTTGGAGACCTTGAATTTGATTATTACAGATAAATGGGAGGCATTTAGATGACAACGAAACAGAGAGCATATTTAAAAGGTCTTGCAATGACCCTTGAACCTATTTTCCAGTGCGGAAAAAGTTCCGTAACGCCTGATTTTGTTAAGGCGGTATCGGAAGCACTTGAAAAAAGGGAACTTATCAAAATAAGTGTTTTACAAAACTGTGCGGATGACCCAAAAGAAATCGGAATAATGATTTCCGAAAGAACAAGGTCGGAACTTGTTCAGGTTATCGGCAAGAAGATTGTTTTATACAAACAGGCAAAAAATGAAAAGAACCGTAAAATAGAACTGCCTAAAGCAGGTAAAAAGCAGACTGTATGATAAAAACAGGTATTTTTGGAGGCACCTTTGACCCGGTTCATTACGGACATATAAGGCTTGCTAAAGCGGCATATAAAGAGCTTTCCTTGGACAAGGTTATTTTTATGCCTGCTTATATACCGCCACACAAGGCAGACAATACCGTTACGGACTGGGAACATCGTGTGAATATGTTAAAACTTGCCATAGACGGTATTTCGTATTTTGATATTTCTTTTCTGGAAAAAGAACTGCAGGGCAGGTCTTATACGGCAAGGACGCTTTCAATTCTGAAAGAAAAATACGATGCACTTGTTTTTATAATGGGTGCGGATTCTTTTATGAATCTTTATAACTGGTATCATCCACAGGAGATTTTTAATAATGCGGAGATTGCCTGTGCCTGCCGTGATGAGAAAAGCCGTAAGACACTGATTGCAAAAGCGGATGAATACGGCATAAGATACAGCGGTGTAAGCCATATTCTTGATATGGCAAAATTTGACGCCAGTTCTACTTGTGTCAGGGAAAGCATAAAGAACGGGAAGGACTGTGACGGAATCGTACCTGAAAAAGTTTTGGAATATATAAAGGAAAATAATTTGTATTATGGAGCTTGATGAAATTATTTCGGAAGTAAAAAAACACATAACGGAAAAACGTTTTGTGCATACGGAGGGTGTTGCGTTTACCGCAGCCGCACTTGCAATGAAATTTTCTTATGAAAACGGTTACAGGGAAAGCGACAACATGAGATTCGTGGATAAAGCAAGAATAGCCGGATATCTTCATGACAATGCAAAGTGTCTTTCCGATGAAGAACTGCTTGATATCTGTGCGGAAAATAATATTCACGTTACGGAATGTGAAAAGGAAAGCCCCTATCTTTTACACGGTAAAGTGGGTGCTTTTTATGCAAAAACATTATACGGCATAGATGATGAGGATATTCTTAACGCAATCACTTACCATACAACCGGCAGACCGGGTATGAGCATGTTGGAAAAAATTATTTTTACAGCCGATTATATAGAGCCGGGAAGAACCAAACAGGCAAATCTTGATTATATAAGATACCTTGCTTTTACGGATATTGACAGATGCGTTTTAAAGATTTTAAGCGACACGCTTAATTATCTTGAGGAAAAGAATAAGAGTATCGATGACATGACGGTAAAGACTCTTGAATATTACAAAAATAAACAGGGAATGGTGTAAATGGATAAAATACTTGACACAATATATAATGCAATAGATGATAAAAAAGGCGGAAATACAAGAATACTTGATATTTCGGAAATTACCACGATATCGGATTATTTTGTTGTTACCTCAGGAAACAATTATAATCAGGTAAGGGCTATCGCAGATAATGTTGAAGAAGAACTTTTGAAAAAACACGGCAAGAAGCCTGAAAGAGTTGAGGGATATAATAACGGAGAGTGGATTCTCCTTGATTATATCGACTATGTTATTCATATTTTTGATAAAGAACAACGTCTTTTCTATGATATTGAAAGAATCTGGAGTGACGGGAAAGAAATAGAAGTTAAATAATGGATTATTGTGATGTACAAAAATATCTGGATTCTGTGGGCAGACTGGGAAGTGTTCCGGGGCTTACAGCCATAAAGGCACTTCTTTTTGAATTAAAGAATCCTGAAAAAAATCTTAAGGTTATTCATATTGCGGGAACCAACGGAAAGGGGTCCGTAGGTGCGTTTATTGACAAAATTTTAACAAATGCAGGACTGACTACGGGACGATATTCTTCTCCTGCGGTTATGGAGCCTTTGGAAATTATAAGAATTAACGGTGAAAATATCAGTTGTGAGGATTTTTCGGAAGTTGTTACGGATGTAATAGCTGCAAGGGAAAGACTGGCAGAAGATAATATTTATCCTACCAGATTTGAGGTTGAAACTGCTTCAGCCTTTCTTTTTTTTAGCAGAAAAAAAGTGGATGCTGCCATTGTTGAGTGTGGGATGGGCGGACTTTTAGATGCTACCAATGTGTTTGAAGAGGTTTTATGCAGCGTAATCACTTCAATATCAATGGACCACATGGCTTTTTTAGGTGATACCTTAGAAAAAATCGCACTTAATAAGGCGGGAATTATAAAACCTCATTGTCCTGTTGTTACCTGTAACCATGATAAAGCCGTTGCAGAGGTAATAGAGCATGAGGCAGCATTAAAAAAGGCACCGCTTATACAGGTAAAAGATGCCAGATTATCAGGAAAACATCTGCATGAACCTGAACTTATATTTTCTTATGGAGAATACGAAAATCTTAAATGTGGACTTAAAGGCGTATACCAGACGGTAAATGCCGCAACTGCCATAGAGACGGTGAAAGTATTAAAAAATGCGGGATATAATATATCCGATGATAATGTAAGGGACGGAATTGAAAATACATATTGGCCGGGAAGGTTTGAGATTATCCATAATAATCCGTTAATTATAACTGACGGGGCTCATAATCCTGACGGGGCAAGGGCATTATCGGAGACATTGAGATATTATTTCGGTAACAGGAAGCATACTTTTTTAATTGGTATCTTTAAAGATAAGGATATTTATGGTATACTTGATGAAATAATGGATCTGGCAGAAAATGTTATTGTTATAGAGACACCGGGAAATGTAAGAGCAGCAGATTGCGGGTATATAGCTTCAATTATAAAAGAACGGTATAACATTAATGCGGAGCCGTTTAAAGATGTGAAAGACGGCGTTTTAAGATGCCTCGAACTGTGTACGGATTCTGTTGTTACATTCGGTTCGCTTTCCAATATAAAAAATATAAAGGATATAATTGAAAATGCTTATAGGCGGTAGAGAGTTTAATGACGGTCATACCCATGTAATGGGTATACTTAATGTTACTCCGGATTCTTTTTCCGACGGCGGGAAATATAACAATATTGACGCTGCGTTATTACACACCAAGGAAATGATTGAAGACGGGGCACATATCATTGATATAGGAGGGGAATCCACAAGACCCGGATATACGATGATTAGTGATGAAGAAGAAATCGAGAGAGTATGTCCTGTCATTGAGAGAATCAAGAAGGAATTTGACATTCCGGTTTCGGTGGATACATATAAGAGCGGAGTTGCGTCTGCTGCAATAACTTCGGGAGCAGACCTCATTAACGATATATGGGGTCTTAAATATGACGAGAATATGGCATCTGTCATTGCAAAGTCGGGACTGCCATGTTGTATTATGCACAACAGGGACAATACGGATTATTCCGATTTTATAAAAGACCTTAACAGGGAAATGCTTGAATCGGTGGATATAGCCCTTAACGCAGGCATTGGCAAGGACAAGATTATAATTGACCCGGGTGTGGGATTTGGCAAAGAATATATACACAATATACTTTGTCTGAGACACCTTGATGAATTCTGTAAGCTGGGATATCCTGTGTTACTCGGAACATCAAGAAAGTCGGTTATCGGTCTTACTCTTGACCTGCCGAAGGATGAGAGAGTGGAAGGAACACTTGTTACAACAGTTATAGCCGCTATGAACAGATGTATGTTTGTGAGAGTGCATGACGTAAAACAAAACTACAGAACTATTAAAATGACGGAGGGAATTTATGGACGAAATAGTAATTGACAATCTCAGGGTATTCTGCAACCACGGAGTATATGCAGAAGAACGTTCGGAGGGACAGAATTTTTTTGTTACCGCCAAAATTTTTCTTGAAACATATATTGCAGGTATTACGGATGACCTTAACAACACCGTTAATTATGCGGGACTTTGCCAGGTTATATCTGATTTTATGCAGGATACACAGTATAACCTTATTGAGGCGGTTGCCGAGAATCTTGCAGCAACAATTCTTAACTTCAGCGAAATAGTCAAGGGTGTTGACTTAACTATAAGCAAACCGGAGGCACCGATAGATTTACCGTTTGATAATATCAGCGTCAAAGTGTTCAGGCAGTGGCGTAAGGCATTTATTTCATTTGGTTCCAATGTGGGTGACAGAATGAAATACCTTCAGGATGCTTTCAAGAAAATGGAAGATAATGAGGCAATAAGAATCCTTAAGACTTCATCAATAAAACAGACAAAGCCATACGGCGGCGTTGACCAGGATGACTTCCTTAACGGATGCATGCTTATAGAGACATATATGAGACCGGAATTTTTATTGAATTTCCTTAACCAGTTAGAGCTTGAAGCAGGAAGAGTAAGGGATATCAAATGGGGACCAAGAACACTCGATCTTGATATTATCTTTTATGAAGAAGAGGTTATTCATACCGACAGATTAATCGTTCCTCATGCGGATATGCATAACAGGCCTTTTGTGCTTGAACCTTTATGTGAAATTGCCCCATATGCTTATCATCCTATATTTAAAAAGACTGTAAGACAGTTACTTAACGAATACAGAAACAGATAAGATAATTATATGGTACTTTTGATACATAAATGTGTTGACATAATATGGTACCTTTTATATAATTTTTAATATACGACCATGCTTGTGATATATGGCATGTGGAAAGGCAGGATTGATGATATGAAAGAGTCAATTAATAAAAGACTTAAGAAAGGCTTTACGGTTATCGCTCTTCTTGGAATGTTAGCATTATTTGTGTGTGATGCTGCATTATTTGTATTCAGTTCCAAGTATGAGTCAGCCATGAAGAACTATGGATTTTCACAGGGAGATATAGGAATGGCACTTGTTTCTTTTTCAGAGACAAGAAGTGCATTAAGAGGTGCTATTGCATATAGCAGTAAGGATCAGATTAACGCCCAGAAAGAACTTTATGACAGCAAGAAGGAAGAATTTAATAAGTATCTTGATGAAATTAAAGAATATATGGTTACTGGTGAAGGTAAGAATGCATACAATGAAATTCTTACAGCCCTTGAAGGTTACTGGGATTTAAGTGACAGCGTAATAAGCGACGGTATGTCAGATTCATATACCTTATCACAGCAGGCACAGGAAAGAGATATTAAAGAAATCGGACCTATGTATGACAATGTTTACAGTGCAATCAGCAGACTTATGGACATTAACGTTGATAAGGGAGACGAACTTGAAAAAGTTCTTGCAGTAGTTAAATACGCACTTTGCGGTGTGGTTCTTGTAGTTATAGTAGTAAGCTACGTCACATCAAGAAGAATCAGCAACAAGGTATCTAAGTCAGTTGAAGAACCCGTTAATGCGTTAGTAAACAGATTTAAGACATTTGCACAGGGTGACCTTGACAGTGAGTTCCCAACCAACAATTATGACGATGAGATTTCGGTAATGACAGAGGAAGCCAAGGAAATGGCTGAGACACTTAATCTCATAATTACAGATTTAAGTGAACTTATGTCAGAAATGGCAAGAGGTAACTTTGATGTGGATACCAAGGTCGGAGAGAAATACGTAGGTAAATTCGTTGAACTTAGAGATTCTGTCAGAACAATGAATGACAAGGTTAATGATACATTACATAGTGTTGAGGAAGCTTCTGTATCCGTTACAGCAGGTTCAGAGAACCTTGCACAGTCAGCACAGGAACTTGCAGAGGGTGCTACAGAGCAGGCAGGAGCTGTAGAAGAACTTCAGGCTACAATCACAACTATTTCAGAAAATGTTGCCGAGACAGCCAAAGCTCTTATGGACAGCAGTAATAAAGCTCAGGAATACGCAGAAAGAGCCGATGAAAGCAAGGCATCCATGAAGGCACTTATGGAAGCAATGGAAAGAATAAGTGAGACATCATTAAAAATCAGCAGCATAATAGCTGATATTGAAAATATTGCTTCACAGACTAACCTTCTTTCACTTAATGCGGCAATAGAAGCTGCAAGAGCCGGTGAAGCAGGTAAGGGATTTGCGGTTGTTGCAGAACAGATAAGAGTTCTTGCAGACCAGAGTGCACAGTCTGCTGTTGATACCAAGACACTCATTGAGGGTGCTCTTAATGAGATTGAAGAAGGCAATAACGCTGTTAAGAGTGCAGCAGATTCAATGGAAATCATTGTTGACGGTATTAATGAAATAGCTGTAGTTACTAAGGAAATCAGTGAGACATCCAATACCCAGGTAGCGGCTATGAAGGAAGCTGAAGCAGGAATTGACCAGATATCAGAAGTTGTCCAGTCTAATTCGGCAGCATCAGAAGAATGTTCGGCTACAAGTGAGGAATTATCCGCACAGGCAGAACAGATGAATCAGATAGTTGACAGTTTTGTATTAAAGAGATGATAAAAGCTTCATATAACTAATATAAGCGGTATGGCAGAAACCATACCGCTTATTATTATGTAAATCGTATAAAATTAAATAATATTGGTTCTGAATAATCCGATTACTTTTCCTAGAATCTTACATTCATCCACGATAATAGGGTCCATATTATCATTTTCAGGCTGGAGACGATAGTGACCGTTCTCTTTATAAAAACGCTTGACTGTTGCAGAATCATCTACAAGAGCAACAATTACCTCACCGTTAGAGGCGGTATCCTGACGGGCAACCAGCAAATCATCACCTTCATAAATTCCCATATTAATCATACTGTCTCCCTTGACACGGAGCATAAATGTCTCGGTATTAGGAAGCATATCCGCAGGGATAGGAAAATAATCCCTGATATTCTCTTCTGCAAGAAGAGGAAGACCGGCTGCTACAGTCCCTACCATAGGGACATTGACAAGCTCTCTGTCAGGCAGGTTAAAACCGAAGTCATCATCTACAATTTCTATTGCACGGGTCTTGGACTGGTCCCTTGATATATAACCGTTCTTCTCAAGAGTGGCAAGATGTGCATGCACGCTTGATGTTGATTTAAGATTAACCGCTTCACAGATTTCCCTGACTGACGGCGGATAGTTTTTAGATAAAATATGCTGTTTGATAAAATTAAGAATCTCCTCCTGCTTAGGAGTAATCCGTCCTTTACTCATATCTTATACCTCCGATTGTTATTGATTAAATATAATATATCACATATCCGGAATATATGCAAACAAAAGTTCCGAAAAAATGTTCGATAAAACTATTGACAAACAGATGTTCGGGATGTAATATCATATTAACAAATCGAACACAAGTTTGTGTACTGTTTATTGTACACATGATGAATTATTATTTAGACAGTTTAGGAACGGAGGAATAAGATTATGAATAGTTTATTTAAGAAAATAAGAAAGAACCGCAGTAAGATTGCAGCTGCAGCAGTAATATTGGCAGTTGCCGTTGTGATAATACTTGTAACCAGAGTCAAGGTTAATGCCAATAACAGTTATGGAAGAGATTATTCTGATAAGAGGTATAAGAACTATACGGTAACGAGCGGAGATACATTATGGGATATTGCCGAAGCCAATATGGATTATGAATATTATGATGATGTGAATGATTATATTGCAGAGATTAAGAGAATGAATAATTTATATTCAGATAAGATATATACGGGACAGAATCTTCTCATTACTTATTATTGCCACAACTGCAATAACTGAGTGCCGGATAATCCCGTTGGGATTATCTGACTATCCTTTTAGGCCAGTCCTCCAGATTGGCATTGGTTATTGCGGTAAATGAACGTTCTGCAAGACCGGGGTTTTCTTTTGAAAGGTCATGAAGCATATCCTTTATATATTGTCTCTTTGTGTAACCGTCGGCAGGACACTGGTTTTTAACAATAGGAAGTTCATACTTTTTAGCAAAGGATTTAATCGCATACTCAGGAATGAGCATAATGGGACGTATCAGAGTAAGGCCTGATTTATCCATATATGTTACAGGTGAGAAGGTATGGATACGTCCCTCATACATTAATGACATATAGAAGGTCTCGATAAGGTCATCCTTATGGTGTGCATAAGCGAATTTATTACATCCTAATTCAAGAGCTTTTTCATTAAAAGCACCTTTTCTCATTTTTGCACATAATGAGCATGGATTGCTTTCTTTTCTTGCCTCAAATATTATCTGATATATTTCTGTATCAACCGTATAGTAAGGGACTTCAAGTTTATCACAAAGTTCCTTTACAGGTGTAAAATCCATATTTTCAAGACCGAGTTTCACCGTTATTGCCACAAGTTCATATTTTTTAGGATAGAAATTCCTTAATCCTGCAAGAGCATATAAGAGTGTAAGACTGTCTTTTCCGCCTGATATTCCTATGGCTATTTTATCACCGTCCTCAATCATATCGTATTCATAAATTGCTTTTCTTGTATAACTGTATAATTTTTGTAAATCCATATATTCCTCGAATTTGTGTTTTTTTATGGGATATAGTATAATACAAAAATATGTACGATTTCAATTATTTTATAGAATTTAAGGAGATATATAATGGATTTAGACAGCAGACTTGTCAAAGGACTGAAGAAGCAGGGAATAACCAAGATGACGGGAATACAGGAGGATTGTTTTAACCCTGCATTGGAAGGAAAGAATGTTATTGCATGTTCCGGTACGGGAACCGGTAAGACACTTGCATTTTTATTACCTGTCATTATGAAGAATATTGATAATAAGGAATTATATGCGGTTGTAATAACTCCGTCGAAGGAATTATGTATACAGATATGCAGTCAGATTAACCAGCTTTCCAATAATTCAGGAATACCGATTACTGCTGCAGCATTATTTTCAGGCGTTAATAAGCAGAGACAGTTACAGACCCTTAAGAGCAAGCCTAATATTGTTGTGGGCACATATCAGAGAATATATGAACTTATTAAGGAGGACAGAAAGCTTGCGGCTCATCAGGTCAAGACGCTTATTATAGATGAAGCCGATAAGATACTTAATAAGGATAATATTGAGGGAATAACAGCACTCAGAAAATGCTTTATGAGAGATATACAGGTTATGCTGTTTTCTGCATCGGTTACGGATAATACAAGGACATTTGCCGAACAGATAGGAAGTAATTATGTTAATATAACAACAGGTGATAAGATTACAATTCCTACCAATATTGAACATTATTATTTTACGGTTGAGAAGAGAGAGCTTATTGAGACGGTAAGAAAGGTTATTAAGGCACTTGATACGAAGCATTGTCTTATTTTCTCCAACTCCAAGTATGACATAGAAGAAATAACGCAGAAGATGGAGTTTCATCACTATAACGTAAAATCATTGCATGGCAAACTGGACAAGAATAAAAGGAGACAGATAACAGATGATTTCAGAAGCGGCAAGGTAAGCTACCTTATATGCTCTGATATGGCAGCCAGAGGACTTCATTTTGATAATGTTGATACAGTTATTAATATTGGACTTCCGGATAAGCCTGTTGATTACCTTCACAGAGCCGGAAGATGTGGAAGAGACGGCAGTAAAGCCGTGTGTGCATCTGTTATAACTGAGAATGACATTCCTAGGATTAAATCAATCCAGAAGACATTCAGGGTTAATATGATGCCTAAGAAATTATATCAGGGTAAGATTGTCAGAAAATAATCATTATTGATATTATTTAGTTGATATGATAAAATTATAACATATTTATTGTAAATTATGTACATATGGAGGGACATAGTAATGAGCAGACATTTGATTGTTGAAGTAAAAGGAAGAGATTTGCAGGAATACATTGACAAATTGGATTCCAAGGGATGGGCAGTTATGGATATCGAACCATCTAATAAGATTAATTATTGTTCACTTGGTATAGGAGCTATCGGTGTTATTATCGTAGCACTTACGGCAATGAAGATAATACCTTCTGATGTTGCAAAGTATTGTGCATTGATTGTAGGATTAGCATTTTTCAGCACATTTGGAATTACATCTACAACAATGTATACTGTAGTCAGTGAATATGTGGGCAATGATGAATATATTGACATAACTCCATTTGACGATACAGATGACAATTTTGTCAAGAGTGATAATTATGTTGAACAGCCTGACAAAGCCGGTAACGGAGACGAAGTGACGGATTGATAATATAGAGAGACCTTTAGAAAAGGTCTCTCTGTTTTTATAGTAAACATTGATATGTCGATATGTAATATGTGTCGAATGGTGTCATATATTGCGATGGAAAATAATTGAAAAGAACAGTTAGTGAGAATTATAATCAGAATGAAATTTTATTTTTAGGGGACGCTTATGGGAAAGATAACATGTGCAGTTGCTGATGATAATGAAAGGATGCTTAACCTGATAAGTGATGTCATAGCAACGGATAAGACATTTGAAAATGTTGGCAGAGCCAAAGATGGAGAACAGCTTTTAGGAATAATCAGGGAGAAAGAGCCTGATGTAGTGCTGTTGGATTTAATTATGCCAAAGATTGACGGACTTACGGTAATGGAAAAGGTTAATGGTGACAGAAATATTAAGAAGAAACCTGCCTTTATTGTAATTTCTGCAGTAGGTCAGGAGGGTATGACAGAGGATGCTTTTAACCTTGGTGCAAATTATTATATAATGAAGCCTTTTGATAACAATACATTGATTAACAGAATGAAGTGTATTAAGAATAATATGGGCAGAAAGACATCCATACATAATAATGAAGCAAGGGAGATGGACAGGGAAGTTAATCTTGAGAGTGATATAACAGGGATTATTCATGATATAGGAATCCCGGCCCACATAAAGGGCTATCAGTATTTAAGGGATGCAATTATGATGTCCGTTAAAGATATGGATATGCTTAACTGCATAACAAAGGTATTGTATCCAAGCATTGCTAAGAAATACCAGACTACATCAAGCAGGGTTGAGAGAGCAATAAGACATGCTATTGAAGTGGCTTTCAGCCGTGGAAGAGTAGATATGATAGATGATCTTTTCGGGTATACGGTCAGTAACGGAAAGGGCAAACCTACCAACTCTGAATTTATTGCATTAATAGCTGATAAGATTCGTCTGGAATATAAAATAAGATAAAAAATCATTTAAAATAAATGGTACTTATGGTATAATATTCTTATGAGTAAAGTGTTACGGAGGGTATTATGAAGAACGTATTATTTATTGCTTCTGAAGCAGCACCATTTATAAAAACGGGTGGACTTGCAGATGTAGTGGGAAGTCTGCCTAAGTATTTTGATAAAACTAAATATGATGTAAGAGTTATGATTCCTAAGTATCGATGTATTCCTCAGAAATATAAAGATATGATGAGATATATGACTAATTTCTATGTGGATCTGGCATGGAGAAGCCAGTATGTGGGGCTTTTTGAGATGGAATATGAAGGTGTTCATTTCTATTTTATTGATAACGAATTTTATTTTGACGGATATAAGCCATACGGCTATATTCATCAGGATATTGAAAAATTCGGATTTTTCTGTAAGGCATCACTTTCGGCAATACCATTGACAGGATTTAAGCCTGACATAGTACATTGCCATGACTGGCAGACAGGTATCATTCCTGTATACCTTAAGGAAAGATTCCATGAGGGCGAATTTTACAGGGACATGAAATCAGTAATGACAATACATAACCTTAAGTTTCAGGGTATCTATGATATGAAGACCATTAAGGATGTAACGGGACTGCCTGATTCTTATTTTACACCGGACAAGCTTGAGGCTTATAAGGATGCTAACTTCCTTAAGGGCGGTATTGTATATGCCGATAAGATAACCACGGTAAGCAGAAGCTACGCCGAGGAAATCAAGATGCCGTTCTACGGTGAGAAGCTTGATGGTCTCATGAGAGCCAGAAGCAACGATTTATGGGGTATTGTAAACGGAATTGATTATGATGAATATAATCCTGAGACAGATGCAAGAATACCTCACAACTACAATCAGATAACATTTCGTAAGGAAAAATATAAGAACAAGATGGATTTACAGCGGGAACTCGGACTTGAAGTCAACCCTAAGAAATTCATGGTTGGTATTGTGTCAAGACTTACGGACCAGAAAGGTTTTGACCTTATCGCTTATGTTATGGATGAGCTTTGTGCAGAAGATGTACAGCTTGTTATTCTCGGAACAGGTGAGGAACGATATGAGAATATGTTCCGTCACTTTGACTGGAAGTACAACAACAGGGTTTCTGCCAATATATATTATTCTGAGGAAGTGTCACATAAGATATATGCGGCATGTGATGCGTTCCTTATGCCTTCTTTATTTGAACCATGCGGACTCAGCCAGTTGATGGCATTAAGATACGGAACGGTTCCTATCGTAAGGGAGACAGGAGGATTAAGAGATACCGTAGAACCATACAACCAGTATGAATCAACAGGAACAGGCTTCTCATTTAAGAACTACAATGCACATGAGATGCTTGACACCGTGAATTATGCGAAATCTGTATACTACAACAATAAGAGAGAATGGAATAAGATTGTTGACAGAGGCATGCTGACGGATTATTCATGGAAGACCTCAGCACTTAAATATCAGGAATTGTATGATTCGCTTTAGAATATTAAAAACTGTTAATTATGAGACATAAATTGAATGGTAGAAAAATAATAACATTGATTGTACTTTTTGTTATTTTGAGTTGTATGATTTTATCGGGATGTTCAGATGAAGACTGGGCACCATATGAAGAAAAAACAGAAGAAGTATCAATAAAATTAGATAACAGCATATGCGATTTGGCACAATGTAAGGAAGAACTGAAAAATGTTTGCAATAAGTATGCAAAAGATTTATTGCTTGTACACGCCGAATATAAATTTTTCAAAGACAAAGACAGTCAGGCAATAATATCGATGTCCAAAGTTTATGAAAGAGGTGAAGTAGGATATACTAAATTATGCGAATTATATGTTGATATAGAAAGTAATACAGTTACTAAAATAATATATCGTGACGGCATTTCAAGAAGAGTTGATCCCTATGGCCCGGAACTTGATGGAATAATTGTGAATCGGGCAGATAAATTATATGATGATTATATGAAGGGTAAGGAATATATGGACAAACTACATATAAGTTATTATTATAACAAAATCAACATAGGCGGTTATGATAAAACAGAAAAAAGGATTCTGAAAAAGACATTAGGTATTTAACAGAGAATGTATGATTAAAGTTAAAAACAAATAGATAGTATATATTGAACAGCAAAACGAGACTTCATATGAGGTCTCGTTTTTCTTATACTATAGTCAAAGGATTGAGGATTATAAAAAAGATTATAGCTATAGCAAATAAAACAACAGACCATTGCGAATATACAAAAAATATTGACAAAACTATGTATATACTGTATATATAAGCATATACAGTATATACGCAATGCGTTTAAACATATTGTATATGATGTAAGCATATCGGCAGCAAGTACATTAATTGTAAATATACCGAATATAAAAATCAGGAGGCTTTGTTATGATAAAAGTGAGCAATGTGATAAAGGAATATCAAACATTTAAGCTAAACAACATAAATATTTACTTGCCAAAGGGATATATTATGGGTTTGGTAGGGAGAAACGGAGCAGGAAAAACTACATTACTTAGAATATTGGCAGGAATGGAAAAAGCTGATAGTGGCAGCGTTATTATTAATGGCTTTGATATAACCGAAAATGAAGAAAATGTAAAAAGGGCGAAGGACAATATAGGATTTGTTTTTCTTGATAATTTATTTATAGACGAAGTAAGCCTTATAAAAAATGGTCAGGTATATGGGAAATACTATACAAGGTTTAATAAAAATACTTTGGTAAAATATTGTGAAGAATTTGATTTAGATATAAAGAGAAAGTATAAGAAATTGTCAAGGGGTGAAAAGTTAAAATTTCAATTAGCCTTTGCACTTGCTCATCAGCCCAAATTATTAATATTAGATGAGCCGGCAGCAAATTTTGATAGAGATTTCAGAAAAAAGTTTATAAAGACCTTAACGGAGTTTGTAGCTGACGGAGAAAAAAGTGTAATAATAGCAACACATCTTACAGAGGATTTAGATAGAATAGCAGATTATGTTACCTTTATGGATTGTGGAAAAATAGAAATGTCCATGGATAGAGAAACGTTAATGGAAAGATTTAAATTAATAAGTGGGGACACAGATAAATGCAACCTTATAAGTAAAGAGCTTGTTATATATAGAGAAGACGGAAAATACGGTAGTAAGCTGCTAATTGATTTAAGAAACGAAAAGATAAAAAATAATATAATAAGTAGTGAACTTACAGTTGAAGTACCAAGCATAGAGGACATTATGTATTATCTGGCGAAGGGAAAAGAAGCTAAGGAAGAAAAAAAGGAGGATGACAGATATGTTTAAAATGGTATTACAGGATTTTAGAACAGAGTTTTTTCATAATATCAAAGGAGAAAGAAAAAAATTATGGGTGTACATAATAGTTATCTGCAGTTATAGCTTCTTATTCATAAGAGATTTATTGAGGGATGGACCTAAACAAAACATGGTGTGGTATGTGAATTTTTTGTTTTTAATTGTATTTGTTGAATGCATTCATACTATTTATCCAAATAAATTAGAAAAAATAATGCTTTTATTGCCACTTACAAGAGAGGAAAAATATAAATATTTAAAAATCAGATTAGTGATTAAACAGGTAATTTCCTTAGTTATTCTAGGCAGTATAAACACAATGTTTGTATGTATTGGATATACAAATGCGTCTACTGCAATTTTCGGTATGATAAGTCTATTATTATTAGGTGCTGTTATGGGAATTACCATAAATAAAGTAGATAAGCAGATTAATCGTCTTTTTGATGTAATAAATATATTGGTCGGATTTGGAAATTTTTTACTTATATTATCTGGGGAATCCTTTATGGAAATTCCGAAGAATATAAACAATGGAATTATTGCGGTATTATCCATAATTCAGGTAGCAGGATCAATAATTATTATGAAGAATTTTAGAAAATACGCAAAGGTTGATTTAGTCTAGGAAAGGAATAAGTTCAAGTAGGGCTTGATGTGAATATGAATATAGTTATTAAAACACAAGGCACAATGGCAATATATGAGCAAATAGTTAATCAGATGAAAAACCAGATTGTAACAGGAGTATTACAGGCTGGTGAAGCATTACCTTCAATAAGAGCATTGGCAGGAGAACTTCAGATAAGTGTAATTACAACCAAAAGGGCATATGAGGAATTGGAAAAGGAAGGACTTATTCGTTCTGTTGCAGGTAAAGGCTTTTATGTGTGCGAATATAATAAGGATTATTTAAAGGAAAAGCAGCTTATGATGCTTGAAAGCAGGCTTACAGAAATAATTTTTGAATGCAAAGGTGCTGGACTTACAAACGAGTACATATTAGAAATGGTAGAAGCATTACTGGAGGAGAAATAAAATGGAAGAGGAAATATTAAACTTAGTCAATGTTTGTGTGAATAAAGGAAAATTTTCCTTAAAGGATATTAGCTTTAAAATTGAAGAAGGCTATCTTATGGGAATTATTGGAAAAAATGGAACTGGAAAAACCACTCTTTTAAATACAATTATTGGGAAAAATGGAAAATATACAGGAAAAATATTGTATAAGAGAAAGGATATAAGAGAAAATTATAAGAAATTTATGGAGGAGTGTGCATACATTTCAGAGGATGCTGTATTTTTAAATGAAGATACAATATTAAATAATGTAAGACTGTTATCAGTTTTTAATGAAAAATTTGATGAAGATAATTTTGTTAAAATGCTCACGGATAATGGAATTTCAGAGGATAAATTTATAGATAGATTATCAAGGGGAGAGTTTATAAAGCTACAGCTATGTCTGGCTAGAGCTATGGGTAAGAAGCTGTATCTAATGGACGAGGTTACAGCAGGAATGGATCCGGTATACCGAAAGGAATTTTATAAGGATCTAAAGGTAATGCAGCAGGAGGGCTGCACAATTATTATGACAACCCATATTGTATCAGATTTAAACAGAAATATGGATTACATAGTAGAGTGTATATACCGACCAGACAGAGCACACTGCACGGCATTTTAGTGCATGGCTTCTGCCGATACAGTGCACGCTTTCCGGTCATCAGTGCATGATGCTTATTCAGGTATAGATATTCCGGCTTCTGTTAACTGAGTCTCAAGT
>JBNMKN010000029.1:0-16921 GCA_050874365.1 Butyrivibrio sp. | reverse complement strand
TTTGAATGTGCGATAGACGGTGAAACGGCAAAAGCAATAAGAGACAGCCGTAAACCTGAGGATGACCATAGCGACACCTGCAGTATGTGCGGGAAATTCTGTGCGGTAAGAAGCATGAATAAAGCACTTAACGGCGAATATATTGATATATTATAGGTAAATAAAATGAATCAGAATAATCTTTTACTCTATCTGATAACGGACAGGGAAGCCGTCGGAGGCAGAAGCCTTTACGAATGTGTAAAAGAGGCACTTGACGGCGGAGTAACAATGGTACAGCTTCGTGAGAAAAATATGGAATACGAAGAACTGAAAAAAGAAGCTTTTGAGATAAAAAAATTGTGCATGGAATACAAGGTTCCGTTTATCATTAACGATAATGTAAGGCTGGCACTTGAAACCGATGCAGACGGAGTCCATCTCGGACAGTCTGATATGGAGATTGAAGAAGCAAGACGGATTCTCGGAAAAGATAAAATAATAGGCGCAACGGCAAAGACTGTGGAACAGGCAATAACTGCCATGGAACAGGGAGCCGATTATCTAGGAAGTGGGGCTGTATTTGGCAGCAGTACCAAAAAAGACGCAGTAACAATGTCTTTTGACATGTTGGAAAATATATGCAAAAGCGTTGCGATTCCTGTTGTGGCAATAGGAGGAATTAATCTTTCAAATGTTTCAAAGCTTGACGGAACAGGAATAAAAGGTGTGGCTGTGATTTCCGGAATTCTCACGGAAACGGATATTTGCTCTACATCAAAAGAATTTCGCAAAATATTAAAAAATATATAAAACACAGCGGCATGCCGGGGGCACCACTTTATGTCGCTATACAAAATTAATGCATGGAGGTAAATACTGATATGAAAACAGCATTAACAATCGCAGGCAGTGATTCCTGCGGAGGCGCCGGAATACAGGCAGATATTAAGACTATGACGGTAAACGGCGTATATGCCATGAGTGCCGTTACAGCTCTTACAGCCCAGAATACAACCGGCGTAAAAGATATTATGGAGGTGAGCAGCAGTTTTTTAGAAGAACAGCTGGAGTGTATTTTCACGGATATCTATCCTGATTCAGTCAAAATCGGTATGATTGCCTCAAAGGAGCTTATTAAAACGGTAAAGGACGTTCTTATAAAATACAAAGCAAAAAATATTGTTCTTGATCCTGTAATGGCAGCCACAAGCGGGGCAAAACTGATTAGTGACGACGCAATCGATACATTAAAAAAAGAATTATTACCTATCGCTGCTGTTGTGACGCCTAATATTCCTGAAGCAGAAGTCCTTTCAGGAATGAAAATTTCCTCAAAAGAGGATATGGAGGCGGCGGCAGTAAGAATATCGGAAGAAAACCACTGTGCTGTTTTGCTCAAAGGAGGCCATAATCTCAATGATGCCAATGACCTTTTAGCAGACGGAAAAAACATTACATGGTTTCAGGGAAAAAGGATTGATAATCCCAACACACACGGAACGGGATGCACCCTTTCTTCTGCGATTGCAGCCAATCTTGCAAAAGGTTTTTCTCTTGTAGATTCTGTAAATAAAGCAAAAGAGTATATATCTGGAGCACTTAACGCCATGCTCGACCTTGGCAAAGGAAGCGGACCTATGAACCATGCATTTATGATAAAATAAGATATTCCGGATTCTTCAAGGTAATGGGAAGAAGGAAAAATGGAAAAAATTAAATTAAAAAAACTTGTATTAACCGCTGTTTTTGCTGCCGTGGCAGTTGTAGGCTCGTTATTTTCATTCCCTGTTTTCGGGTCAAAATGTGCACCTGTACAGCACCTTATAAATGTGCTTTGTGCAGTTATACTTGGACCGGGATACGGAGTTGCGGCTGCATTTGTATCAAGTCTTATCAGAAATCTTCTGGGACTGGGAACTTTGCTTGCGTTCCCCGGAAGTATGTGTGGAGCACTTTTAGCGGGACTTTTGTATCATTACATAAAGAAATTACCTGCAGCTTATATAGGTGAGGTATTCGGAACCGCAGTTATAGGCGGAATGTTGTCATATCCTGTTGCTGCTTTTATAATGGGTAGTAAGGGTGCGGCTTTGTTTACCTTTGTTGTACCGTTTCTCATAAGCACGGCGGGAGGAACTTTGCTTGCAGTATTGATTACCGTACCGCTTAAACAGACAGGTGTGCTTGATAAAATAAAGAGTGAACTGAACTCTTAGGAGGATATATTATGGCATGGGCTGATATTTTTTCAAAAATTGCTGAAAAGAAACCGATAATACATTGCATAACCAATATTGTGACGGTTAATGACTGCGCCAATGTCCTGTTGGCGATAGGAGCATCACCGGTAATGGCACATCATGAGATGGAGGTTAAAGAAATAACTTCCGGAAGTGATGCACTTGTGTGCAATATGGGTGCGATTGAAGATTTTGAAGCAATGTTGATTGCAGGAAGAAAAGCGGATTCACTGGGGCATCCGGTGGTGATAGACCCGGTGGGCGTTGCTTCATCCTCCTACAGACGCAGCCTGTGCCTGAAACTCATAGAAGAAAGCCATCCCGCATGTATAAGGGGCAATGTTTCGGAAATTAAGGCACTTGCTCTTGATGAAACCATATCTAAGGGCGTGGATGCAAAAAATGGGGAAAGCATATCCGATGATATGCTAAAAGAACTGGCAAAAAAATTTAATACCATTATCGTGGTTTCAGGAGAAACAGACCTTGTAAGCGATGGGGAAAGTATTTATGAGGTTCATGGAGGAACGCCGTTTTTTAAGGGAATAACGGGAAGCGGCTGCATGTCAACTGTAATAATTGCAGGATTCCTTGCAGTTGAAAGAAATATTGAAAGCGTTGCTGCAGCGGTCAGAACGGTTAATTATGTGGGAGAATCTGCGGCAAAAGCTACAATTAACGGGGCGGGAGGTTCAATGACTTTTAAAAATGAGTTTATTAATCTTTTAAGTATTCTTGCCAATCCGTCTTTGAAACCAAGAAAAAAGAGAAGATAAATTTGATTTTATTTATATTAAGAGGTATAATATTACATAAGGCTATGTAAATATTCCGGCAGGAGGTATTATTGAATGGGCGAATGTAATTCTGGCTGTGAAGAATGTAAGAGCAGGGAAAGCTGTGGAATTCGTAAAGCTCCTCTTAATAAAGACAGTTCAATTCATAAGATTATCGGCATAATAAGCGGAAAAGGCGGTGTCGGTAAATCGACGGTAACAGCGCTTATTGCCAGAAAACTTACTTCAATGGGATACAGCGTGGGAATAATGGATGCAGACATAACGGGACCTTCGGTTCCGGCAATGTTTGGTATTCACGGCAAAGCGGTATCTGATGAAAAAGGTATATATCCCATGGTATCACAGGAGGGCATTAAGATTATGTCCATGAATCTTATGCTTGACAGTGAAGAGACACCGGTTATATACAGAGGACCTGTTGTAGCCTCAATTATCAAACAGTTTTACAGTAATGTAATATGGGGCAGGCTTGATTATCTGCTTATAGATATGCCGCCCGGAACGGGAGATGTTCCGCTTACGGTGTATCAGTCGATTCCTGTTGACGGGGTGGTTATGGTTACGTCTCCGCAGAAGCTGGTTAAAATGATAGTCATGAAAGCAGTTAATATGGCATCAAAGATGTCGGTTCCTTTACTTGGAATTGTTGAGAATTACAGTTATTTTAAGTGTGATGACTGTGACAGAATATATGAGATATTCGGAAAAAGCAAAGCCGAAGAACTCGCTAATGAGCTTAACACTACGGTTATTGCGAAGATTCCTATTATACCTGAGGTGGCACAATGCGAAGATGAAGGTGTCTCTGTCACACAGGATGTTGATATGAATCTCTCAAATTTATTATAAGGAAGATATATGAAAAGAGAACGAACAGGAAGTCTTATATGGAGACTTATATATCCGCTTCTTATTTTTTTAGGAGTGGAATTGGTTATAGAACTAGGTGCGACCATAGTGTATTTTGCGGTTAAGATGCAGAACGGTGCTTTTGAAAATCTGAGTGAACAGGGAATAGTTGACGCAGCTACGGCATTTCTTACAGGCAAAGCATTGTATTTTACCCTTATAAGGGGTGTTGTGCTTATTCCGCTTTATCTTTGGATAATGAAAGTGGATACGAGACTTGACGTATACTATGAGAGAAATTATAACTATGCGGATTACCGTAAGGCATGGCTTATTCTGCTTGTACCTGCGGGAATATGTGCGGCAATAGGTTTTAACGGACTTGTTTCGCTTTCGGGAATCGCAAGATTTTCCAAAGCATATCAGGCAGTAGAAAAGGTTACTTATTCCGGCAATCTTTTTGTGCAGATAATGGCGTCCGCCATAGCGGCACCGATAGTCGAAGAACTTTTATTCAGAGGTCTTATTTTTAAACGTCTGAGGAACGTAACCCCTGCCGTATGGGCAATGGTTATATCGGGATTGGTGTTTGGACTTATTCACGGCAATCTTGTGCAGTTTGTGTACGCATTCCCAATCGGAGTGATTCTTGCCTTTATTTATGAGATTTTCAAGACGATATGGGCACCGGTGGTTTTCCATGTATCGGCGAATTTTATATCGGTAATGCTCACGAATTTCCTTCCGGGAGCAGAATTTAACCTGACGGTGGGATTGCTGGCACTTGTATCAGTTGTGACACTTGCAATATTGTTTGTTATCTTATTCGTCATTGACAATAAGGTTAAACGCACTAAAATATAAACATAAGAATGAAATCTTTTGTTGGAGAGAGGTTATTATGAGAAAAATACTTTCAATAGCAGTACCTTGTTATAATTCAGAGGCGTATATGAAAAGATGCATAGAATCCCTTCTTGTTGGCGGCGAAGATGTGGAAATTATCATAGTAGATGACGGTTCTACAGACAGAACTGCAGAAATAGCGGATAATTATGAAAAGAAATATCCAAGAATATGTAAAGTGATACACCAGGAAAACGGCGGACACGGAGAAGCCGTCAATACAGGTCTTAAGAATGCGGCAGGATATTTTTTCAAAGTAGTTGACAGTGACGACAGGGTCGGCAGGGAAGCATATCTTAAATTACTTGATATCATGCGTAAGGCTATTCTTGAAGAACATCCTCTTGATATGCTTATATCCAATTATGTATATGATAAGGCAGGCGTTAAGCGCAAGAAGGTTATGAGATATACAAGCATACTTCCTACGGATACATATTTTACATGGGAAGATATGGGACATTTCAGACAGGATCAGTACATAATAATGCACTCTGTAATTTACAGGACAGAGTTACTGAGAGAGTGTGGACTGGTGCTTCCTAAACATACTTTTTATGTGGATAATATTTTTGTATTCCAACCATTCCCTTACGTTAAGAGCATGTATTATGCGGATGTTAATTTCTATTGGTACTTTATCGGCAGGGATGACCAGTCGGTACATGAGAATGTCATGATTAAGAGAATTGACCAGCAGTTAAGGGTCAACAGGCTTCTCATTGATTATTATAATCCTGATATTATTGAAAGTAAGAAATGCAGAAATTACATGCAGCACTACCTTGAGATAATAACAGCAATTTCATCGGTAATGTGTTATCTTTCCAAAAAGGAAGAGAATTACGAGAAGAAAAAAGAACTTTGGAAATATCTTAAGACTTCCCATCCGGAGACCTACAGAAAGCTTAAGAGAAATCCGATGGGATTTTTCATAAATATTCCGGGAAGAACAGGAAGAATGATTACTACGGGAATATACAGAATTGCCAAGAAGATTTTTAATTTTAATTAAATTTATGTACTAAAAATGCACATCCTTTATCGGTATCGGATGTGCATTATTTTTTACTGGAATTTTTTGAAAAATTTGGTTTTGTATGTTATCGGATAGATGATTGCGGCAAGAACTATTGCAGCTAACACATCGTATAACGAATGTTGTTTTAAGAAAACGGTTGATACACATATAAACAATCCCCAGACTGCCGTTATGACGCATACTTTTTTCTTATGCTTACCGAAAGTTTTTGATTCAAATACGGCAAATTCTATAACCAATGTATTATACACATGCAGGCTCGGCAGGACATTTGTCGGAGTGTCGGCTTTATGTAAAAGTTTTACAAGGTCTGTACAGAAGTTGTCACGTGGGAAAGTCTCCGGTCTGAAATTGGCAAGTCCGTTAGGAAATACAAAATATGTAATTACGGCAATTGACATACCGATTATAAGCGCAGCCCCCATTCTTACACACTCGCCCTGTGAACGTATGAAAAAGTAAATAATAAAAAATGCCATAAAGATGAACCATGAATAGTATGGAATAATGAAATATTCCACAAAAGGAATGTAGTCATCTAAAGCACAATGGATTGCATGAAATCCGGTTTCTTCGGTAACATGTCTTTCCAGATAAATAAAACACGGCATATATATAAAAGTATAAAGAGCCAGTAACCCATGCCACCATTTTTTGAAAAATGCTTTCATTACGTCTGTCCTTTCATATGTAAAATAAACTTAGCTATTATAACATATTAATTGAAAAAAATCCAATAACTAAATTCGGTTTACAAAAAATAATTAAAGGGGTAAAATATAATAAATATAGCTTTGCGGAGGATATTGTTTTGAGACTTGTAGTTCGTGATTTAAAGAAAAGATATGGCGATAAGACTATACTTGATGGTGCATCATTTTCATTTTCTCATGGTATTTCATACGGAATTGTAGGAAATAAAGATGACGGCAAGACTACATTCCTTAAGTGTATATGCGGAGAAACAGGCATAGATTCAGGATATATCCGTATTGAAGCTGATTGGAAAGAGTACAGAATAAAGTACAGCGATTTCGGAATTGTTGCGGATTCTGCAGTTGTTCCCGAATATATGACAGGTTATGAATTTTTTAATTACCTTATAGAGATACATCCCCTTTGTGTAACGGAAGGCAGGACGGCTGATGATTATTTTGATATGGTCGGACTTAATGTTGCCAAGAGAAACAGCCTTATAAAAGAATATTCATATAATGAAAAGCGTAAGATACAGTTATTGTCTGTTATTTTATTGAAACCGTCAGTTATTATATTTGACGAGCCGGTTAAGAACAGCAATAAAAGACGTATTAACAGAATGAAAGAGATTATAGATGACCTTAAAAAGGACCGTATTGTAATTGTAGCGACGGAAAACCCTGATATAGCTGAATCGTTCTGTGACGAGTTTTTATGTTTTGAAGACGGACATATTCTGTCGCTGTCGGCAGATGATGTCAGAACCGTTCTTGGTGGAAGTGAGGAAAACGGTAATGATTAAAGAATACCTCCAATGTATGAGGATAGAAGCTGTAAGGCATGCGAATATACTGGGAAATCTTATAGCAGGTTTGCCATTCTATAAAGAAAAAGAGAACGAGAGCAGGGAAAAAGCAAGCTTTCTTGTTACGGGAGAACTTCTGACTGTCTTGTGGAAAATTATAAAAATCTATGCTTATGTAATGGTATTTATGTATATACCAAAGCTGATTTTTTCAAAAATTATGCCGGTAGGGACTTCAGGCTTTTCAACCGAGGACTGCTTTGTATTTTTTACATTGGTTCTTACCTGTGTGGTAGGTTCGATTATACATTCGGGCATTTTTGATGTTAATAAAGATTCTTATTGTATGATTAAAATATTAAGAGTAAGACCTGTAATATATTTCAGGGTAAAATTTATATACAGGTTTGTTACGGAACTGCTTGGATTCTGGAGTGCATTTACAATTCTTGGCATGAATTATGTTAAAGCTTTTTATCTTGTGATTATCATATGCCTGTCAAGAAATATCGGGGAATGTATTAACATTCTTATCTTTAAGATGACAGGTAAGAGATTTGCAGAACATAAAGGCGCATTTCTTCTGCTTATGTTAGCCGGATTGTTTGTGGCATATTTTATTCCTTATGTGAGAGGCTGCGTTCCTGCTGCGTATATAAGAATTTTTGATTCTATATGGGTAGTTGCAATACTCGGAATAGGAAGTATTTTTACATATTATGTATGGACATACAGAAATTACGAAAAGATAATTTCAAGAGTATATACAGAAGAAAAGTTTGATGAAGAAACTGAAGATAAGGAAAAGGACTGGATATCTTATAATTCCAATGAAGGAATGAAATCCTATACAGGTGATAAGAGACTTCTTCACCTCTATTTCAAAAGAACATCGGGAAAAGCCGCATATAATAATCTGATTAAAGTGATAATTATAGCGATTTTCTTTGCACTTGGCGTTCTTGCGGTGGAAATGGGTAACAAGGATGTTGTCAAAACAGTTATATCCTATTCATTGCCTTTGCTTGCTTTCGTTATGTATTGCCTTTGCAACTGTTCCGGATACTGCAGGGACCTGTTTACAAATTGCGATATACATATATTGAGAAAGGATAACACGGGAGAGGAACTTGCCGGCAATTTTATATTTTGTCTTTATAATATTTTAAAAATAAATGCGGTTCCTGTAATTGCCCTGACGGTTTCTTATCTTATACTTGGATTTATATGTCAGGCTTATGTGCTTACCGCACAGATTATTGTATGTATAGTTCTTATGGGACTGTTTTTTTCAATATTTGGATTATTTACATATTATATGTTCCAGCCTTATAATGCAGACGGAACTGTAAGAGGTTTCAGATATTATGTGCCGTCAATTGTGATGTATGCACTCTGCTACGGATGTATTTTTGTGAGGACGGACAGTATAATATTTGTGGCTGCGTCCGGGATTTTGACCTCTGTTATGGTTATTATGTCAGTAACACTTGTCTATAGGATATCGGACAGGACCTTTGTATTAAATAAGTAGACCAGGAGGTATCACGGTATGCGTAAAAAAATACTTTTTGCAATAATTTTTGCTACGATGACTTTTTCCCTTACGGCGTGTGGAAAGAAAACGTCGATTACGTTCACAGACCCAACCGAAACATCTGAATCCAACATAACACGTTTTGATAAAAAAATTGCCGGAGAACCCCTTGAAACTGCGGACTCATTATATGATGCCACTGATACTTATTCAAAGGAAGGATACAGCCTTGTGGACATTGAAGCTTATGGAGATGACGGGGTGCTTGCACTGTACACAGGTGATGAAGAGTCGATGTTATCTGCATATAAGATTTCTACGGGTGATGAAGTGAGCTCTTTAAAGACGGATAAGGCTGTCTCAATGAATACGTCATTATATGTTACAGGCACAGGATTTGTGTATTCGTATGATTATGGTAATGGTTATTTTACCTCTTATGATGTTTTGAACGGAAGTTTTGAAAATCCTGTTTTTGATTTTGAAATGGAAAGTTTTGTTGTTTCCGACGGAGGAGACTGTTTATACTGCACACTGGAAGGCGATAATAATATATACAGATATATTATGAATTCGGGCAAAATCGTTTCTATGTATGATTATGGTGACACTTACAAGAATATACAGGTTGAATATATAGAGAATAACGGAAATTACATAGTTGTTCTTTGTAACGGAGATGATGGTGCTTTTTATGAAAGACTTGATATCGAAAATCAGGAAAGAACGATAATTTGTGAGGCAGAAAACGGACTATACTGTGCAGGCGAGGCATATCTTACAACATCGGGAGAAGAGGATGCTGATGTTTATGTATATAATTTCAGCAGACCGAGACTCAAGGATATATTTACCCTTGATGGTATACATGAAAAGGACAATATGAAGATTTTCAGCGGAAGTCCTTATCTTCTTACATCCGATGAATATATAGCAGGTACGAAATTGCGTTTCTACAACGTGGGAAGAGGCGTACTCAGTAATGAGGTTGTTGTTCCTACGGATTATAAGGTGCTTGATGCAGATTATCTTGTTGTTGACCAGACATTATGTATTAAGGCTGTCAATGACAAAAACGAGCGTATAATTCTGCTCTGGGACATAGAAAATATAGGTGAAATAAAAAATTAAAAATTTTGCAAAAAAAGTGTTGACAAAATGAAAGTTTTGGTAATATAATAGTCAAGCAGGTTGCGAAAAGCACTGCGATATAGATATGAATTTTGGGATCTTAGCTCAGCTGGGAGAGCATCTGCCTTACAAGCAGAGGGTCACAGGTTCGAGCCCTGTAGGTCCCATTCATTCAGATAATTCTATATGGCGGAGTAGCTCAGATGGCTAGAGCACATGGTTCATACCCATGGTGTCAGGGGTTCGACTCCCTTCTCCGCTACTAAGAAGAACCCTTGATTATTAATCAAGGGTTCTTTTCGTTATAAGATTAAGTAAGTATGGCTAGTGTATATAGAAAGAGGATTTAATATGAGAATTGGAACAGGATATGATGTTCACAGATTGGTGCCTGACAGAAAGATGATAATCGGCGGAGTCGAGATACCATACGAACTGGGACTTTTGGGACATTCGGGTGCTGATGTTCTTCTGCATGCCATATCGGATGCACTTTTGGGAGCAGCGGCACTGGGAGACATCGGAAAGCATTTTCCTGACAGCGACGAGAGATACAAAGGTGTTTCGAGCCTTTATCTTCTGGAAAAGGTTGGAGAGATGTTAGAAGATAATCATTATGTTATAGATAATGTGGACAGCACAATAATAGCACAGAAGCCTAAAATGGCGGCTCACATACCGACTATGAGACAGAATATTGCGGATGCACTTAAGATAGATGTGGACAGAGTGAGTGTAAAGGCAACAACAGAAGAGGGACTTGGATTTACTGGAGAGGGACTTGGCATATCTGCTCAGGCGGTGGCAATGATTAGCAAGGTTGAAAATATTGTATATAATGATATTATGAATGATAGATTTGCTGACTGCAGTTCCTGTAAGGGATGCTGCAGCAGAAATTCTTAATGTTAAGGAGATATCATGAAATTCAGAGAATATGTTAAAGAATCCATAGAAGTCATAAAAGACAGGGACCCTGCGATGAAAGCCAACAGGGAAGTGTTTCTTTATCCTTGCTTCTGGGCTATATGGGAATACAGAAAAGCACATAAATATTACCTTAAAGGTAAATTCTATAAAGCAAGAAAAATCTCACAGAAGGCTGCAAGAAAGACGGGTATTGAAATCCATCCCGGTGCACAGATAGGCAAAGGCCTTTTTATCGACCACGGACATGGTGTTGTAATCGGAGAGACAACGATAATCGGTGACAATGTTACGATTTATCAGGGAGTAACTCTCGGAGGTACAGGTAAGGAGCAGGGTAAGAGACATCCTACTATCGGTGATAATGTTATGATAAGTACAGGAGCCAAGATACTTGGCTCATTTACAATAGGTTCCGGTTCCAAGATAGGGGCAGGTTCCGTAGTCCTTGAGGAAGTTCCTCCTAATTCAACAGTTGTGGGAATACCCGGCAGAGTGGTTAAATGTGATGATGTAAGGCTTCCTAACAAGGATCTTGACCAGATTCATTTACCTGACCCTGTGAGAGCAGAGCTTGATGACATTCAGAGACAGATAAGTAAATTAAAAGAGAGACAGGAGCAATACGATGGAAAATAAAGTATATTTTTTTAATACACTTACAAGAAAAATTGAGCAGTTTATACCTAACGTTGACGGAAAGGTAGCAATGTATACCTGCGGACCTACAGTATATCATTTTGCACACATAGGTAATTTAAGGTCTTACATCATGGAAGATATTCTTGAAAAGACTTTGCGTTATGTGGGTTATGATGTAAAACGTGTAATGAATATCACGGATGTGGGACATCTTACAAGTGATGCTGACACAGGCGAGGATAAGATGCTTAAGGGCGCCAAAAGAGAGCATAAGACAGTAATGGAAATTGCCAAGTATTATACGGACGCTTTCTTTGATGACTGCCGTAAGCTTAACATTAAAAGACCTGATGTTGTGGAGCCTGCGACTAACTGTATTCCTGAGTTTATTAACATGGTTAAAGTCCTTCTTGAAAAAGATTATGCTTATATTGCAGGAGGCAACGTATATTTTGACACCTCTAAGCTTGATGATTATTATGTTTTTTCAAGCCAGTCGGAAAAAGAACTTATGGTCGGCGTCAGGGATGACGTAAGCGAAGATGTTAATAAAAAGAACAAAGCAGACTTTGTACTCTGGTTTACAAAATCCAAATTCGATAATCAGGAACTTAAGTGGGACAGTCCATGGGGTGTAGGATATCCGGGATGGCATATTGAATGTTCATGCATCAGTATGAAGCACTTAGGTGAATACATGGATATCCACTGTGGCGGTGTTGATAATATTTTCCCACATCATACTAATGAAATTGCCCAGAGCGAGTCGTATCTCGGACATAAGTGGTGCAACTACTGGTTCCATGTTCATCATCTTAACGATAAATCAGGAAAGATGAGCAAATCAAAGGGCGAATTCCTTACAGTATCACTTCTTGAGGAAAAAGGTTATAACCCACTTGTATACAGATTATTCTGCTTACAGTCACATTATCGTAAACCTCTTGAATTTTCTTACGAGGTTCTTGATAATATGACAACAGCATATAATAAACTTGTTAAGAAGATAGGCGAATTAAAGGCAGAAGGCAGCGTGGATGAAGCCGCATTTGCAGATTTCAGAAATAAATTTGAAGCAGCAATATGCTCAGACCTTAATACATCTTCGGCGATAACCGTTGTATATGACGTATTACGAAGCGACATTAACGATATGACCAAGTTGGAGCTTATAAAGAGCTTTGACGAAGTGCTTTCACTTGACCTTTTAAAACTTCACGGTGATGATAAGGAAAGTTCTGTGGATTCCGAACTTAAGGAATATATTCTTGCAAAGATTGAAGAAAGAAAAGCGGCAAAGAAAGAAAAGGATTTTGCCAAGGCAGACGCAATCCGTGATGAACTTGCGTCAAAAGGCATACAGATAAAGGATACCAGAGAAGGAACTGTTTGGGAAATAGTGTGAGGATAGATTGATGTTTGATGCCATGGAAAAGGCATTTCAGATAGGAGAAGTAAACGTTGCGTTATATTCTCCTCTGACACTTGCCTATATCGGTGACTGCGTGTACGAACTGATTATAAGAACCAATCTTGTAACCAGGGGTAACGCACCTGTAAACAAACTTAATAAAAAGGCAAGTAATCTTGCCAAAGCATCAACCCAGGCACAGATTATTGAATCGATAATGGACATGCTGAGTGAAGAAGAGGAAGCGGTATACAAAAGAGGACGTAATGCCCATTCCTGTACCAAAGCCAAAAATGCTTCAACCTCCGATTACAGAAAGGCTACGGGATTTGAAGCGTTAATCGGCTACCTCTATCTTCAGAAAAAGTTTGACAGGATTATGGAGCTTGTAAAAAAAGGATTTCAGGAGGAACATATCTCATGAGATATACAGAATTTACCATTGAAGGAAGGAATGCGGTAATTGAAGCATTCAGATCAGGCAAAACTATTGATAAGCTTTATGTGCTTGACGGATGTAAAGACGGCCCGGTAATGACGATTATCCGTGAAGCCAAAAAGACAGACACGATAATCAGATATGTTGACAGGGAAATTCTTGACAGATTATCAAAGACAGGCCACCATCAGGGGGTTGTAGCCAATGCGGCAGCCTATGATTATGCGGAAGTGGAAGATATTCTTAATGCAGCAAAGGAAAAAGGCGAGCCACCGTTTATTTTTATACTTGACGGGATAGAAGACCCTCATAATCTCGGAGCGATAATAAGAACGGCAAACCTTGCGGGTGCACACGGAGTAATTATTCCGAAAAGACGTGCGGTAGGTCTTACGGCAACTGTTGCAAAGACCAGTGCAGGTGCCCTTAATTATACTCCTGTTGCCAAGGTTACCAACCTTTCAGCGACAATAGAAGACCTCAAAAAAGAAGGACTGTGGTTTGTATGCGCCGATATGGGCGGCGAGACCATGTATAACTTAAATCTTACAGGCCCTATAGGACTTGTAATCGGTAACGAAGGAGAAGGAGTCAGCAGACTTGTAAAAGAAAAATGCGATTATGTAGCGTCAATTCCTATGAAGGGTAACATTGATTCGCTTAACGCATCGGTTGCAGCAGGTGTTCTTGCTTATGAAATAGTCAGACAGAGGATGTAATATATGGCAATTACCGATACTTATAAAATGCTTTCGGATGAAGAACTTGTGGCAAAATATCATTCAGGTGATGAAAAAGCTGCGGATTACCTTATTGAAAAATACAAGAATCTTGTCAGAAAAAATGTGCGTTCTTATTATCTTGCGGGTGCTGATAACGAAGATCTGCTTCAGGAGGGCATGCTTGGACTTTTTAAGGCAATAAGGGATTATAATCCCGAAAAGGACGCATTGTTTATGACCTTTGCTTCTTTGTGCGTATCAAGGCATATCAGGTCCACGATTACAAGGTATAACAGAAAGAAAAACGGCCCTCTGAACGGATATGTTTCTTTTGAAGAGACCATTAACGATAATGAATCCGACGAGGATATTAAGCTTGTGGATACATTAGTAGCAGACAGCATGAAAAATCCCGAAGAGATGCTTATTGCAAAAGAACAGGTAATTAAGATTCAGACCTGCATGAACAATGACCTCAGTAAATTTGAAAAAAATGTAGTTGAACTCTACATAGAAGGCCTTAGTTATGCGGAAATAGGAGAAAAATTACAAAAGCCTGTTAAGTCCATAGATAATGCCATACAAAGAATTAGAAATAAAATTTTAAAAAATTGTTGAATATATTCCGTAAATATGGTACATTTGTTCATGAACTTGCTACTATGGCTCAGGAGGTAGAGCGTCGCCTTGGTAAGGCGGAGGTCACGGGTTCGAATCCCGTTAGTAGCTTATATTGATTTCACAAAAAGGGTGTCCTTTGGACGCCCGTTTTTTCTAATATACTGACAGATAAGGAGGAATACTTTGAAAAAACGACTGGCTATTATAGCCTCCGCCTTTTTTATGGCTGCCGCAACCGGCTGTGGTAAAAGTAACGGTAATATTAACCTGTACAGAGAAGAATTCGAGGTTAATGTGGGCAGCGAGATAAGTACGGAGCTTAAAGATTATGTTAGAGCACCTAAAAAGGTACTTCAGGAGATGACGTTGGACCTTTCAAAGGTTAATAAGGATGTTATCGGTACTTATACCGCAACGATTAATTACATAGATGAATCAAAGACTTTTCAGGTGAAGGTAACCGATACAGAAGAACCTGAAATTACCCTTCAAAGAAGCACTTTTTATTTTGAAGTATCGGCAACCTTATCTCTTTTGGATGTGGTTAAATCCGTAAATGATTATTCAGAGGTTACATACGGCTTTTCCGATAATATTACGGCAGCCGATAATAAGAAAAATATGCTTAACACCTTATCTTTTGACAAGGTAGGAAAATATAACTGTGAAGTAATCGCAAGGGATGAATACGGAAACTGTGCGGTAAAAGGTTTTGAGGTAAATATTGTTGAAGAGGGAAAGATGCCGTCCAACATTATGGGTGACGGTAAATATTCGCCATATATGAATAACAATACGGGAATTAATGTCAAGGATATTAATTCATTAAGCTCCGACGGAGTGTACTATGGAATAGGCAATACCGTTGATGAGGCAACCAACAGACCTAATCTGGCCTTTTATGAATTAAAATACGGTGATTACAAGGTAGATTTTATACAGCCTGAGAGCAATTATGTATGGCTTACCTTTAATGAGATACTTGAGTACGGCAATACGGAAAAAATACTGGATATACTGAAAGAAAAAAATGTTTCCGCTGTTTTCTTTATTACAAAAAGCTATGCGGAAAAGAATCCTGAATTAATACAAAGAATGATTGACGAAGGACATGTTCTCGGCAACTACACAGACACGGGAGAAGAAATTCCTGGATTGTCTGTAAATAGTTTGACAACGAGGATGGGTGTGTTATACAATTACGTCTATGAAACTTACGGGTATGAGATGTATCTGTTCCGTGCTCCGTCAGGATACTTCACCGAACAGGCACTTGCACTTGCAGGACAGCTTGGATACAGGACTGTATTCTGGAGTTATGCGTACTCCGACTGGGATGTCAATAATCAGCCGGATGTAGCGGAAGCTTTGTCTAATGCACTTAATAAAGCTCACGGCGGTGCAATATACCAGTTAAGTGGTTCATCATCAACTAACAGGGATATGTTAGGTGATTTTATAGACGGAATCCGCAGTAAGGGATTGGAATTTGCAGTCTATGATAAGAATTAGCAGATAGGAGAAATGAAATGGAAAAGAAACTTAGAGTAGGTATCCTTGGTGGAACCGGTATGGTAGGACAAAGATTTATTTCTTTGCTTGAGAATCATCCTTGGTTTGAGGTTGTGGCAATTGCAGCAAGCCCACGTTCAGCAGGAAAGACTTATGAAGACGCTGTAGGCGACAGATGGAAAATGACAACTCCAATGCCTGAAGCAGTTAAGAAGATGATTGTCTACAATGTAATGGATGTTGAAGAAGTTGCTTCAAAGGTTGACTTCGTATTCTCAGCAGTCGATATGACTAAAGAAGAAATTAAGAAAATAGAAGAAGATTACGCTAAGACAGAGACTCCTGTTGTATCTAACAACAGTGCTCATCGTTGGACTGAGGATGTTCCTATGGTTGTTCCTGAAATCAACCCTGAACATTTCGGACTTATTGAATATCAGAAGAAGAGACTCGGTACAAAGAGAGGATTTATCGCAGTTAAACCTAACTGCTCAATCCAGAGTTATACTCCTGCAATTTTTGCACTTAAAGAATTCGGACCTAAGCTTGTTGTTGCAACAACATATCAGGCGATTTCAGGTGCGGGCAAGACATTTAAAGACTGGCCTGAAATGGAAGGCAATGTAATTCCATACATCGCAGGTGAAGAAGAGAAG
>JBNMKN010000028.1:0-17679 GCA_050874365.1 Butyrivibrio sp. | reverse complement strand
TCACCAAATTCAATTCGGTGTGTGTATTTTATCATATACACATGTAACTTGTAAAATATTACTTGACAAATTTCGACTGAAAATACTATACTTAAATCAGTTTTATGAATGGGCAAACTTACAGAAATGTAGGGACGCAAAGCTAGGGGTCTAAGGGGATTCATATTTTTCTATGATAGCTCGGCTGCAACATAAATTGTTGCAGCCTTTTTTTGCGTTGCGAAAAGGAAGGGTGGATAGTATTTTGAAGGAAAAAGAAAAAAGTATTTCTAAATTACAGGCATTTAAGTTAAAGGGACGGACAGCATTTTCTTATGAGGATATCTATATAAAGAATAAAGATAATGGTGTATTCATTCTTGATATGTGGAACCAATGTGATGAAAAGAACATAGATATATTCCCGGTTAAGTACGTTGAGTGCAGGAGCCCACAGGAAATGTATATACTCAAGGCAGACAATATCATTATGGGAAGGGGGACTGATTTATGTTGAAGATAGGATGTAAGGACTTTTATAATGTTTTGCATATTAATAACGAAATAGGACGGTATGTTATCGGCGGTGCGGGGACTTATATGAATGAAATGTACCAATACAGGGACAGTAATGAAGGCTTTGTTCATATTATATCGGGTGGTGCTGATATTGATACGGAGTATTATCCCGGAAGTAAAGACATTTTTGTTATGTCTGAAGAGGAAATTTACAAACTCAATCAGATTGACTGCAGAATTATCGTAATACAGTTTTATGAGTTTGCGAACATTATTACGGAGGATCTGCTTAAAACCAGAAAGCTTGTATATGTAATCCATTCCGTTCCCACGCCGGAGCCTATGCCTTATTGGGATGCTTTTGGCGGAAATGATGATGTCAGGAATAAATTTGAGAAGTTATGCAGAATGGCGGATATACTTGTATGTGTTTCAGACGCCGAACGTAAGAAACTGGTATCCATATACCCTGAGTATGCAGATAAAATAAGGGTTATATATAACGGAATTACATATGATGACAACAGCATAGTTTTTAACCGTAATTACAGAAACAGCCGTAAAAAATACGGTTTTATTGGCAGGACCGATTACAGAAAAGGTCTTATTGAGTGCATACACGCATTCAGAGACCTGGATGCGGAACTGCATATTGCCTGTCCAAAGAATGACACAGAGTATGTACGTAGAATTTTGGAGTATATAGATGCAGCAGATATGAGAGATAAAGTTATTTTTTATGGGTGGTGTACCGGTAAAAGAAAGAAGAGTTTTTACAATATGCTGGATGCGTTAATAATACCATCTCTATATGAGCCGTTTGGATATGTTGCACTTGAAGCAATGACAGAGGGAACTCCGGTTATAAGCAGTAATAACGGAGGACTTGATGAAATTCTTGCAGGGTATTCATATAAATATAATCCTTATGCGGACAATGAATTGAAAGAAACTGTTAAACGGTTTATGAAGGATGATGAGAAGTTTATAGATGAACAGATGGATATACTCATCAGTAACTTAAAGAGGTTTACAGCAAAAAGGATGACGGATGATTATCACAGACTATGGAGGAAATTAAATGAGGATAGTATTTAAAAATGATGATTTTGGTGAAGTAAAGAAAATATCAATAATTATAGCGATTAACAACAGGGTTCTCATAAGGAAAATGTTAAAAACAGATAATTGCTGGATAATAGATTTGAATATTCCGGATGGGGAACATATGTACAAATATATAATAAATGAGAGCATACGTTTTAATGATAAAGATGCGTATAAATATGTAAGATGGAAAGATGGAGAAGTGTGGTCGGTGTTAAGGGTAGAGAGCGGACAAATCATGCAACAAAATTTTCATAAGCCTGTTATCGCAGGATATTCAATGACACCGGGCGTTAGGTATGGGCAGTATTGCAGCAACCATCTTTTTAACAACACATTGGATGAAAAGTATTCAATAAGTGTTGACGTCTCGGAGCTTACAGACATTCATTCTGTTACGGCAATCTGGTACAGGGAGGACGGTAGTGTTTACCACATAGAAGAACAGACAATAGACTGCCCGCAGGATAATTACATATATACGGTTAATGCCGTATTCTGGATAGATATCCCCGCAATACTTTATGATACAGGCAATAACTGGACGGTAGAAATCTATATCGACGGAGCCTTAAAGATAAAAGATTACTTTAAAAATGAGAACAAAGGAGATAAAAGGAATGTCAGATTTAACAGTTTCATCAAAAACAACGCCGTATGGAACCAAGTCAACTGCCGGATGTAGAGGGGTTAGCAGTACTACATCAGGAAACAGAATCAGCAGTTCAACGGTGAAAAATGTAACAGGTTCAAGCACTACATCGGTTACAAAAACCACAGGAGCGATAACTTCAAGCACCACTGCCTCTTACGGAGCAAGCAGTACACAAAGTTCGGTAAGAATAACCTCAAGTACAACATCAAGTACAACAACGAAGACTACGGGGGCAACGTCAAGTACCACGACAAAGACCACGGGTACAACATCAAGTACAACCCCTAAGACATCGCAGGGCGTATCAAGTACCACGCCGAATATCAACAGTGGAGCAGGAATTAGTTCTGAAACAATAAAGGAACTCTCGAAAGAACAAAATATAAAGAATATCATAAATGTTATCAACAGGGATTTAGAAGATTCTGTTAAGGATAAGATAAATGATATGATGGATAAAATTTTAAGTGTTACGGACAGCGTTAGAGTATTTGATTTTAAAGTGGACAATCCGATGATGTACCTGGAATATTATGCAGATATTAAGGGAACTAAAGGAAACGGACAGATAAGGGCAGAATTTGCACAGGATATATTGGAAATGATGAAACAAGTACCAAGTCTTGACAATGTTGCCGTGAACGCCGGAAAGAGTGGCAGTGCGATAGTCGTCAGAGAAGGTCAGCTATGGATTGAGTATACAAACGGTGGGGCAACAACCAAAGTTAATATGACTAAAATGATGTCAGGCATATGTAATGTTGTTTACGAAAACACACAGGTACTCAGTGAGGACAAAAATGGAAAGGTAGAGGCTACTGTCGGAATGGAAATCAACATAATGCTTGATGAGTCGACCTCAAGCGAATTCGTTAAAGATTATGAGGTGGCGTATGATGAATATTTGAAAAATTATGCGGAGGCACAAGCAGAGGCAGAAGCCAATCGCCACAGTGGAGGGGTAATGAAAAAAGAGGGCTCCAGAGGAACAAATCCTCAAAAGAGTTTTGGAGATTATGTGGTTGAGGGTTTGAAAGAAACAGGAAAAGCGTTAGCAATTGCCGGAGCTGCAGCCGTTTCAATGGGATTAGTGTATTATTTTGGACCGGTTGGAGCAACAGCTGCTGGAAGCTTAGGAAAATTTATTGAATAATGGAGTTGTGTTATGAAATCTATAAGAAAAATATTAATAATCACTATGTTAATGAGCCTGATTTTTATTTTGACAGGCTGTGGCAAGTCATACGAAGAGAAGATAGAAGAAAGATACGGAATTGAAATTGAAGGTGCAGACAATGATACTCTGAAAATTATAGATGAGTATTTTGCTAATCTACCGAAAGGTTTTGTAAAAGAATTAAAGAAATATGAAGGAATAGATGACCGTAAATTACATATAGAAATTGGTGATGAAACAAACTTTTATTCAGATATTGGAAAAGGCGATATATGGAATATCAAAAAAAATGAAAATATTAAGTTTGCAATGGGATACTTTATGGGATACTCTATCTGTTACAATATATCAACAAGAAAATACAGAAATGGACTTCTTGACGAATGGTATGATTACAATCCTGAAGATTTTAAATATGGGTATAATGAGGACGAATTTCTAAAATATGTTTTATACAAAGGTAAAAATGAAGAAGTGTATTTTACAACAACGGAAGCATTGGAATCAGATAGGAATGATGCTGCAGAAATATTTGCAATTATTATGGATGATGATGTAGATGCGAGCCCTGTTTTTGAGAAGAATCCTAAACTCCGTGCAAAAGTAAAGTACCTTTGTGATGAAATAAACCGTGCGTTTGAAACGGCTGATGAAACCGCATACTGGAACAGATATTTTAAATAGAAGGAGGTACCTTGATGAAAAAAACATTTATTACAATAGCGATAATGATAATGGCAATAACGTTATCCGGCTGTGGAAAAAATAAAAGCGAAAGATTAAATGAAAGAGAATTGGAAATAGAACAGAAATACGGAATAGAAATTGAAAAGGTTCGTGAAGAAGATTTAAAAGTGATAGATGAGTATTTTGCAAAACTGCCCGACGGTTTTGTTAAAGAATTGAAAACATATCAGGATTATGAAGAATATCCGGACAGAAAGATATACATATATGTAAGCGGTGATGGGGTAACGGATGTTAAAAATGATTTGAGTCTCGGCGATTATTGGATATTGGACAATAATAAAGAAATTGAAGGACAATTAGCTTATTGTACAATGGAATCCGTTTATTACAACATAGAGTTCAGAAAAAATCATATGGAGGCAATGTTTAGCATGCCTTTGTTCAATCCGGAGGGATATGATTACAGTAATACCACAGAATATTTTAAGTATTTATATAATGAAGATAATCAGGAAGAAGCGTATTTTATCGGTGATGAACCTGCGTTAGATGATATTGATGATGAAGCCAGAATATTTTCACTGCTTATGACAGAAGATGAAAAAGGTATTGAAATTCTTGATAAAGCACCAAAAATCCGTCAAAAGGCACTTTATATACGTGATGTAATCCAGTTTTCATTTGATACAGTGGACACAACGGCATATTGGAACAGGCATTTTGTAGGAAAAGAGTAACACACAAGAGGGATAAAATGAAACTAATAAAAAAGTTAATACTATCAACAATTACAATGGTCTTTATATTAACCGTTACGGGATGCAGTAACAGCAAAGAGACAGATTACTGCCTTGATAAAAAAGAAAAAATAGAGGCAAAGTACGGCATAACCATTTGTTATGGCAAAGATAAAATAAAAGAAAAGAGCGTGTCATCATATAAACTATTGGATAATGAACGTAAGGTTGATGCCATTCTGGATGAGATTGATGACTATTTTTCAAAGCTGCCTGAAGGCTTCATAGAAGAAGTTACAACTTTTGATTCGGATGATGCCACAGAAATTGTAATTTTAATTCTGAAAAAAGATTCTGTGGGAGTCAGCTTTAATGACAGGGAACATGAATACTGGCTTGTAAATGAAAGTGACACGGATATGGACTTGGCAGGAGATATGATGTATTCAATGATGTTTCATGCAAAATATTCTCCGAAACGTGACGGCTTTTTATCAGACTGGAATGATTACAATCCCGATGGATTTACATATGGAAGTAGTAGCAAGAATAAAAAATATCTTTGCAGCAGCAGTAATATTGAAAACGGATATTTCCTGCTGGATGAGACAATGGAAGATCCTATTACTGAAGTACAGTTGTTATTCTCTATGCTGTGGGACGATGAATGTATGGAAAAATACAATGCAATAAATCTTCCCCGTATAGTAGACAAGATGAAGTTTTTATGCAGCGAGATAAGCAGGATATTTGAAACCGTGGACGAGACCGCATACTGGAACAGATATTTTACAGAGGATTTTAACACCTGAATATAGGGAAAGACCCGTGTAAAGACCCGCAATGCCTTTATTGACATTTAATTTACCGATATGCTATAATATCCGCTGTGTAACCGTCTGTAACTATATAGAACGGATGACGGTAATATTAGGAGGAATTATTTAAGATGAGTTTTACAGTCGAGAATTTAGAAAAGAACATGGCAAAGCTTACAATCACAGTTTCAGCTGATGATTTTGAAAAAGCACTTCAGGAATCTTATATGAAGAATAAGAATAAAATCAGTGTTCCTGGTTTCAGAAAAGGTAAAGTACCTCGTGCAATGATAGAGAAGATGTACGGAGCAGGAATCTTCTATGAAGATGCTGCCAACTATGCTATTCCTTCAGCATATTCAGATGCTGCCGGCGAGTGCGGACTTGATATCGTTTCACAGCCTGAAATCGATATAACACAGATTGAAAAAGGCAAAGATTTTATCTTTACAGCAACAGTTGCAGTTAAGCCTGAAGTAACACTCGGTAAGTACCTTGGCGTTGAAATCGAAAAGGTAGACACAAAAGTAACAGCCGATGATGTTAAGGCAGAACTTGAGAAAGTAAGAGAACAGAATTCAAGACTTCTTGATGTAACAACAAGAGGCGTTAAGGATAAGGACCAGGCAATCATCGACTTTGAAGGTTTCATTGACGGTGAAGCATTTGAAGGCGGAAAGGGAACAGATTATCCTTTAACAATCGGCTCTCATTCATTTATCGATACATTTGAAGAACAGTTAATCGGAGCTAAGATTGGCAAAGAAGTAGAAGTTAATGTAACATTCCCTGAGAATTACCAGGCAGAGAACCTTTCAGGCAAGGCAGCTACATTCAAAGTAGTTGTTAAGGCAATCAAGGCAAAAGAACTTCCTAAGTTAGATGATGAATTTGCACAGGAAGTATCCGAATTTGATACACTTGCAGATTACAAGGCTGACATTAAGAAGAACTTAACAGAGAAAAAGAAAGAAGCTGCAAAGAGCGAAAGAGAAAGACTTGCAGTAGCTGCAGCAGTTGAAAATGCAACAATGGAAATTCCTGATGCAATGGTTAAGACACAGGTTAACCGTATGATTGAAGACTTTGCACAGAGATTACAGTCACAGGGACTTTCAATGGAACAGTATATGCAGTATGTAGGCGGTTCTCCTGAACAGTTTATGGAGACAATGAAGCCTGAAGCTACAACAAGAATCAAGAACAGCCTTGTACTTGAGGCAGTAGCTGATGCAGAGAAGATTGAAGTAACAGAAGCAGACGTTGATGCTGAGATAGAGAAGATGGCTTCTATGTACAATATGGAAGTTGAAAAAGTTAAAGAATTTATCGGTGATACTGAAAAAGACCAGATTAAGAAAGATCTTGCAGTACAGAAAGCAGCAGAACTCCTTGGAAGCAAGGCTGTTGAGAAAGCACCTAAGAAAGCTGAAGACGAAGAATAATTTTAATCATATTAATCAGATAGAAAGGGGATTTATATGAGTTTAGTACCTTATGTCATTGAACAGACAAGCCGTGGAGAAAGATCTTATGATATTTATTCAAGACTTTTAAAAGACAGAATTATTTTTCTTGGAGAAGAAGTAACTGATGTATCAGCAAATATTGTTGTTGCACAGCTTTTATTCCTTGAAGCAGAAGATCCGGGCAAGGATATCCAGTTATATATCAACAGTCCGGGCGGTTCGGTAACAGCCGGAATGGCAATTTACGATACAATGAATTACATTAAGAGTGACGTATCTACGATTTGTATCGGTATGGCGGCAAGTATGGGAGCCTTCCTTTTATCGGGAGGAACAAAGGGCAAGAGATTTGCACTTCCTAATGCAGAGATAATGATTCATCAGCCAAGTGGCGGTTCAAGAGGTATGGCTTCTGATATGAAAATCGTAGCAGACCAGATACTTAAGACCAAACAGAAACTCAATGAAATCCTTGCTAAGAATACCGGCAAGCCAATTGATGTGATTGAAAGAGATACTGACAGAGATAATTATATGACAGCACAGGAAGCTCTTGAATATGGTCTCATTGACAGTATTATTGAGAACAGAAAATAATATTGAGAACTCCCGCCTAACAGCGGGAGTTATTCTTGCGTAATAAGCATACTACAAAATGTATTAAAAAAATAACAGATTGGGGGACCGAAATGGCCGGAAACAGAGAAGACAAAGGATGTCGTTGTTCTTTTTGCAAAAAAAATCAGAATCAGGTTAGAAAACTTATATCAGGACCCGGGGATGTATTTATCTGTGATGAATGTATAGAGGTTTGCAACGAGATTCTTTCAGAACAGATATATGATGATGAACCATCTAAGGGTACTTTCACGGACATTAATCTGCTTAAGCCTATGGAGATAAAGGCTTTACTTGATGAATATGTAGTTGGACAGGATAATGCCAAGAAGGTTCTTGCCGTATCTGTATATAATCATTATAAACGTATTATTCATAAGGATTCTGTTGCGGATGACGGGGTTGAACTCCAGAAGAGCAATATCCTTATGTTGGGACCAACCGGTTCGGGTAAGACATATCTTGCACAGACGCTTGCAAAGATACTTAATGTACCGTTTGCCATTGCAGACGCCACAACACTTACCGAGGCGGGATATGTAGGTGAAGATGTAGAAAATATTCTCCTTAAGCTTATACAGGCTGCGGATTATGATATAGATAAAGCCGAAAAAGGTATTATTTACATAGATGAGATAGATAAGATTACCAAGAAGTCAGAGAATGTATCAATAACCAGAGATGTATCGGGAGAAGGCGTACAGCAGGCACTTCTCAAGATTCTTGAGGGTACAATGGCTTCAGTTCCTCCGCAGGGAGGAAGAAAGCATCCACAGCAGGAGCTTATACAGATTGATACAACCAATATCCTCTTTATATGCGGTGGTGCCTTTGACGGACTGGAAAAGATAATTGAGAACAGAATGGATCAGAAGTCAATCGGATTTAATTCTATTATATCGGATAAGACTGACTTTGAAATCGGAGAGTTCTTTGATAAGGTTCTTCCACAGGATTTGGTTAAATTCGGATTAATACCTGAATTTGTAGGACGTATTCCTGTAACTGTGGCACTTGATATGTTGGATGAGAATGCCCTTGTAAAAATCATTACAGAACCTAAGAACGCTCTTGTTAAACAGTACAGAAAACTTTTTGAATACGATGAAGTCCAGCTTGAAATTACAGAAGAAGCAGTAAGGGCTATCGCAAAGAAGAGTCTTGAAAGAAAGACCGGTGCGAGAGGACTTCGTTCAATTATGGAAAAAGCGATGATGGATGTTATGTACGAGATTCCGTCAGATGATAATATTTCCAAATGTATAGTAACTGAAAATACTATTACCGGAGACGGCAGACCGGAAATTGAGTACCGCAGTACCAAGGTAGAAAAATCCGCTGCCAAGACCGCCAACAGTAAAAATGGAGACAAACATGAATAATGAGGTAATCAGATTACCGCTTATAACTCTAAGAGGAATGACCATATTACCATGTATGGTCATTCGTTTTGATATAAGCAGAAAAAAATCAATAAAAGCCGTTGAGTATGCTATGAAGCATGAACGGAGAGTATTTCTTGTTCCGCAGAAATCACCGGAGCCTGTTGAACCTAAGCTGGACGAAATCTACGAATACGGAACCGTATGTGAAATCAAACAGGTAATTAAAGTTCCGGGAGGACCTGCACAAGTAACGGTAGAGGGACTTTATAAGGCAGAGGCAGTAGGCTATGAGCTTGAAGATACGGAGATTAGCTATGCCACAACAACTGAGGTTGACGAATCCGAAGGTTTTGAGACCCCGATGGACAGGGAAGCATGGCGTAGAACCGTAATAAAGGCTGTGGAGGATTACTGTAACAGCGTAGGTAAAAAGTCTGCCAATACCGTAAGACGTTTAAAAAACATAAAAGATGATGCAGGTTTTGTATATGAAGCAACGGCGGAAACTCTTGACGATTTTCTGTTGAGGGAAGAAATCCTTGCAACAGATGATATTGAAGAAAAGTATTTTATCCTCAGCCATTCCATAATGGATGAAATTGATATTAACGATTATAAAGAATTTATTATTTCCAAAATTAAGACCAAAATCAGCGAACAGCAGAAGGAATATTTTATCAACGAACAGATAAGACTTCTGAAAGAGGAGCTTGGTGGTGAGGATGAGGATGATGACCTTGACGAAAAAGTCAAAAATCTTAACGCCCCTGAATGTGTGAAGGAAAAGCTTGCTTCCGAAATTAAAAAATACAGAAGCTGCCCGAAGATGTCATCGGAACTTCAGGTAATCAAGAACTATATCGACACATTATTTGAGTTTCCGTGGAGCAATTTTACGGAAGAAAATAACGATATAAAACACGCAGAGAAAATACTCAATGAAGACCACTACGGACTTACTAAAGTCAAGGAAAGGATTCTTGAGTTTATTGCAGTAAAAAGTCTCAGTAAAGAAAGTGATGCACCTATTATCTGTCTTGTAGGGCCTCCGGGAACAGGTAAAACCTCTGTTGCCATGTCGGTAGCGAGAGCGTTAAACCGTGAATATGTAAGAATATGCCTTGGCGGTGTCAGGGATGAAGCAGAGATAAGAGGACATAGAAGAACCTATGTAGGCGCAATGCCGGGACGTATTATTGAAGGAATAAGTCAGGCGGGAACACTTAATCCGCTTATGCTTTTAGACGAAATCGATAAAGTGGGAACGGACAGCAGAGGAGATACAGCCTCGGCACTTCTTGAGGTACTTGACAGTGCCGAAAACAGTGCATTTCATGACCATTTTATGGAAGTACCGGTGGATTTGTCGAAGTGCTTTTTTATGGCAACAGCAAATGACACACAGACCATTCCAAAGCCATTGCTTGACCGTATGGAGGTTATCGAAATTAACAGCTATACCGAACCTGAAAAATTCCATATAGCCAAAGAGCACCTCATTCCAAAGCAGATTAAGAAAAACGGCTTAACGTCTAAACAGGTGTCCTTCAGTAAAGATGCGATTAACGGTATAATTGACGGATATACAAGGGAAGCCGGAGTCAGGGAATTGAAAAGAAGCATTGCGGCGGTATGCCGTAAAGCGGCTGCAAAAATAGTTTCGGGAGAGACTACGGCTAACAAAATCAAAGCCTCTAATCTTAAAGAGTATCTCGGTACCGTTAAATTTGATAAAGAGGAAGCCTTAAAATCCGATGCGGTGGGTATTGTAAAAGGACTTGCATGGACAGCCGTCGGAGGCGTAACCCTTGATGTGGAAGCCTGTATCATGGAGGGCAAAGGCGAAATTACACTTACCGGTCAGCTTGGAGATGTAATGAAAGAGTCGGCAATAGTCGCACTGGGATATATAAGGTCAAAGGCTTCCGAATATGGAATAGATAAGGAACTATTTGAAAATAAAGATATCCATATACACATTCCTGAGGGAGCGGTGCCAAAGGACGGACCATCCGCAGGAATTACAATGACGCTTGCAATGCTGTCGGCGTATACCAACCGTAAAGTCAGCCACGAATATGCCATGACCGGGGAGATAACGCTTCACGGTAACGTACTTCCTATAGGCGGGCTTAAAGAAAAAATTCTGGCAGCCAAAAATGTAGGAATTAAAAAGGTTCTCGTTCCTGATAAAAATAAAAAAGACATTCTTGACATGGAACCTGAAATTCTTGAAAATGTCGAGATAATTTATGTAAAGAAAATGGATGATGTAATCCGTAGAGCACTTTGCAAGGAGGACTAAATGGTAATAAAAAGTGTAAATCTTGAAACAGTATGCGGTGTAACAAGTAAACTTCCCGAAAATACACTTCCGGAAGTCGCTTTTGCAGGCAAATCCAATGTAGGAAAATCTTCATTGATTAATGCCATAATGAACAGAAAATCCTATGCAAAGACTTCGTCACAGCCCGGTAAGACGCAGACGATTAATTTTTACAATATCAATAATGTATTTTATTGTGTTGACCTGCCGGGATACGGATATGCCAAAACAACCCTTGAGACAAGGGCGAAATGGGGCAAGATGATTGAACGCTACCTTAGCACCTCAAAACAACTGCAAAGAGTGTTCCTTCTTATCGATATCCGTCATGCACCTTCTGAAAATGACAGACTTATGTATGAATGGATTGTAAGCGAGGGTTATGAACCGGTCATTATTGCCACCAAACTGGATAAAATAAAAAGAAGCCAGATACAGAAGCAGGTAAAAATATTGAGTGAAGGCCTTGGAATGTCAAAAGACGGAATCCTTGTTCCCTTTTCGGCAGAAACAAAACAGGGTCTTGAAAATATATGGGAAATAATAGACAACGCCGTACTCAAAACGGAATAATTTAATAAAAACGGTCAAAAATAGTGTAAGATGATAAATTTGTATCAGTTAGTCATCTTGCACTTATTTTTTTTAGATGATAATATAAGTAAGGTTAGTTAAAACTAACCAATGTGTGAATAATCATTATGAACTCCTTATAACAGTAAATGCCAATGCTGTGTATGCGGGAAATCCCCGCATAAGGAGTTTCAGATGAAATGAAAAGGAGATATGAACCATGAGTTACCTTGAATTTGAAAAAGTAATCGGAAGAGAGATCCTTGATTCCAGAGGAAATCCTACAGTAGAAGCAGAAGTATATCTTATTGACGGAACTGTCGGAAGAGGAACTGCACCAAACGGAGCATCAACAGGTGAATTTGAAGCTCTTGAACTTAGGGACAATGATAAAGCAAGATACCTTGGAAAAGGCGTTTCAAAGGCTGTAGAAAATATTAATACTGTAATTAATGATGCAATCGTAGGAATGGATGCATCTGATATATATGCAATCGACAAGGCAATGATTAAAGCGGACGGAACAAAAGACAAATCAAAATTAGGTGCCAACGCAATACTTGCGGTATCAATCGCATGCTGCAGAGCCGCATCAATTTCTCTTGATATTCCATTATACAGATTTTTAGGCGGAGCTTCAGGAAACAGACTTCCTGTTCCTATGATGAATATTATTAACGGCGGATGCCATGCACTTTCATCAGGACTTGACGTTCAGGAATTTATGATTATGCCTGTAGGAGCACCTTCTTTCAAAGAATGTTTAAGATGGTGTTCAGAAGTATTCCATAACCTTGCTGCAATACTTAAAGAAAGAGGACTTGCAACAAGCGTAGGAGACGAAGGTGGTTTTGCACCTGCACTTAAGTCAGACGAAGAAGCTATCGAAACAATACTTGAGGCAGTAAAGAAAGCAGGTTACGAGCCATACAAAGATTTCAGAATTGCTATGGATGCTGCATCATCAGAATGGAAGAGCGAAAAAGGAAAAGGCTACTACAAACTTCCAAAGGCAGGTACAGAATATACATCTGCGGAACTTGTAGAGCATTGGAAGAAGCTTGTAGAGAAATATCCTATCATTTCCATTGAAGATGGTCTTGACGAAGAAGACTGGGAAGGCTGGAAGATTCTTACAAAAGAACTTGGCGATAAGGTACAGCTTGTAGGCGATGACCTTTTTGTAACCAATACCGAAAGACTTTCAAAGGGTATAGAGCTTGGATGCGGTAACTCAATTCTTATTAAATTAAACCAGATTGGTTCTGTATCAGAGACTCTTGAAGCAATCAAGATGGCACATAAAGCAGGTTATACAGCTATATCAAGCCACCGTTCAGGAGAAACAGCAGATACAACAATAGCAGATCTTGCAGTAGCTCTTAACACATGTCAGATTAAGACAGGAGCTCCATCAAGAAGTGAAAGAGTAGCTAAGTACAATCAGTTATTAAGAATTGAAGAAGAGCTCGGCGAATCAGCAGTATATCCCGGAATCAAAGCATTTAATGTAAAATAATTCAGTGTAGATACCATGAGTACCTCCCCCTGTGTATTGTCACAGAGGGAGGTTTTTTATTGCCCCGCACCAACTTACCATTGAGATTATGAACGGAATTTGGTATCATATATACAAGTTTACCGGTGTATAAACTATGGAGAAAATATGCAGAAATTTGGAGGATTACAGATGAGAACACGCAAATCAAGTATAGTGGGAAAGATGTGCTTTTTTATAATTATATCAACGCTTTTTACCGCATTGGCGATAGGCTTGGTATCAAAGAAAAGTATGAGCAGATCAATTAAAGCGGAGAGGGATGACAGGGCAGCTCTTATTGCACAGGTGATACAGGAGGAGCTTGGAGAGGATGTCATAAAGGATATTGCCGCTAAGGGTGAAAACAGTAGCAGTTATGATGTATTTAAAGAACTTGCGGACAAATATTCAGAAGCAGAAGATGTGGAAAGCATAGATGTTGATGGTAACAGCGGACTGATAGTTGTGGCTATGAATACATCCGATATCAATAAAGAGGTTGCGGGTTATGTAAAGCATATATGCTTTGTGGCAGGCGCGGTGTTTATTGCTGTTCTTTTATTGTATTTCTTTGAGTCTCTGACAATAAGACGTAATTTCAGAAATATTAATATAACAATTAAAGAGCTGGGAAGCGAAAATGGTGATCTTACCCGCAAGCTTGACATACATTCAGGGGATGAACTTGAGATTCTCGGCAGCGGACTTAACAACCTTCTGGACAGAATACAATATATTATTAATAATATCGCTGCAGGGACAGATAATATTAATGAAAGTATGACATCTATTGAGAAAGTTATGAATGATACGGATGCCAAGGTAACATTAATCAACGATGATATGAATAATATGGTGGCAGCCACAGAAGAAATAGCTGCGTCAACAGCAACGGCTTATAATGAAGTGGCGGAATTTTGCCAGGGAACCGAAAAAATTGCGGAACTTACCGAGAAAAATACAGAGCTTGCAAAGAAAATCAACAGTATTTCCGAAGAACTTGCAAAACATTCAGATGAGGCAAAAATTAAAGCATCCGACAATTATGAAATCATGAGCAGAAATCTTGCTACAGAGGATGCTAACGCCCAGTCTGTTGAGAAGATTAACGAATTGTCCAATGACATACTTGCAATTTCAGACCAGACTAATCTCCTTGCAATTAATGCAAGCATAGAGGCAGCAAGAGCAGGAGAGGCAGGACGAGGATTTGCGGTAGTTGCATCAGAGATAAGCTCTCTTGCAGAAAGCACCAATAAGGCAGCTAATGAGATACAGGTCGTAAGTAATACGGTAATGCAGGCTATAGAAGGACTCGAATCAATTTCAGCACAAATGCTTGCATATATAAGAGACAATGTACTTAAAGATTACAGCGACTACTCGCAGACCAGCAGACAGTTTGCAAGTGATACTGAGATTATGAACCGTGATATGGAAAGTTTATCGGATATAGTTAAGAAGTACGGGGAGTCCGTTGAAGAACTCAAGACGTCAATAGAAGCTGTAAGTGCGGCAACAGAAGAAAACAGTGCCGAGATAATTACGGTAGCTGATATGGTAGATAAATTTGATGCTGCAATGAAAGACACTGTGGCAATGACTAAGGCCAATATGGATACAGTTGCGGGTATGAAAAAAATCGTGTCTGACTATAAAACATCAGACACGGAAAACGAACTGGACCAATAACATATAGCATATGGTACCGCCGGCAATAGATAAAAGCATCTGGCGTTTCCATAAGTGCAATGCTACCACCACGATTATTGAAATAAGTTCGGGAATACCGTGGCTGCCGGACAGTATATTTACATTTTTGAGACTGTATACGACCAAAAGACCAAAAACAGCACCTGCCAGATATTTTCCCAGATATTTTATGTAGGCAGGTGTTTCCTTACCGGCAGGAAATACTATAAACGGTAAAAACCTTGTTACCATTGTTCCGAGTACGACCATAAGTATCGTAATGATTTGCTGTGAGATTGTCATTTTTCAATTTCTCCTTTTTCAAGCGGTTTTCTGATTAATGTAAGTACTGCAAGAATACAAATCATGGAAGGCAGAATGAAATTATCCGCTTTAAATATAATAAGGCATACAACGGAGATAACAAGACCTATAAGGGAATTGATATGCGTCTTGTCCTTCAGCCACTGCTCAAGGAAGATAACTACGAACATTGCAACCATTACAAAATCAATGCCCTTTGTATTGAATTTTATTAGTGAGCCTAACAGACCGCCTAGGGTAGCACCAAATACCCAGTAGAACTGGTTTAACAATGTGACGAAGAACATAAAGTCACCTTTATCCACATCATCTGGAATATTGGCGGTATAGTTGATGGAAAAAGTTTCATCACACATACCGAATATAAGATATATTTTTTTTGGACCAAGTCCTTTAAAACGGTCCAACATGGATATTCCGTAGAAAATATGTCTGGCATTAACCATCAGCGTCATGACGAAAGCCTGAAAAGGAGCAAAAGCACCGAGAAGCATATTACAGGTAACGAATTCCATGGAGCCGGCAAATATAGTCATGCTCATAAGCATAGGATAAATAAAACTGAAACCACAGGAATTCATATATATTCCGTAGGAAAGACCGAGAAAAAGAAATCCGGTCATTATGGGGATTGTTGACGGAAGAGCTGCTTTTAGTGCTTTTGCTTTCATTTGTAGTGACTCCTTAAAACTTTTTCAAGTATATTATCACTGTAAAAGACAAAAATCAATATAACGCTATCGGATAACATATACTATATGATATAATTTTTATCTAAGGAGAATTATATGAAATTATGGAAAATCGGTGTTCTGGGGATATCAGCAGCACTTTTTTTGAGCGGCTGCGGTAAAACCTATAAAGATAAAATAATTAATCCTTCAACGGAAGAAATTACAGAGGTAAGTGAGGATGAGACAACAAAGAATGTTATCAAAAATACTTACATGGGAATAGATATCCGTAGCAAGGGCGAAATCACCAATGAGACGGGGGATGTGTCCCGTATCGGAATGAATCTTTATCAGTCCCGTATTAATGACAAGGATTTTTATTTCAATGATATAACCGTCCGTGACGGAAAAATGATTGTGGCTTATTCCCTTGTGACAAGGGTATATAATGACGGCGAAACAGAAAACAATCATAATTACGGAATGGACATATACGAAATACACATAGCATTAATCAATATGGGCAATAAGGAAGTTATAAAGGACTTTGTTCCGGGAAAGGAATTTCTTAACGTTGTTTTTGACAGAGGCGGCATAAGATGCCTTAAGAACTGTTACGGCGGTACAGAAGGCACATATTATGATTACAACCTTAATAAAGTATTTGATTTTAAATGCGACTATGACAATCAGGGTTATTTTTCCGAGAATGGCTGCAGAATATATTACTTTGAAAAAAATAAGATATGTATGTATAACCCGGAGGATGGTTCGGTCAGCAATGTAAAACCTTATAACAAAATGCTGATAACAGGAATTAACGGCGTCTTTACGGATATGGACAATATTGATTATGTATCGGTATCGGGAATAGGAACGGACCTTAAATCCTATAACGGGATATTCAGGACGGATACAGGAGAATTTATATATCTGAACAGATATACCGGGGTAAGCGATTATTTTGAGACTACCTCAGGTAACGGTATAATATGGGAAGTAAATTCTGAAGATACGGAAGATAAAAGCTGGAATGTGTACCTTCCTGACGATAAAGGCTGCAGTATAAGATATAACGGAGAGGCACCGGAGGTCAGTTTCAAGGTGCTTGATAACGGTGATATATTTTTTTATGTATATAACGGAGAATACGTTGAAATGACGTTGTTTGACGGTTATAATTACGAGTGCAAAGGAATTACAAGGCTTGACGCCGTGACAATGTTTGATGATGCCGTGAACGGGTACGTTGTATGTCAGGTTGAGCCGGTGTACCTTAATGATGACGAACTTATGATTGTGTTAAGTGACGGTAATTCGGGCAATTATTATTTTGACTGGGATATAACAAAAAACAGCGGTTATGATATTAATATAGAAATGCATGGTACAGAGG
>JBNMKN010000027.1:0-17885 GCA_050874365.1 Butyrivibrio sp. | reverse complement strand
TTCCTGTATACAGACCTGTTCCACAGTATTTTGCGGATATGATAAAGTCAATAAAGCACCAGACATATTCTAACTGGGAAATCTGTATTGCAGACGGAGGCGGGGAAGGCCATACCGTTGATAAGACTCTCTTCGGTCTTGTTAAGGGAGATAAGGTCAAATACGTTGCAATTTCAGAGAATCTCGGAATTTCAGGAAATACCAATGAAGCCATGAAAATGGCAACAGGTGATTATTTTGTACTCGGAGACCATGACGATATATTTGAACCTGATGCACTTTTTGAATGTGCCAAAGCCATTAATTCAAAAGAAAAACCCGATATGATATATTCAGATGAGGACAAAATAACCGCAGACGGCAAAAAGCACTGCGAGCCTTATTTTAAACCGGATTTTAATATTGATTTATTGAGAAACAACAATTATATATGTCACCTTTTTGTATTTTCGAGAGAGCTGTCAGAAAAAGTGGGATATTTCAGAAAAGAGTATGACGGAGCACAGGATTACGATATGATTCTCAGATGTTCTGAGAAAGCAAAGTGCATAAAGCATATTCCTAAAGTGCTGTATAGCTGGAGAACCTATTCAGGTTCAACCTCTGCTAATCCTGAAAGCAAGAGATATGCTTTTACTGCGGGTAAAAGAGCCATTGACGAGCATTTTAAGCGAATGGGAATAAAGGCTGAGGCAGAGATGAATGAAACATATCTCGGACTTTACAGAACAAGATATGAGATAACCGGCAATCCCCTTATATCAATACTTATACCTAACAAAGACCATACGGATGACCTTGATAAGTGTATTAAGTCCATTCTTAAACAGAAGTACGAGAATTATGAAATAATAGTAATTGAGAATAACAGTACAGAGGATGTGACTTTTGAATACTACAAGAAGCTTGAAAAAGAATGTGACAAGGTAAAAGTAGTATATTATAAGGATAAGTTTAATTATTCAAAGATTAACAATTTCGGAAGAAAAGAAGCCAAAGGCGAGTATCTTTTATTATTAAATAACGATACGGAAATGATTAACGATGAGTGTCTTAAAGAGCTTCTTTCGTATACACAGAGAGAAGATGTGGGCATTACAGGTGCAAGACTTTTGTACGAGGACAATACAATACAGCACGCAGGTGTTGTAATGGGATACAGCGGACTTGCGGGACATACGTTCCTCGGCAATGAACCTGATGATGTAGGATACCATGCTTATGTAATTCTTGCAAGGGATTACAGCGCAGTTACCGCCGCCTGTCTTATGGTAAAAGCGTCGGTATATGATGAAGTCGGCGGACTTGAGGAAGAACTTGAGGTTGCGTTTAATGATGTGGACTTCTGTCTCAAAGTAAGGGAAAAAGGATACCTTGTTGTATACAATCCTTATGCAATTCTTCATCATTATGAGTCAAAAAGCCGTGGATATGAGGATACACCTGAAAAAATCAACAGATTTGAAAGGGAAGCGTTCTATATTTCCAACAAGTGGGAAAGAATACTTGCAGACGGTGACCCATACTATAATCCTAATCTTACACTTTCAAATTCAGATTTCTCACTAAGGGAGTAATTCTGTATGTCAAAGATTAACAAAGTAGTAAATTATATAAAAGAATACGGTTTTGTCAAAACAGCTAAGACTGTTAAGACAAAATTGTGTTCCGGTAAGGCTGCAACAGCAAAAAAATTAAAACGTATCATAAAAGACAGTTTTGCCTGTCTGGAATATGAACAACTTAATACAAGCCTTAAAATAAGCATATTGATGCCCGTATATAATACGGATGTTGATATGCTAAAATGCGTTATAGAATCTGTTGTAAACGGAAGCTACGATAATTATGAACTTTGCATATATGACGCAAGTGACGGAAACGGCAGAGGTGCCACAAAAATCTGTAAAGAATACGCAGCTAAATTCCCAAAGATTAAATATCTGAAAGGTGATAACCTTGGCATTGCAGAGAACACCAACAGATGTTTTGACATATCGGAGGGTGAATATATTGCCCTGCTTGACCATGATGATGTGCTTCACAGGGACGCACTTTATTATGTTGCAAAAGAAGCTTCCACAGGTGCGGATTTCATATATACGGATGAGGTCACTTTTTCAGGAAAAATAACCAATGTCATAAGCTCCGACTTTAAGCCTGATTACTCACCTTATATGTTAAGGAGCAATAATTATATCTGTCATTTTGTGTGCTTCAGCCGTGAGTTATTTGTAAGCTGTGGTAAATTCAACAAAAAATATGACGGAAGCCAGGACCATGAGCTTTTCTTAAGGCTTACGGACAAAGCCAAAAAGGTATGTCATATTCCTAAGATACTGTATTTCTGGAGAGTGCATAAAGGCTCTGTATCAGGCAGTATTGAGGCAAAAGAATACGCAATAACCGCAGGAATTAACGGCGTCAGGGATTTTCTTGCTTCAAAGAATATTGATGCAGAAGTGGAATCCTCGGAGATATACCCTACAATATACAGAATCCGTTATAAAATTACGGATGAAAAGATTTCTGTGATAATATTGAATCACAACCATTACGAGGATTTAAAAAGGTGTCTGGAGTCGGTTTATCGCAGCTCCTATAAGAATTATGAGATTATAATTCTTGAAAATAACAGTAATGAGCAGGCGTTATCGGACTACTATGTCTGGCTTTCGCAAAAAGAGAATATTAAGATTGTAACTGTGAATGAACCCTTTAATTATTCACGTTTCAATAACATTGCAGCAGGATATGCCGACGGTACACAGCTCTTATTCCTGAACAATGACATTGAAGCCGTATCGGAAAACTGGCTTGAGGAAATGCTTATGTACAGCCAGAAAAGTGATGTTGGGGCGGTCGGAGCACAGCTTCGTTATCCCGATAAAACATTACAGCATTGCTATCTGATTACGGGAGCAGGCCCTCATAAAGTAGCAATCCATGCGGGACTTGGACTTTTTGAAGGCGACTACGGATACCTTGACAGAATCGGTTTTGTAAGGGATGTAAGTGCCGTAACCGGAGCCTGCCTTATGGTAAAAAAAGATATTTTTGATAAAGTGGGAGGTTTTGACGAAAAACTTCCGGTGGCATATAATGATGTGGATTTGTGCCTTAAGATAAGAAATGAAGGATATGGAATAATATATACGCCGTATGCGAGACTGATTCACTATGAATCAAGCACAAGAGGCAGGGATAACGGAAACGGGAACCGTGAGCGTCTTGACAGGGAGGCGGAATATATAAAGAGCAAGTGGAAGGATAAACTTATTGACAGATATTATAATGTGAATTTTTCCACGGACAGGGAGGGAATTTTGAAGTGAATATATTCATAAAAACCAAATCATATCTTAAAAGATACGGTGCTTTGAAGCTTATCAGGAAAGTTACGGAAAAAGCCTCAAGAAGTTTTGATATATCCGAGGATTTATCCTGCGAAAATTTAACCGACGAGGAGCTTTTAAGACAGCGTAATTATAAATTTTTATATAACCCCGTAATAAGTATTGTAATGCCTGTTTATAACCCGGATGACAGATATTTTAAGCAGACCCTTAATTCAATCAAAAACCAGTCCTATGAAAACTGGCAGTTATGTATAGGCGATGCGGGCGATAACAAGAAAAAGAAAATACTTGATGAGATTTTCGGGGCAGATGAAAGAGTAAAATATCTTGATATACCCGTAAATTACGGAATATCGGGTAATTCCAATAAGGCGCTTGAACTTGCCACAGGTGAGTATATAGGCTTAATGGACCATGATGACATACTGACATCTGACGCACTTTTTATGATTGTATCCAAATTAAACGAGGGATATGACATCGTGTATACCGATGAGGATAAGACGGACGAGAATTTAAGCAGGTATTTTTCTGCGTACAGAAAGCCGGATTTTAATCTTAATCTCTTTCTTTCCAATAACTATATGTGCCATTTTACCGTTATCAGCAGGAAAATAATAGAAGAAGCAGGAAATTTCAGAAGCGAATATGACGGGGCACAGGATTATGATTTGTTTTTAAGATGTATTGAAAAAACAGACAAAATAGGTCACATTAATAAAGTTCTGTATCATTGGAGAACTGTGGGCGGTTCCACCTCCGGCAATCCCTTTAACAAGGAATATGCTTTTGATGCGGGTAAAAGAGCACTTCAGGATTATATTTTAAGAAATGATATAAAAGGCGTAAAGGTTGCACAGATGGAGGACCCCGGCTACTACAGAATAAGGTGTGGCAGAAAAGGAAAGCTTTCCTTATGTATGGTGGTTGACGGAGTTGTTACCAACGAAGCCTGCGATTACTATCTTGTACTTGACGGAAATATGAAAATAAGCAGTTCCGATATAGATAAGATGTTAAAGAGGGCATATTTTACCGGTGCCGATATTGTGGTCCCAAAGATAATCAGAAACGGAAGATACGAGTATAACGGAAGGGCATATACGGGTAACGGATATACCCCATCCCTCAAAGGAAAAAGAGAGTGGTACAAGGGACAGTCGAACCTCGGCGTATTAAATATGGATGTTAATATTGTTCCCGTAAAAGGTATTCTTATAAGAAAAAAACTGTATAATAAATACATGAATTATAAGGGCAGATATATCTGCAATCTTAAAGGCAGTTTTAAAGGTATAAAAATGGTGTACGCACCTGAATCAGTAATTTCAAAATAGAGGACAATTATGAATAAAGTAACGGTTGTTATACCTAATTATAACGGTGAAAAATATCTTGAAGAGTGTTTTAATGCTCTGATTAAACAGACTTACAAAAAATTTGATATTGTACTTGTGGATAACGGCTCAGAGGACAGAAGCATGGAGATTACGGAAAGCTTTAAAGACAGGCTTGACCTTAAGGTTATAAAGCTTAACTGTAATTACGGGTTTGCCAAAGCCGTAAATATCGGTATTAAAGAGTCTGCTTCCGAATATGTTATTCTTCTTAACAACGATACCCACGCAGGCAGGCATTTCATTGACAGGCTTGTCAAGGCAATGGATGAGGATGACAATATCTTTTCCGCACAGGCTCTTATGCTGCAGTACCGGGACAGAAGCCTCGTAGACAGTGCCGGGGATTATTACTGCGTAATGGGCGTGGGATTTTCTGCGGGAAAAGATAAAAAAGCGTCTTTATATAAGGATAAAAAAGAAATATTTTCTGCGTGTGCAGGAGCTGCAATTTACAGAAAAAAGATTTTTGACGAAATAGGATATTTTCCTGAGAATTTTTTTGCCTACCTTGAAGATATTGACACAGGATACAGGGCAAGACTTTACGGATACAAAAATATCATCGTACCTGATGCAAAGGTGCTTCATGTGGGAAGCGGTTCAAGCGGTTCAAGGCATAATGCGTTTAAGGTGGAGTTATCCGCAAGAAACAATATATTTCTGATGTACAGGAATTTTTCGGCATGGCAGTGGATTGTGAATTTTATTCCTGTTGTTGCGGGAATATGTGCCAAATCGGTGTATTTTGCCAGAAAGAAACTGCTTGCATCCTACCTTAAAGGAATTATTGCGGGAATTAAAGGTGCAGGAAAGCTTGAGAGAACAAAAGGAGACCACCTTTTATATAAAGAAGTGGAAAAACAGCTTATTATTAACCTTTTTATCAGAATTGGGTTAAAAAATTAACAAAAATTTAATGACTTTTATTGTGATTAGTGGTATTATATCGAAGGTATAAAAAGGCAAAATAGTTGCTTTTACATATTTATGAAAGGATTGAAAGTTTTATGTCATATCAGGAAGTATACAAACAGTGGTGTACAGATCCATATTTTTCAGAGGAGACAAGAGCAGAGCTTAAGTCTATCGAAGGCAATGAAAAGGAAATTGAGGACCGTTTCTATAAGAATCTTGAATTTGGAACAGCCGGATTAAGAGGTGTAATAGGTAACGGAACTAACAGAATGAATATATATACTGTTAGAAGAGCATCACAGGGACTTGCCAATTTTATTATTAAGGAAAATGGACAGTCTAAGGGAGTAGCTATTGCTTATGACTCAAGACATATGTCACCGGAATTTTGTGACGAGGCTGCACTTTGTCTTAATGCCAATGGAATCAAAGCATATGTTTTTCCATCGCTAAGACCAACACCTGAATTATCATTTGCCGTAAGACATCTCGGATGTATTGCGGGTATTGTTATTACAGCCAGCCATAATCCATCGGAATATAACGGATATAAAGTATATTGGGAAGACGGTGCACAGATTACAGCACCTAAAGATTCATTAATTATAAATGAAGTAAACAGCATAACAGATTTTGGAACCCTTAAGACAATGGATAAGGACGAGGCAATTAAAGCAGGTCTTTACAATGTGGTTGCGGATGAAGTTGATGATGCGTATATAGCAGAGCTTAAGAAGCAGGTAATCAATCCTGATGTAGTTAAGGAGATGGGTGACAAGCTTGTTGCCGTATATACTCCTCTCCACGGTACAGGTAATATCCCTGCAAGAAGAGTTCTTAAAGAAATAGGACTTAATAAGGTATATGTTGTGCCTGAACAGGAGCTTCCTGACGGTGATTTCCCAACAGTCGGATATCCTAACCCTGAAGACCCTAAGGCATTTGAACTTGCACTTAAGTTAGCGGACGAAGTTAATGCGGATGTTGTTCTTGCAACAGACCCTGATGCAGACAGACTCGGCGTATATGCCAAGGATTCAGCAACAGGTAAGTATATGTCATTTACAGGTAATATGTCAGGTATGCTTATTGCCGAATATATTCTTTCCGAAAAGAAAGCCAAGGGAATTCTTCCAAAGAACGGTGCTCTTATTAAGACAATCGTTACAACCAACCTTGCAGATGTTGTAGCTAAGGAATATAACGTTAAGCTTATTGAAGTATTAACAGGATTTAAGTATATCGGTGAGCAGATTAAGTTATTTGAACAGAATCATTCGTATGAATATGTATTCGGTTTTGAAGAGAGCTACGGCTGTCTCGTAGGTACACATGCAAGAGATAAGGATGCCATTGTTGCGGTTATGATGCTTTGCGAAGCAGCGGCATATTATAAGAAGCAGGGACTTACACTCTGGGATCAGATGCTCAGGATATATGAGAAGTACGGCTACTTTAAAGAGACTCTTGTATCAATTACCAAGAAGGGTAAAGAAGGTATTGCCGAGATTCAGGGTATGCTTGATAAATTGAGAAGCAATCCTCCTAAGGAAATCGGCGGATACAAAGTTCTTGAGACAAGGGATTACAACAACAATACAATAGTTAAGGCTGACGGAACCGTTACAGAAACAGGACTTCCTAAATCTAACGTATTGTATTTTGACCTTGAGGATAACGCATGGTGTTGTGCAAGACCTTCCGGAACAGAGCCTAAGATTAAATTCTACATGGGCGTTAAGGGCAACAGTTTTGACGATGCAGACGTTAAGTTAGAGAAGCTTAAGAATGATATGATGGCTATTGTGGAATAATACAATAAGAATATTAATATTTAAAAAGTGGTGGAATATTTTCACCACTTTTTCTTAATTGGAACACAAATTCGTCACAAATCCAATTTATACTGTAGTCATACAATTAAAGGAGGATAAATATATGTACCTTAATGAAAATTATAATCCATATTCAGAAGCAGGCGAAGGCGAAACCCCTGTTCAGAACGAAGCAAAAGTAAAAAAACAGAAACCACATAAAAAAGGATTCTTTAAAAAATTTATTTCTTGGATATGTGCGGCAGTATTACTCGGAGGTGTTGCGGGAGCCGCATTTTACGGAGTGTATTATGCAGGCAGCAAAGTAATTCCTGTAAAGCAGAGTAAGACAACAACTTCCTCAATCACTAATACCGGTAATAACAACAGCGGAACACAGGTAAGCACAACAGAGACCAAGAAAGACATTAAAGCAACTGTCATGGATGTGTCCGAGTTGGTAGAGAGTGTTATCTCATCGGTTGTTGCAATAAGCGGAGACGTAACCTCTTACAATTACGGCTTCTTCGGAAGTGAACAGCAGAAATCAACAGTCAGCGGTTCGGGAATAATCATCGGAGATAATGATGATGAAGTAATTATTGTAACCAATGCCCACGTTATTGACGGTGTTGATGACGGTTCAATCAAAGTTAAATTATATGATGAAACAGAACTCAGTGCTTATGTTAAAGGAAGTAAATCAGCATACGACCTTGCGGTAATAGCAGTAAAGAAAAGCGATGTTCCAAGTGATGCGGTATATACTGTAGCAACTCTTGGAGATTCAACCAAAATCAAAGTCGGCGAAAGTGCCATTGTAGTAGGAAATGCCATGGGTACAGGAATATCTGTAACAACAGGTATTGTAAGTGCTCTTAACAAAACAGTAACAGCCAGCAATACAGAATATAAGAACCTTATCCAGACGGATGCGGCAATTAATCCAGGCAACAGCGGCGGTGCTTTATTCAATGCCGAAGGCGAAGTAATGGGTATAAGCTCAGTAAAACTTTCCACAACAAGCGTTGAAGGAATGGGATATGCAATTTCAGTATCATCTGTGAAAGAAGTTATTGAAGAGCTTTCACTTATGACAGCAAGGGAAAAATACAGTGAAGACGAAAGAGGTTACCTCGGAGTAACAGGTGTTACGATTTCAAGCCAGATAAGCCAGGATTACGGATATCCTGAAGGAGTTCTTGTAAGAACTGTTGCAGAAAATTCGGGAGCTGATAATGCAGGTATCATTAAAAATGATATTATCAAATCGGTAGACGGAGAAACAGTTGAGACATTTGACGGACTCAGGGAAATGATGTCATATTACAAAGCCGGTGAAGAAGTAGAAGTTGTATACTACAGATTAAACGATAAAGGCGAATATGAAGAAAATACAGTAACAATTACACTTACGGCAAAATCCTGATTAAATACATTTGGTCATTTTTATAACGGAAATAGCTATGGACTTTATATGGTTCGTAGCTATTTTTTGTAATTTATGGGAGCTTCAAAAGTCCTTATATTAATTGAAATATAAAAAGATATGTGTTAAGATACACAATAAGTCAGTTTATTGATGAAAGGAAATTATATGGAAGAAAATAACAACATTAATAACAGCAATAACAATAACAACAATAATGATAATGATGATTATGAAAAAGTATGCTATCTCTGCCACAGAAGCGAAAGCGTAGCCGGCAAGATGATTACTTTGCAACCTAATATAAATATATGTTCTGAGTGTATGCAGAATGCACTTAATACCATTAATAACAATTCCGATGATTTGTTTAATTTTTCGGGAATACCGGGAATCCATTTTATGAATATGTCGGATTTACAGGGTGTTCCTAAGAAACAGCGTCTTAAGAAAAAGAAAGAGGACAGCGAAATACCTCCTATTGACCTTAAGTCCATTCCCGCACCTCATGAAATCAAGGCAAAGCTTGATGAATATGTGGTAGGACAGGAGCATGCGAAGAAGGTTATGTCCGTTGCTGTATATAATCATTATAAGAGAGTTGCCACATCTAACGACCAGTCCGTAGAGATTCAGAAATCCAATATGTTAATGATTGGACCTACAGGCTCAGGTAAGACTTATCTGGTGCAGACACTTGCAAAGATTCTTGATGTACCTCTTGCAATTACAGACGCAACCTCACTTACCGAAGCAGGATATATAGGCGATGATATCGAAAGCGTTGTTTCAAAGCTTCTTGCGGCAGCAGACAATGACGTTGAAAAAGCTGAAAGAGGAATAATTTTTATCGATGAGATAGATAAAATTGACAAGAAAAAAGAAACAAGAAGCAGGGATGTAAGCGGTGAATCCGTACAGCAGGGCTTACTTAGAATTCTTGAAGGTTCTAATGTTGATGTTCCTGTGGGAGCTAACAGTAAAAATGCTATGGTTCCCCTTACTACCGTTAATACAAAGAATATTCTTTTTATATGCGGCGGTGCGTTTCCTGACCTTACAGACATTATTAAAGAGAGGCTTAACAAGCAGGCTGCCATTGGATTTACGGCGGATTTAAGGGACAAATACGATAATGACCCTGATATTCTTGATAAGGTTACAATGGAGGATTTAAGAAACTTCGGTATGATTCCGGAATTTTTAGGAAGACTTCCCGTAGTATTTGCACTTAAAGAGCTTGATGAGGATATGCTTGTAAGAATACTTAAAGAACCTAGGAATGCGATTATCAAACAGTACGAGAAGCTCTTAGAGCTTGATGAAGTAAAGCTTATGTTCAATGATGAGGCACTCAGGGCGATTGCAGCCAAGGCTATTGAGAAAAAGACGGGCGCAAGAGCACTCCGTTCAATAATCGAAGAATTTATGTTAGATATCATGTACGAGATTCCGAAGGACAAGAATATCGGAAGCGTAACCATCACGAAGGAATATATTGAGAACACCGGCGGTCCTCAGATTGGAATGAGAGACACCGAACCCCTCGCAATAACGGAATAATTATTAATTTAAAGAGCAGAATGACTATGTTTGGCGGTCATTCTGCTTTTTTATTGGTAAAATTTCATAGAATTTATATTTACTATAGAAAAAAACTATACCAAACCGAAAAAATATGATATTATACAGGAACACTATGATATGATAGATTTTACCTATATCAGGAAGAAAAAGAAAGGGTTGATAATATGACACTTACCCAGCTAAGATATGTGATTGCGGTAGCGGAATCCAAATCAATGAATGAAGCGTCAAAACAGCTTTTTGTATCACAGCCAAGTCTGTCTTCGGCAATTAAGGAGCTTGAAGCGGAAACAGGTGTGGAAATCTTCAGAAGAAGCAATAAAGGTGTTGTAATAACTCCTGAAGGTGAAGAATTTATCGGATATGCAAGACAGGTTGTGGAACAATATAAACTTATAGAGACAAAATATATAGAAAAGTCCAACGAAAAAAAGAAGTTCGCAGTATCCACACAACACTACACATTTGCGGTAAATGCTTTTGTGCAGATGGTAAAACAGTTCGGAATGAACGAATACGAATTTGCAATCAGGGAAACAAAGACCTATGAAGTAATCGAGGATGTTAAGAATTTTAAGAGTGAAATCGGAATTTTGTATGTCAATGATTTTAATAAAAAGGTATTATTCAAGCTTTTTTCAGAATACGGATTAACCTTTCACCCAATCCTTGACTGCAGTATTTATGTCTATATGTGGAAAGGACACCCTCTTGCGGACAAAAAAGAGCTTACTCTTGAGGAGTTGTCGGATTATCCTTGTCTGTCTTTTGAACAGGGAAATAATAATTCCTTTTATTTTGCGGAGGAAGTATTAAGCACCTACAACTATAAACAGCTCATAAAAGCCAATGACAGGGCAACACTCCTTAATCTTATGGTAGGCTTAAACGGGTATACTCTTTGTTCCGGAATTATATGCGAGGAGCTTAACGGCTCGGATTATTGTGCCGTGAGACTTAAATCGGATGAGATAATGACTATAGGATATCTGTCGAGAAAAGGGGCTGCAATAAGCTCGTTGGGACAGAAATATATTGAAGAATTGTCGCTATATAAGGACAAGGCATTACGTTAAACGCTATAAATTTTGTCTATAGCGGACAAAAGTTTTTAGATATTATACAGAAAAATAATTTTATGATAATCTTTTGGCATGTCAGAAAGGAGAAAACAAATGTACAGACTTTTGAATGTCAGCAAAACTTTTACTGATAAAGATAATACTGTAAAAGCGGTAAACGATGTAAGCTTGACAATAGAAAAAGGAAGCATACACGGAATTATCGGATTTTCGGGAGCAGGAAAGTCAACTCTTGTAAGATGTCTTAATCTTTTAGAGGTTCCTGATTCGGGAAAAGTAATTTTTAACGGTAAGGATCTTACAACACTTAAAGGAAAGGAACTCAGAAAAAACCGTCAGAAAATAGGAATGATTTTTCAGTCCTTTAATCTTCTGGCACAGAGAACGGTTCTCGGAAATATATGTTATCCTCTTGAGATAGCAGGTGTAAGTAAGAAGGAAGCCGCAGTCAAGGCGAAAAAGCTGTTAGAAATGGTAGGAATTGCTGATAAAGCAAAGAGTTATCCGTCAAAACTTTCAGGCGGACAGAAACAAAGGGTTGCGATTGCGAGAGCACTTGCCACAGACCCGGATGTGCTTTTATGTGATGAGGCAACAAGCGCACTTGACCCTATCACGACAACTTCAATATTGGAATTGCTGAAATCCATTAATAAGGAGCTTGGCGTAACCATCGTTGTTATAACTCATGAAATGAAAGTTGTAAAACAGATATGTGATACGGTTTCGGTAATGAGTGATGGAAATATCGTTGAGCAGGGAAAAGTAAAGGACATCTTTATGAACCCACATTCCGATATTACAAAGAAGCTTGTTATTAACAACCTTGAGTGTAACGTGGAAGATAACAGAAAGTATCTGAGAATCGTATTTGAAGGACAGTCGGCTTTTGAACCGATAATTTCATCACTGACTCTTGAGTGTAACGAAATGGTAAACATACTCGGAGCCAATACGGAGAATATCGGCGGCAGGGCTTACGGACAGATGCTCATAGAGCTTCCAAAGAACGAAGAATCTGTACAGAAAATTAAAAACTATCTTGACAAAAAACAGATAACCTTTGAGGAAGGAGGAGAAAACAATGACACCACAAATGCTTGATACTTTTAAAACAGGTATTTTTGAAACCTTGTACATGGTAGTCCTGTCAACGGCGTTTGCCTATGTAATAGGTATTCCGTTAGGAGTTGCGTTATATATTACGGATAAAAACGGAATATGCAAAAATAAAGTCGTTAATTTCATACTTGGACTGATTACCAATCTTACCCGTTCAATTCCGTTTTTGATTCTGGTGGTTGCGATTATTCCGTTTACAAGAGCTATTGTAGGAACCTCGATAGGTCCCGGAGCAACAATTGTTCCTCTGGTAATTTCGGCAGCACCTTTTGTGGCAAGAATGGTTGAATCCTCATTAAACGAGGTTAATCAGGGTGTTATTGAAGCTGCCCTTGCAATGGGTTCGTCAAAGATACAGATAATTTTTAAAGTCCTTCTCCCGGAAGCGAAGCCATCACTTCTTTTGGGTGGAACAATCACATTGGCAACTGTTTTAGGTTATTCCTCAATGGCAGGATTTGTCGGAGGCGGCGGACTCGGTGCCATTGCCACTAACTACGGATATTACAGATATAGGAAGGATATTATGTGGATTACCGTTGCCCTTATAGTTGTAATTGTCCAGATTTTCCAGCTTATAGGGCAGGGAATAGCTAAAAAGACAGATAAGAGATAAGAAAAGGAGAAAAAGATTATGAAAAAGAAGATTTTAAGCGTATTATTGGTAGCAGCACTTGCAGTTTCATTATTTGCAGGATGCGGAAAAAGCAAAAAGGATAATGTAATAAAGGTAGGAGCTTCTCCAACACCTCATGCAGAAATCCTTAAAGTTATTGAAGACCAACTTAAAGATAAAGGATACACATTAGAGATAGTAGAATATAACGATTATATTCTTCCAAACAATGCAACTGAAAACGGCGAACTTGATGCAAACTACTTCCAGCACCAGCCATACCTTGAAAACTTCAACAAAGAAAACGGTACACACCTTGTATCAGTTGCATCAGTACATTTTGAACCATTCGGAATTTATGCCGGAAAGACAGATGACCTTAAGAACATCAAAGAAGGTGCTACAGTAGCCGTACCTAATGATACAACAAACGAAGCAAGAGCATTACTTTTACTTGAAGCAGAAGGATTTATCAAGTTAAAAGAAGGTGCCGGAATCACAGCAACTAAGAACGATATCGTAGAGAATCCTTTAAACCTTGACATCAAAGAACTCGAAGCAGCACAGATTCCAAGAGCTGTAAAGGACGTTGATATTGCCTGCATTAACGGTAACTACGCAGCAGAAGCAGGATACAAGGTAAGCGATGCTTTAGCAACAGAATCAGCAGAATCACTTGCAGCACAGACTTATGCAAATGTACTTGTAGTAAAAGAAGGTAATGAAAACTCAGAAAAGACAAAAGCATTAAAAGAAGCTCTTTTATCTGATGAAGTTAAAGAATATATCAACAAGCAGTATGACGGTGGTGTAGTGCCTGTATTCTAAGGCATAACTAAGAGACTTCTTTCATAGTATAAAATAAAAATGTTATCAGATTGTTTTAACAGGTTTAATTCAGAAGATTATACGGAATTTATTTTCAGGGATAATTACTTCTCAAAAAAAACATTGGAAGGAGTCTCGGACTACTGTGTTACGGATTTAAACAGTAAGTGGTCAATCATAAGCGTCAGAAATGACATAGTGGGAGACCCCGTATACGGTAATTTCAGCTATGCTGTTCTGCCGGGAATATACGGTCTCAGTGATTTGGGAGCCGTAAGTGCAACGGGCGTAATTAAAATACGGGAACAGCCCGTACTTAATCTCAAGGGGTACGGAACCTGTGTTGCAATAATCGACACCGGAATCAACTGGAGACATAAAGCGTTTTTAAATGCTAACAATACAACTAAAATAAGAGCACTGTGGGATCAGGAGACCAACCGGATATACGACAGTGTAAAGATTAATGAAGCCCTCTCTACCGGAGCGGATGATATACCGGGAGACGAGATTGGACACGGAACATTTATGGCAGGCATTGCCTGCGGAAGTGAAGATACGGACAATCTTTTCTCCGGTGTAGCCCCGGCAGCAGGGCTTATTATTGTTAAATTACGTTCCGCAAAAAGATTTTTAAGGAATTTTTATTTTGTGGATGAGGATATACCGGCTTATTCAGAAGCCGACATAATGAGAGGACTGCAGTTTGTGTCCGAATACATTGAATCTAACAGGGTGCCTACTTCAATAGTAATAGGAGTGGGAACCTCTCTCGGAGCACATTATGGATATTCGCCTCTTTCCGATATGATAAGGGATGAAACGGGCAGAACGGGCAGGTGCATTTCTGTTGCCGCAGGAAATGAGGGCAATGAAAGGCTGCACTTTAAAGGTGTATCCGACGGTATTAACCCGGTAGGGGCAGAGCTTAGAATAGAGCAGGGCTTAAACGGGCTTACTGCCAATATATGGTCCAAGGCGCCGGTTGTATATACTTTGGAGATAATTTCCCCAAGCGGTCAGATTGCAGGAAGATTTCCAGTTAAAAACGAGAGCCAGCGGACTTTTTTCGTGTTTGAAAATACCACGGTATATGTATATAGCAGACGGACGGAAAGCATATCGGGAGCCAATGTTATCACCGTAAGAATGAGAAACCCCGCGGGAGGAATCTGGAGATTTAATCTTTACTCCAATTCCAAAGGGCAGACGGAGGCGGATATATGGGTTATGAACAGGAGTTTTCTCAATGAAAACACATATTTTATCGTTTCTGATCCTGAGGACACGATTGTTAATCCTGGGAATCTTGTGGAGGCAATTACGGTTACCGCATACGACTACAGGGATAATACAATATATTTTAAAAACAGCAGGGGAAATAACTGGTACGGATTGCCCAAACCTGATTTTGCGGCACCGGGCGTCAATATGACAGGTCCGTCCCCCATAGGTACGGATAATTACGAGATAAGAAGCGGAACCAGCGTTGCCGCCGCATTTTACGGTGGTATTGCCGCCCTGCTTCTGGAGTACGGCATAGTGAGAAATGCCATACCTTACCTTAGAACTCCCGAAATTAAATCAATTACCATTGCGGGATGTGAGCAGAAAAATAATCTTGAGTATCCCAATAAAATATGGGGTTACGGAACAGTAAACATACTTAATTCCCTTGAAAGACTTAGAGAGGAGCAGTAAGAAAATAAGAAGCACAGAAGCAAAACGGGCTGCCACAGTTTGTTGTGGCAGCTCTTATGCTGTATTTAGAAATTAACGGCAGGATTGAAAGCATAGATATTTTTCTTATTGAGCTTATCGGTTGTTATATTCAAGGATTCACCGAAACGCTGGAAATGCACGATTTCACGTTCTCTTAAGAAACGGAGAGGAGCTACCACATCCGGATCTTTTATAAGTCTTAAGAGGTTGTCATATACAACTCTGGCTTTCTGTTCGGCAGCCATATCCTCCACAAGGTCACAGACAGGGTCGCCCTTTACCTGAAATTCACAGGCATTAAAAGGAATACCGCCTGCAGCCTGCGGCCATACACCAAGGGTATGGTCTACATAATATGGGGCAAAAGCCGAGTTTTGTATCTGTTCGGGAGTAAGATTCCTTGTAAGCTGGTGAATCATTGTGGCAATCATTTCAAGGTGCGCCAATTCCTCCGTAGCGATATCGGTAAGTACCCCGGCAACCTGCCTGTCGCCGATGGAATAACGCTGGGACATATATCGCATGCTTGCACCTGCCTCACCGTCGGGACCACCGTATTGGCTTATAATCAAGGCCGCAGTATTGGCATCGGGAGTTTTGATGTTAATCGGAAATTCAAGTCTTTTTTCATAAATCCACATACTAGCACGCTCCTTCCCAAGGCCATGGGGTTGAAATCCATGTCCAGTAATTGTCAGAGGTTACCTGTGTAATGGTAAGAGGTCCGTATCGTCTGGTATATTCGGTTACCAAAGAATTGTAAGTGTCCCTGAGGGAAGAATATGTCATCAGGGAATCAGTATCCTTTGGGTGAGTGTCCAGATACAAACCGAGGTCTGTAATGGCAAAACCGTATTCCATGATTTTTTTCATAAGCTCTTTGCTGTCCATTATTTTATTATTCATTTTTTGCACCCACACCTTCCAATGTAAGGTTTATCAAGTGCAGGGTAAATAGTTCCCTTTATTAATGCCGTACAGATATCATAGGTAGGACAGTTAAGCGGCTGATTGTGAACGAATGCAATTGCAAGGTAATCACATTTGTCAGACATGTTATGCCCATTGTTGTACATTTGCATGATTATAACCTTTCAAATATGTTATATTACAGATTATGCGGGAAGGAAAAAAAGGTTAATGGGGAAATAAAAAGAAAAGAGTCACCACAACAACAAACAGGTGTCATAGACACCTGTTTGTCATAAGGATATATGTGGTTATCTCAGAGTTAAAACTCTAAATAAGAGGGGACAAAATGTTGAGTATTATCTCAACTCTTTACAAACAAAGTTTAATCTTTATTACAATATTTTTCAATGCCTATTTGTCGACAATAACGAACATCTAAATTCTGACAATTGTCGAACTACATAAGATTTTTAAATGCATACTCATATATATTCTGACATTCCGTTTTCCATTTGTTGCACATGGATTCCGCTAAACCTTCATCAGGAACCGCAAGAGTAAGCTCTATTAAAGGGGCATTGTTTTCTTTTACTATACAGTGGACGGCGTAATCACCGTTTGTCGTTTTGTAATAGTCTGCGGTAGTATTGGCTGTCTGTTTAAGTTCATATCTGTTATCACGGAGAAAAGAGTCGATTTCGTTTTTTATGTCTTCTGATATTTTACTGCCGAAAAAGTCTAACATTTCCTTGCCCTTGGAGGTTATGGAATAACTTGTATTGCTGCTTGTTACAGATACGTTAATTAATTCATCCTCCTGAAGGTTGCTGATTATTGTAAGCACCGTAGGATAATCGGTATAGCCGTTATTGGTAAAAAAATCCATTATTGTGGCATTTGTTAAAGAAAAATCTACCTTATTCAACATATATAAAGTCATTAATTTATATAATATAGCTGCTTCAACTGCCATGTCTGTATTCCTTTCCTTGGTAAGTATTTCTGTTCTTAAATTCCTGTGATATATGATTCAGAACATTTTTTTTGTCGGCACTCCACATAGGAGCAATAAGAAGATTTTTGGGACCGTCACCCGTGA
>JBNMKN010000026.1:0-17910 GCA_050874365.1 Butyrivibrio sp. | reverse complement strand
TACCTGAATGTTTTTTCTTTTACGCTGCCTTTTGTTAATATCGGAAGTTCTTCTTCAAGTTCTCCGTTAATATAAATCCTCACTTTACCCACCTGTTCGTCTTTTTTTACAGGAGCTTTGACTTTATTAATAATTTCATAAATGACATCCACTTCGTCCTCATCGGATAAAAGCCTGTTGACCTCAAAAGGAATATATGTACCCACACTTTCCTGCAGTCCGTTTTCAACCTTTACGTCTTTATAATCCTCCGTCTTTTCAAATATGTTTCTGTAAAAATAATTGTCCCTTCCGTATGACATTAATTTTCCCGTGTCCGACCATTTATAATTTTTATTGGGTGGCCAGCCGCAGCCCAGTACAACAGAAATAAAAGTCCTGTCATCAACCCTTGTCGCACCTACAAAACAATAGCCTGCTTTTCCCGTAAAACCGGTTTTCATTCCGATTGCATTTTTGTTAATATCAAGGAACCTGTTTCCGTTGGATATCGTTCCGCTTCTTTTACCGTTCTGCTCCCTGTATGAAAAACTTCTTGTTGTACATATCTTAATAACCTCTTCTGATTTAAGAGCTTCCCTGGTAATAAGTGCAAGCTCGTATGCCGTTGTGCTGTGGGTTCCGGCCTCGTCTTCCCCGTCAAGTCCGTTAGGGGTTACAAAATATGTATTTGAAAGTCCCAGTTTTACGGCATAATCATTCATTTCATCAATAAATCTTTTAACATCCGCTTTACTTTCTTCCGTAGTATTATTAGGCGAGGTATCCCCGTTAAGTACGCCTCCCACATATTCCGCTACCATCATCGCCACATCATTATAAGAACGTAACATCATAAGATATAAAAGTTCGTTAAGCGTGTATTGTTCCCCCTTTACCGCATTAAGCTGCACATCGGGTTCTTTTGCCGCATAGGAAGAAAATGTAACTATATCGGAGGGATTACCGTATTTTAGTGCGACAAGTAACGTCATTATCTTCGTGGTACTTGCCATAGGCATTACATCGTTTTCGTTTTTCCCGTAAAGGATACGCCCTGAATCCGCATCAATAAGAATTGCCGCCCTTGCATACAGATTGTCAGGCTCCTCTCCTTTCGTTACGTTTTGGCACATCACTACAACTATAATTATTACAGCTAATATTTTTTTCATATACTTTTCCCACAAAATATCAGTTAATTTTATGTTAAAAAAGAACGGTCTATGACCGTTCCTATGAATTTAATACTATTCCTCCCAGAGTCTCTCCCACCGGCTCATGTATCACAAGGTCGGCGATATTGTCCTTAGGCGTAACTGATTTATTGATTAACACAAGCTTATCACCTCTGTAATAATCTATAAGTCCTGCTGCCGGATACACGGTAAGGGAGGTTCCCGCAATTATAAGTACATCCGCATGTCTTATATAATCAACGGATTTTTCAATAACCTCATTGTCAAGCGACTCTTCATAAAGCACAACATAAGGCTTGATTGTACCGCCGCAATCACACTTTGGTACACCGCTTGTATTCATTATATATTCTTCATCATAAAATTTACGGCAGTCCATACAGTAATTTTTCTTAACCGTACCGTGAAGCTCAAGCACTTCTTTGCTTCCCGCCGCCTGATGAAGCCCGTCTATATTCTGTGTAATTACGGCTTTACACTTACCCTGCTTTTCAAGCTCTGCCAGTGCATAATGTGCTTTATTGGGTTTTGCGTCCTTATAAAGCATTTTGTCACGGTAGAATCTGTAAAATTCCTCTGTCTTTCTCATAAAAAAACTATGGGATAAAATTGTCTCAGGCGGATAATCATACTTCTGGTTATAAAGTCCGTCAACGCTCCTGAAATCAGGTATCCCGCTTTCCGTACTTACTCCGGCTCCGCCGAAAAATACAATATTGTCACTTTCTTTTATCCACTTCTCTAATTTGGCTGCATTCTCATCCACAGTTAATCACTCCTTCTTCCGTAACTATGTATTGTATAAGTTTATCCTTGTGTACAGTTTCATCGGATATTACATAGGCATTTTCAAAACACTTAAGTGACGCTTTAAGTCTTTCTTCGTCATTGGCGTGGAAAGTCGCAATGCTTTCACCTTTCTTAACAAAGTCTCCGACTTTTTTATGAAGAATAATTCCTACGGAAAGGTCAATTATGCTGTCTTTATTTTCACGTCCTCCGCCAAGCACCATGGCAGCTTTACCGACTTCATCACATTCTATATGGGATACATACCCGTCACACCCTGCCACAAACTCCCTGATTATCGAAGCCTTAGGTAAAAGTTCTTTATCATAAACGGCATTTTTATCTCCGCCCTGTGCTTCTACAAGTTCAGCCAGTTTGTTCAAAGCTTTTTTACTGTCCACAACCTCTTTAAGCATCTTTTCAGCTTCTGCCTTATTGTCTGTAAGACCTGCTCCCATAATCATGTGAGCACCAAGCTCGATACATAATGCAAGAAGGTCAGCCGGACCCTCTCCATTAAGCGTATCTATGGCCTCTTTAACTTCTAGTGCATTGCCCACGGCATAACCTAACGGCTCATCCATGTTGCTGACTACAGCCATTGTCTTTTTGCCCACATTACAGCCTATCTTTACCATCTCTTTTGCAAGGGCAAGGGACTTTTCAGGTGTTTTCATAAAGGCTCCGCTGCCTGTCTTGACATCAAGCACGATAACATCAGCGCCTGCCGCAATTTTTTTACTCATAATACTGCTTGCAATCAGTGAAATATTTTCAACGGTTGCAGTAACATCCCTTAAAGCATAAAGTTTCTTGTCTGCGGGAGCGAGGTTACCCGTCTGACCCGCTATGGCAATCTTTATCCTGTTAACATTTTCAAAAAAACGTTCTTCACTTATTCCGGTAACAAACCCCGGAAAACTTTCAAGCTTATCAATGGTTCCACCCGTATGTCCAAGTCCTCTTCCCGACATCTTTGCAACAGGAACATTAAGTGCAGCAACCATAGGTCCGAGAACAAGGGAGGTCTTATCTCCCACCCCGCCTGTACTGTGTTTGTCTACTTTAATGCCTTCTATCCTGTCGAGGTTAAGAACATCTCCGCTGTGTGCCATCGCCATTGTAAGTGTGGCAGTCTCACGCTCAGTCATTCCGTTAAGATAAATTGCCATGGCAAGTGCGGAAGCCTGATAGTCGGGAATTGTTCCATCCGTATATCCTTTTATGAAAAAATATATTTCCTCGTCGGTTAATTCTTTGCCGTCTCTTTTTTTCGCTATAATATCATACATTCTCATAAGCACTTATCTCCTGTAAAAAACTTTCACCGTTGATTATCTTTTCGGCTCCAAGATATTCCGCTATCGTCTGTCCTATATCGGCAAAAGAATGTCTTGTTCCGATAGGCACGTTCTTAATGCTCTTTCCGTAGACCAGCAAAGGAATATACTCCCTTGTATGGTCGGTTCCCCTGAATGTAGGGTCACATCCGTGGTCGGCATTTATTATTAATATGTCCTCATCTGTCATTGCTTCAAATATTTCAGGAAGTCTTCCGTCGAAATCTTCAAGTCCTTTTCCGTAGCCTTTCGCATCCCTTCTGTGTCCGTAGGAAGAATCAAATTCTACAAGATTGGTAAAAATAACACCGTTAATATCTTTTTTCATAAAATCAAGGGTTATGTCTATTCCATCCATATTGTCTTTGCTGTGTTCTGCCATTGTTATTCCGGAGCCAGCAAAAATATCACGGATTTTGCCAACCGCCGCTACATCAAAGCCCTGTTCTTTAAGTCTGTTAAGCAGGTTATAATCAGGTGGAAGTATGGCATAATCCCTTCTGTCAGAGGTTCTTATATATTTATCCTTATCAATGACAAAAGGTCTTGCAATTACCCTTGCGACTTCATAATCCCCTGTAAGAAGCTCCCTTGCTTTTTCACAGAGCATATAAAGTTTATTTAATTTATTCTCATCCGTTTCTGAACTGTTACCATCTTTTCCCACAAAATACGCTATCTGGAAAACGCTGTCTGCGGATGTATAAACAATAGGTATTCCTTTGTCGGCACATTCTCTTCCGTGAACCTTAAGTATCTCGGTTCCCGATGCCACACAGTTACCGAGGACTCCGTCAATGCCTGTTTTCTCAATGAACTCACGGATAATTTCCTCAGGGAAACCGTTTTCAAATGTTGGAAAGGCTTTTTTAGAAATAATACCTGTCATCTCCCAATGTCCCACCGTCGTATCTTTGCCGTTAGACAATTCCATGCATCTTCCGTAAGCACCTATCGGTGCCGCTGCCTTAGGAAGCACCGTCATTCCTTCAATATTGCCGTAACCAAGCTTCAACATATTGGGAATATCAAGTCCCCCGTTATATTCCCATGTATGAACAATAGTATTGGCACCCTCGTCACCAAATGCTGCCGCATCCGGAAGTTCTCCCATACCTACACTGTCTAAAATTATCCAGATTACTCTTTTCATATCTGACACCCCGTTTCCTTTCTGATATATAAATTATATCCCAAGGTATGATTTGATACAAGTAAAAGGAATATTTTTAATATAAGTATGGAAAAAAAATAAATATAGTGTTACAATATCAGAGATTTTACAGTATTTTGGAGGAATAAAATGAGTATTAATTTTGTTAGAACACTTCCTTCTCCGGAAGAAATCAAAGAAGAATTTCCGCTTAGCAAGGAAGCTGTTGAATTAAAAAAAGAGACAGATGAAAAGATTCGCAAAGTTTTTACAGGTGAATCAGATAAATTTCTTGCTGTTATCGGACCATGTTCTGCCGATAACGAGGATGCAGTTCTTGACTATGTTACACGTCTTGCCAAAGTGCAGGAAAAGATTAAAGATAAAGTAATCGTAATTCCAAGAGTATATACCAATAAGCCAAGGACAACAGGTGACGGTTACAAGGGAATGCTTCACCAGCCTGACCCTGAAAAGGCTCCTGATATGGTTGCCGGAATTAAAGCAATCAGAAAACTTCATCTTGATGTAATAAGAGAAACAGGATTTTTTCCTGCTGATGAGATGCTTTACCCAGAGAACTGGATGTACTGTGATGACACTCTTGCATACGTTGCAATCGGTGCACGCTCGGTTGAAGACCAGCAGCACAGATTGACAGCCAGCGGAATGGACGTTCCTGTGGGTATGAAGAACCCTACTTCCGGCGGATACGAGATAATGCTTAATTCGGTTCATGCTGCTTCCCATCCTCATACATTTATATACAGGGGAAGTGAAGTAAATACAAGTGGTAACCCTCTTACACATACTGTTTTAAGAGGTGCCGTTAATAAGAAAGGCCAGTGTATTCCTAATTACCATTATGAGGATCTCCTTCTCTTAAATGAACTTTATGCAGAGCATGATTTAAAGCATCCTGCTACAATCGTTGACAGCAACCACAGCAATTCTAACAAGAAATATATGGAACAGATAAGAATTGTTGAAGATGTTCTCCACAGCCGTGCCATGAACACCGACATCAGAAATCTGGTTAAAGGTGTAATGGTAGAAAGCTACATAGAACCGGGCAATCAGAAAATCGGTGAACATATATACGGCAAGTCAATTACAGACCCTTGCCTCAGTTGGGAAGATTCAGAAAAGCTTTTATACATCATTGCCGAGAAATGTTAATATCACATACAAAAAGAATGTAGGAACCGTTAAGCTCCTACATTCTTTTTTATTTGTCTTTATTTAACTTATGACTTACTTTTTTAAGATATGCTTCATAATAATTCTGCCACTTTTCGTAACCGTTTTCGTTTCTATGGTCCTTCAAGTTAAGTTTATCCTTCATTATCTTACCGAGATAATCAGTTACCTTAACAGCACCTCTGAAATTAAGATGATTACCACCGTCTCTCGTGTCTTTGCTCCAATCAATTCCTATCTCGTCTGACACAAGATTAAAATCATAATATTCTATATCATGCTCTTTGGCAAAATTAACAACCGCATTATGTTTCTTATAAGTATGACACTCAGGTGAAGGTGTTGACACAAATATAATCTTTGAGTTGTGTTCCTTTGCAAGTGCCACAATTTTATTGATATATTCTACGTTACATTCATCAACAGGTTCTACTTCGTCCGTATACTGCATCCATTCGCCGCCTGTATAAGGTTCCACATTGTCTCTTAACACGAAACCTTTCATGAACTCATGGTCTTTTGTCTTTTCATTGAGGAAGAAATTTTTAATCCTCGTATGATACTTCATTGCAGGAACTTTATTAAGCACAAAATTCATGAAATTATCTTTGGTATCATCCACGCTTCCGCCAAACCTGAAGAAGCAGTTAGTCTCAATAAAAATGTATTCCGGTGTCTGCGTCTCATACATACTCTTTAAAATAGAATATGTATCGCAGAGTCTCTGTGCCGAAGTTGCAAGGACGTATGAGGTAAAACCGTAATTCCCGTATAACTGCATAGGGTTATATGCGGAATACACTTCACTGTCTCCGATAAAAACAACATCAATCGTATCATTTGTTTCTTTCTGGAACTCTTCTTTTTTTGCCATAACACCGTTTGTATTATATACATCGTCATTCGGCTTTAAAAGATATGATGTTAATACAAGTATTGCAGCCAGACCTGCAAAAAATATTATACTGTTTACAATCTTTTTTCCCATATCTTACCTCACTAAATCCTAGTAGCCTGCATATATAAGTTCTACAACGGAATATCCTGAGCCGTAAGCACCAAAAAATATTACCGTAAGAATACACGCATACCAGACAATCCACCTTACAGGGAGAGCCTTCTTATCTATTCTCTCTCTTAATCCCGGCTTACATTCTCTGATAAAGCCTACTATAACAACAACCAGAACACCCACAAGGGCAATTACAAGGTCATAAGCGTCAAGACGAAGCTTAAATCTGTGATTCCAGAAATAACTTATGTGAAAATCAGTAAATATTTTACCAAACATGGTAAAGCCTGCTTTAAGTGATTCAGCCCTGAAAAACATTTCTCCGATTATAACGATGAAGAAAAGTTTTACAGACTGGAATACCTTATAGACATTACTCTCTCTGTTAATATGAAGCTTGTCCGTAAGTTTCTTAACAGGTGTCTCCGTAATATTCTCTATGAAAATAATCACGAAATAGTACATTCCGTAGAAAATAAATGTCCATTCCGCACCATGCCACAAACCGTTGCATATCCATACACAGAACAATGCAACCGTAGGTGCCACAAACTTACTTACATTCCTGCCAAACACATTTTTAACCTTTTTTGCAAAATTCTTAACAGGTTTTGCAAGTGATACAGGGTAAAAAATATAGTCTTTGAAGAAAGTACCAAGGGTTATATGCCATCTTCTCCAGAACTCCGAAGCGTTCTTTGAAGCAAACGGCTGTCTGAAGTTCTCAGGAAGCGTAATTCCGAATATCTGTCCGGAACCGATAATAATATCCATTCCGCCTGAAAATTCCATATAAAGCTGCGCCGTGTATGCCATTGCACCCACAAGCATAATCGAGCCATCAAGCTTCTGGTAATTGCTGAAAATATATGAAACCATATAATAAAATCTGTCCGCAACCACCATTTTCTTAAACAGACCCCATGCAATTCTCTGATATCCAAACTTCAGGTTATCAAAGGTAATCGGCCTGCCGGCATATAAATCATCGGCAGTCTCACTGAATCTTGCGATAGGGCCTTCCATAGTCTGTGGGAAAAAGCTTAAATACAACGCCACCTTGGCAAAATTATGTTCCGCTTTGATTGTTCCTCTGTATACATCCGTAAGATAAGAAATAATCTCCAGAGTATAAAATGAAATTCCTATAGGTACCAGAAAACGAATCGGTGCAAATTTCCACTTTGAACCGAATACATTCGTCAAATCAATAAAAGACTTTGCAAAAAAGTTAGTATACTTTAATATAATAAGTACAAGGAGATTAAGCACAACGCCTAATGCCAATACTTTTCTCTTAGCTTTTGTAACTGCCTTTTGCCCATCACTCTTCTTTTCTCCTATTTTTTCAATCCATCTCGCAAGGAAATACGCAACCGTTATGGCCGCAATCAGATATATAATCAGTCCTTTACTGAATGAACAGAAAAAAATGCAGTTCGCACATAACAACACTATGTATCTGAACTTCTGGGGCACAAGCTGATAAAGTAATATTGTGGCCGGCAGAAACGCCACAACATATATCAGCATATGATATGCCACTATTCTTCCTCTTTAAGTCTTTCAATCATAGCCCATAAGCTTTTAGCGGAATTAAAATTCTCAGGAACAAGTTCCACAGGTGCGATTTCTACATCAAACGCATCCTCTATTTCCGATACAAGTGATAAAATCGCAAATGAATCAAGAATATGATCATCAATAAGTGTTGTTGTGTTTTCGTAATCAACACCCGGTACAATTTCCTCTAAGATATTAATAAGTTCTTCCATTTTTTCCTCCTATTGTCCGTCATTAATCAGATGTGTTCCGATACGGTCCCTTACTCTGACAAATCCGGTATCCTTGTTATAAAAAATTACTGCCGGAAGTTCACGGCTTAAAAACAACGCCATACCTTCCGTTATAGAATAAGCACCACAGTTTTTAAAAATCAGGATATCTCCTTTATCTAACTGTGGAAGACTTACGTCTCTTAATATTACATCATTTACGGTACAAAGGGAACCACAAATATTAATTTTGTGTAATTCCGAAGAATCATTACAAGTTATTACATCCATAAAAGGCTTTTTCATGCCAAGTGTCTGTCCGTAATAATTAATCTGATGTATACCGCCGTCAACAATGGCATATTCACTGCCGTTATTGCATTTTCTGTCTACAACCTCAGTACAATAATAACCACACTCAGATGCAATAAATCTGCCCATTTCAAGTGTTATATGTTTAAATGATTTAATATCCTTTAATATGTCTTTAAGCTCGGACAACTGTTCCTCAAAGGGCGGAGTCTCCTCACCTTCAAAATAATTGAATAACAGTCCCGGGCCGTATTCCAGAATATCCGTGTCAACGCCGTATTCATCATGAAGTTCTTTTGCAAACTCTTCAAGCATGGCAACTTCTTTTACTACTTTTTTGAGTTTTTTCTGTGTTCCGGAATAATAATGTATTCCCGCAAATTCCAGATATTCATCCTCTTCGATTTTTAAAAGTATGTTCTTAAAAGTATCCTTATCTACTCCAAACTGGTTACCGCTTGTAAGTCTTATAACAACTCTGATATGGATATTCTTTTCCCTGCATACTTTGGAAAGTATATCATAATGTTCCGCTGATTCAATGGTAAAAATTCCCTTGCCGTTGCATAATGACATAATTCTTTCCATTGATTCATAGGTTTTATTAACCCCTGAAACAACTATCACATCTTTTGCAACAGAATGTCTGTGGCATATCTCATATTCTCCGGGAGAACACACCTCGTATCTGTCAATATAGTCCTTCATCTTTTCAATAATAAAAGGATTGGCTTTCATTGCATAACATATATTTATGTCTTCGCCAAGTATCTTTTTAATATTAAGGACTCTTTCTTTTAATGCGTCAAGGTCAAAGATATATGAGGGAGAACCGTACTTTGATATACATTCCTTTATAAGTTCTTTATTCATTTCTTACCACCTCTGTATATCTCTTTAAGAGCATTTCTGTCTATCTTGCCATTTTTTGTAAGCGGCATTTCTTCTATCTGCATAAACAGGTTAGGAACCATAAAATCAGGAACCTTGGTCTTTAATTCTGCAATAAGCTCTGCTTTGTCAATTCCGCCCACATAAAATGATACCATTTTATTCTTGGCTTCATCAAAGAAAGTACATACCCTGTCGATTCCGCATATTGAACCAATGGCTATGTCAACCTCTTCAAGCTCAATTCTGTGACCCATGTGTTTTATCTGGAAATCTTTTCTTCCCGAAAATACAAACATGCCTTCATCGTTATAATACGCAAGGTCACCTGTTTTATATATAAGTTCATTGAAGTTATCATTTAACGGATACTGTACAAAAGACTTAGCCGTAGCTTCCTTGTTATTATAATAACCAAGTGCAAGTGCTGTTCCTGACACACACACTTCTCCCGAAACATTCTTATCTGTTATTTCGGCGTTATCCTCATCTAACAGAAATACATGCTCGTTAAGGAAGGCATTACCCATAGGAAGCTTCTCGTCATCGCTGTATTCCCTGTCTATTATGTAATATGTACAGTTACAGGTTATTTCCGTAGGTCCGTATAAATTAACAAACATTGCATCTTTATAATAACTTCTCCACGCATTAAGCTGTTTAACAGGCATCATTTCACCACTGAACATAATCTTGTTAATTGCGTGGGGTGCCTTGTATTTAAGCCCGTGAAGTCTGTTTAACAGACAAAGTGCCGATACCGCCCAGATTAATGTTGTAACATTATTATCATCAAGCATATCACATACATTATTAGGGAACATAAAATATTCCTTAGGAATAATAATAAGTGTCGCACCGGTCTTTATGCATGAATATATGTCTTTAACAGACACATCAAAATCAAATGGTGCCTGATTGCCGATTACATCTTTATCCGTTATTCCGAAAGTCTCTGTAAATACGTTAATAAAGTCAATTACCGACCTGTGGCATACCACAACGCATTTTGGGTCTCCCGTTGAACCGGATGTAAAAATACCGTACAAAGGGTCTGTATCAAGTGCATTCTTTCTTATTGATGAAAGCATGGCTTCATCAATATCTTTTTCAATAGAATTGATATCAAGAACTGTTCCTTTGTACTCACATTCCCTAATTTTATTAAACTTGTCCTCATCTGTTATAACAACAGAAGGCTTAAGAACATTGAATATCTTCATAACCCTTTCTTTTGGGAAAGATGGGTCTATTAAAACATAGAAGCCACCCGCATATACAATTCCGAAGAATGTAGTAAGCACCCTGACGCTTTTATTGCCATATACCACAACAGGCTTTCTTCTGACATCATAGTCAGCTAAAAATGTTCCTATTCTTCTTGCATTTGTAACAAGCTCTTTATATGTTGCTTCTGAATTATTGTCTTTTACCGCTGTTTTATCCGGATAATTCAATGATGAATTTTCCAGAAATGTCAATACATTATACATTTTAACCTCTTATCTAGTTTGTCTTTGCATAGTAACCGAATTTAAAACCTTTTGCCCTGAGTCCGTCAATAAGGTCTCCAAGCATCTTTGTATCGGTAGTTGATACTCCGTGTAAAAGGAAGATTTCACCGCCGTGAGCCTGGTCAAGTGCTTTCTGTAATGATTCAGCTACATCAGGCTGGTCATCAACAACCCAGTCCCTATGGGCAAAACTCCAGAATACCGAACGATATCCAAGGCTCTGTACGATTGCAAGGCTCTGTTCACTGAATGCTCCCGTAGGGAATCTGAAAAGATACATTTCGTAGTTAAAATTTTCAAGCATATAATCATGAACGCCTTTTATCTCTTCAATCTGTTCTTCAACCGAAAGTGACTGAAGTCCGGCACTTGGATGACTTACTGTATGGTTACCTACAACGTGGCCTTCATCTATCATTCTCTGTACAAGTTCAGGTTCTGACTTAACAAAAGGAAGTGTAACGAAGAATACCGCCTTGACGTTCTTTTCTTTTAAAGTGTCAAGAATTTCAGGTGTATTTCCATATTCGTAGCCTTCATCAAATGTTAGGAAAACATATTCACTGTTAGGCTGTATGAAATCGACGGCATATTTGCCATATTTGGTTTTATAATAATTGCATCCGTTAGGTCTGTTATTATCATCCCTGTCATCATTACTGAAGCCGAAAGGAATTGTCTTATTGTCTATTGCGTTAAAATCAGTATTCTTATCTACCTTGACTTCTGCCCCACTGTTAAGGTAATCAACCTTGACTGCTTCCGTTACTTCTACAGTTACAGCTTCAGTTGAGTAATTTCCGGCACTGTCTATTGCTACAGCGTACACAGTGTAAGTTCCCTGTTCATTAAATGATACCGTGGACTTAATCTTACCTGCCACATCATCAAGTTCATCTGCCATGACAAAACCTGTTTTGCAATCTGTAGCATCTGTTATATTGGTTATTACCTTGTCAGCCTCAAGTTCCTGTCCCGCTGGAACTTTTTGTGTTGTATTGGCTACATCAATTACTGGCTTCTTGGTATCTTTTACCGTAACCGTAACTGTATAGGTATTGCCGTCACAGGTTACCGTAATCTCATATTCTCCGACGCTCTTTGGATTAACTGCCGAACTGTCAATTACTGCCGCACTCACCTTATCGGAAGGTCCGTTTAATACATCAGAAGGACTTATCTTAAAATCGCTTCCGTCGGCTTCGTATTCAATCTTTGATGTTTTTAAAGAAACTTTGTTATTATTCTTATTATTTTTATCAAGTTTGTTAACAATGATTAAAACTATTCCAAGTATAATAACAGTAAGAACAAGTACGAGAAGTACAAGTCCCGTTGTTGTATTCTTTCTTTTTTTCTTTTTTCTTACATTATTTGCTGCCATATTCTCTTCCTTATCCCGACTAAGTATGTCGTATTATTTTGACTTTTTATATGTTGTATAAACTTCTGTTGTCATAAGACTGGAATCACCCAAAAGGTATTGTAATCTTTTGATATCGGTTCCTTTTTCTATCATTCGTACTGCATAACTTTTTCTGAATACTCCGGGGCTTAGTAATTCCTTGTACTTGAAATTCTGTCTGTAGGTATCAAGAATCACCGCTATGCCTTGTCTTGTAAGCCCTTTTCCGAGTCTGTTCACAAACAGCTTGTCACATACAGGATTAAACTTTTGTCTGTCTTCTTTAATATATTTATCTAATATATTAACCGTATCACTCTCCAAAGGGATGCTTCTTCCCTTTCGCTCATTAATCACGGTAACACTACCCATTGTAATGTCTATGTCTGAAATTTTCAAGGAAATTATTTCTACCACTCTAATTCCCGTATAATACATCAGTTCAAACATTGCCCTGTCCCTCATTCCGACGCTGTCAGAAATATCTATTGACTCAAGGAACTCTGTCATGTCATCTTCTTTAATTATATCGGGTGTCTTTTTCACAATCTTTGGTGCTTTCAGAGTATATGCCGGATTGGTTTTTATGTAACCGTTGTAAAACAGATACTCGAAAAATGATTTGATAACCGATATTCTTCTTGATATGGATGCACAGGATATCTTGTCCTTTTCCATACTGAGAACGTATGAGTTCAGTATGGTAAAATTAACCGGCTCTATGCCCTCATACCCATGGTTATTAAGAAACAACAATAGACCGTTAAGGTCACCTTTATATGCCGCAACCGTATTGCTGCTCACCTTTTTCTCATATATAAGGTTGTTTACAAATTCATCTATGAGTGCTTTCAAACTTTTATTCCTTTCTCATATGTCAGTCTATAGTATCACATTTAGTATATTTATTGTCAACTAAATTATAATTGTTTCAATTAAAGAACAAACTATGATAACTACAAAGGCAGGTATGTATTTGATGTTCTTCTTTTTCATATATATCAGATATATTGCTATTCCGAAAAATATGTCATGAGCTGCCATATATAATAAAAGCCTGAACGCCATCCTTATATCAGAGGACAGCACGCATACCGTAATGACTAACGAAAGTCCAAAGCCCCATATTGCCGATATGATGTATTTTAAATACCTGCGGTATAATGACCTGCAGGCAATCGCAATTATCGTTATGTTCCTCAGGTTTTTAAGAAAAACCCGTTGAAAAATATGTATGTATTCAAAATATTTCTTTATATCCCTGATATTATTCTTTAATAATGTATGCCACGCTCTTATCTGCGGATTGGCAGGATAAATGCAAAAAATTATTCCTGCCATTACAGCGATTAAAAAAATATAAATAACTGTCCTGAATTTATAAAATAAGCCTCTTTCCATAGCATATACTATGAAAAAAGGCTTTAAATTATGCTTTTATGTACTTATCTTTGTAGGCAAGTATGGCACCTATCGTCTTGCCGTCCTGGATACGGCCGCTATATATCATATCAACGAGCTCATCAATATCATATACTTCTACATTAATAAATTCGTTAGGGTCCGGATTACTTTTTGTGCGGACGAGGTTAGTCGCAACAAACACATCAAAGGTCTCTCCGAACACCGCAACGGTTGTTGAAATCGTAAACAGCTTTTCAAGACAATCCGAACGATATCCCGTCTCTTCTTCTAATTCTCTTGCCGCACATACTATTGGCTCTTCATCAGGTGAATCCTTACATCCCGCAGGAATTTCAAGAATCTCCTTATCAAGTGCATTTCTGTACTGTCTTACAAGAATTATCCTGCCATCAGGTAATACAGGAATAACAGCCGCAGCTCCTTTTTTATGAAGAACGGTATCCCATACCTCCGTATTGCCGTTTTCAAACTTCATTGTATCGGCGTACACATCAACAACTGCACCCGAATACTTTAATTCCCTTTTGGTTCTCTGCATAACTGCCATATTATTTAAGTCCTGTACATTTCTCGTAACATTTATCGGTAGCTGCTATAATCGAATGTCTGAAACCGTTCTCTTCAAGAGCCGCTACTCCGGCAATGGTTGTTCCCGCAGGTGAACATACCCTGTCTTTTAATACTGCAGGATGTTCCTTGGTTGTAAGAACCATATCTGCCGCACCTTTGACGGTCATTGCCGCAAATTCAATGGCATCGTTTCTTGACATTCCGTATTTAACGGCACTGTCTGCCAAAGCTTCAATAAACATATATACATAGGCAGGTGAACTTCCGGATACACAGGTTACTGTATTGAGTAATTTCTCGTCAACAATTCTGAATTTACCAAATGAACTGAAAAACTGTGCGATTACATCCATTTCTTCAAGGTCAAATTCCTTTGGATTATAAGATACGCCTGTCATTCCTTCACCGATTAAAGCAGGTGTGTTAGGCATGCATCTTACAATTCTTACCTGTGCACTGAATTTGTTCTGTATGTAGTCTGTTGTTATTCCCGGTGCAAGGGATATTATTATCTTCTCACCGGTAACAACATTGTTAATACTTCTTATAACTTCATCATAGCATTGTGGTTTCACAGCGAGAATTATATATTTTACACTGTTGGCAAGCTCTATATTAGTCTCTGCCACCGCAACACCTGTTTCATTTGCCACATTATTCCTAAGCATTTCGGAAGTGTCCGTTATCATTACCTGATTAGGATTATACACTCTCAAAACACCGTTTAACATAGCTTTACCCATATTGCCAACGCCAATAAAACCAAATGTATTCATAAAATTACCTCTTATCTTTCTGAAAGAATCTTACGGACTGTAACAAGTTTTACACAGAGTGTAAATAATTCCGCTGCCTGCTTTAATTCATCCGGTGTAGGATATGAAGGTGCAATTCTTATTGTTGAATCCTTAGGGTCTTTTCCGTAAGGGAAAGGAGCTCCCGCACCTGTTAAAACAACGCCTGCTTCCTTGCACTTTGCAACAACTTCTTTAGCACAGCCTTCGTTAGTCTCAAATGAGATAAAGTATCCGCCCATAGGCTTAGTCCACGAACCTGCGCCTGTTCCGCTTATTTCTTTATCGAATATTTCAAGTACGGCATCAAATTTAGGTCTTAAAAATTCCGCATGTTTTCTCATATGAGCCTTAATTCCGTCAATATCTTTGAAATATAATACATGTCTGTACTGGTTAATCTTATCGTAACTTATTGTCTGTATTGTGAGTCTCTTCTGTATCCATTCAAGATTGGCTTTTGAAGACGCGATAGCAGATATTCCGCCGCCGGCAAAACTTACCTTGGATGTTGAACAGAACTCATATACTAAGTCAGGGTTACCTGCCTTGGCACATTCTGAAAGAATCTCAGGTATCTCAATACTTTCATCGTAAATATAGTGAAGTGCATAAGCATTGTCCCAATATATTCTGAAATCCTTTGCAGCAGGCTTTAACGCTGCAAAACGCTTAACTGTCTCGTCTGAGTATACAACACCCTGTGGGTTAGAATACTTAGGAACGCACCAGATACCTTTAATGCTTGAATCAGATGATACAAGCTTTTCAACCATATCCATATCAGGCCCGTTCTCTGTCATTGGTATATTAATCATTTCAATTCCAAGAAGCTCTGTTATCTTAAAATGTCTGTCATAACCCGGAACAGGGCAAAGGAATTTTACAGGATTTTTTAATTTGCACCATGGTGTTGAACCCATTACTCCGAAAAGCATTGAATTAGCTACGCAGTCATACATAACATTAAGGCTTGCATTACCGCATACAAATACGTTTTCGGCAGGCACGCCTAAAAAATCACCCATTAATTTTCTTGCTTCCATAATGCCTTCAAGCACACCGTAATTTCTGCAGTCAACGCCTGACTCTGTTACAAGGCTTGTTTTTGATGTTATTACGTCAAGCATATCGTTAGTTAAATCAAGCTGTGCAGGTGATGGCTTACCTCTTGACATGTCAAGCTTAAGGTTCAGTGATTTATATTCATCATACTGCTTGCTAAGCTCCGCTTCCAATTTCTTAAGTTCTTCAGTTGACATTTCAACGTAATTCATTAGTTCTACCTCCGAAATATATAATTATGCGAATACCAGAAAAGCAATTACTGCCAGTCCCAGTATAATTCTGTAAATTCCAAATGGCTTAAAATCATGTTTTTTGATAAAGGACATAAGGAATCTGATTACAATTATGGATACGGCAAAAGAAACAACCATACCTATGAGAAGATATATTGCTTCCGGTCCCGAAAAACCGCCGCCGTCCTTAAGAAAACTAAGTATCTTAAGAAGACTCGCGCCAAACATTGTAGGTATTCCAAGGAAAAAAGTAAATTCTGCCGCTTCTGTCCTTGCTGTTCCGATAAGCATTGCACCGATTATTGTCACTCCGGACCTTGAAGTTCCGGGAATCAATGCAAGCACCTGGAAAAGACCTATAATAAGTGCTGTCTTAAATGTAATTTCTTTAAGACTTGTAATCTTAAAGTCTTTCTTTTTGTTAATATTCTCAACTACGATAAAAACAATACCGTAAATAATAAGAGTTGCCGCAACAATATATGAACTTGTCATTATCGCATCAATCTTATCTTCAAAAAGTATACCGATAACCGCCGAAGGAATACATGCAACTATGATTTTGAGCCACAACCATAATTTATCCTTATCCCAGTAAAGCTTGGCAGTCTCGTTATTTTTACCGACGGGCCAGAGTTTCTTAAAATATATTACTACAACGGCAAGAATGGCGCCAAGCTGGATAACAACATTAAACATATTGATAAATTCCTGGCTTGATTCCAGATTAAGAAACTGTCCGAATAGAATAAGATGTCCTGTGCTGCTGACAGGAAGCCACTCCGTGATTCCCTCAACAATACCCAGGACAACTATTTTTACAAGTTCCGTTAAAGACATTACTTTGTCTCATTGTCAGCTACATCACCGACAATCTTAACTTTTCCTTTATATAATTCTTCAACAGCTATAGATAATGGCTTCTTGCCTTTACCATTTACATAAGGCTGTGCACCTGCGATTAACTGTCTTGCTCTCTTTGATGTCGCAATTACAAGAGAATACCTGCTCTGGATTGCCGGCTGTTCTCCCGGTTCCACATCCTTGTTAATTACATTCATTAATTCAGTATACGATGGATGAATCATTCTACAATATCTCCTTTACTTGACTGCTATACAGTCTGTTTAGATAATTCTTTTCTTATATCTTCAATTACAGATATTTTTTCACTTGTTCTATTATGCTCACTTTTTATGATTCTGTCAACTGTTTCGACACAATCTTCCAGAATATCGTTCACAACAATAT
>JBNMKN010000025.1:0-17941 GCA_050874365.1 Butyrivibrio sp. | reverse complement strand
TACTATATAGTATGAAAAGGGGTTTTGAACCTACAGTTCAAAACCCCTTTATTTATAAATAACCAAAAAGGAGTTAAAAATGGAAGGAAGAGTACATTCATTAGAGACATTTGGCCTTGTTGACGGACCCGGAGTCAGATATATTGTTTTTTTGCAGGGATGCAGAATGAGATGTAAATTTTGCCACAATCCGGAAACATGGAGTATGGATGGAGGCGAGATGTGGACTCCTGAAGATTTGTTTAAAAGGGCATACAGATATAAACCATACTGGATGAGAAACGGTAAATTGAACGGCGGTATAACCGTAAGTGGTGGAGAACCATTGCTTCAGATTGAATTTGTTACGGAATTTTTTAAACTTGCAAAAGCAAAAGGCGTTCATACAACATTAGATACATCGGCAAATCCATTTACAAGGGAAGAGCCTTTCATGAGCAAATTTAACGAACTTATGAAATACACTGATCTTGTGATGTTAGACATAAAGAATATTGACAGAGAGGGTCATAAGAAACTTACCGGACAGAGTGTTGATAACATTCTTGATTGTGCGAAATATTTAGATGAAATCGGTAAGGAGATGTGGATAAGACACGTTCTTGTTCCTGATACTTTTAATACAGGTGAAGCCTTTTTCAGCAACAGGGATGAACAGCTTGAGGAACTTTCAGAGTTCATCGACACGCTTCATCATGTGTCAAGAGTTGAGGTTTTACCATACCACAGACTCGGCATACAGAAGTGGGAAAACCTTGGAATTCCTTATTCGCTTGAGGGCGTTGAACCTCCTACAAAAGAGCAGATTGAAAATGCTAATAAAATTTTAAAAACAGACCAATATAATTAAAAATTAAAACCGTTAAAGTTGACAAACTTTAGCGGTTTTTTTCATGAAAAATATAACAAAAAAGTCTTACAATTTTTCTTGAATTGTGTTATCATCTAAAATTGTGTAAAAAAGAAGTTAAGAAAAGAGGTAGAAAAGCATGACTATAGCTCAGATAGCTGCCGTTGCAATTTTTTTACTGATGTTTGTACTTATTATAATGGATAAGATTGAACGTCATTATGTAACACTTGCTTGCGGCTTATTAACATTAGGCGTTGTGTTCGGCCTGATCATGCACAGTGGTAGTGCCATTGTAGATACACTCAATGTTAAAAGTATATTTACATCCAATTTCTGGTATTCCACAAAAGAGGAGGAGTCATCCGGCATAAGCTGGTCTACAATAATTTTTATTGCAGGCATGATGATAATGGTTGAGGGAATGGCAAAAGCAGGCTTTTTCAGATGGCTGTGCCTTAAACTTGCCAAACTTGTAAAGTATAAGACTATACCTTTATTTATTTCATTTATGATAATGTCAGCAGTTCTTGCGATGTTTATCGATAGTATTACCGTAATTTTATTCCTTGCGGCAGTAACCGTAGAACTTGCAAAATTACTCAAGTTTAATCCGGTACCTATGATTTTGTCAGAAATATTCTGTGCAAATCTCGGTGGTTCGGCAACAATGTGCGGAGATCCGCCTAACATAATAATCGGAACATCTTTTGGATATTCATTTTCCGATTTCTTAACAAATACTGGACTTATTGCAGGAATAAGCCTTATAATAGTAGTATTATATTTCTTCCTTGTTTACAGAAAGGAACTTATGAAGGGTTCTGAAGGACCTGTTGACCCAAGTACACTTCCTGATCCTAAGGATGCTATTACTAATAAGAAGGAATTCATAGCTGCGTCTATAATTTTTGCATGTGCAGTTGTATTGCTTGTAACACACGCACAGACACATCTTACGGTTTCATTTATAGGAGCTGTAATAGCTATTGTGACGTTGTTAGTATTCTTTAAAGATGCACCTACTCTGTTGAAGAAGGTTGACTACAAGACTTTATTGTTCTTTGTTGGTCTCTTTATGGTTGTAGGCGGTCTTGAACAGACAGGCATCCTTGTTAAGATTGCACACTTCATTGAAAAAGTAAGCGGCGGTAATCTCATGGTTATGGTAGCAATTATTATATGGGTATCCGCATTTGCAAGTGCATTTGTCGACAACATACCTTTTGCGGCAACAATGGTTCCTGTAATCAGAAATCTTGCGGCAACAATAGACCCTACAGGAAGCATGGGCGTGCTTCATACACTTGCATGGACATTGTCAATGGGTACCGATATCGGCGGAAGTGCTACTCCTATAGGTGCATCTGCTAACGTTGTAGGTACTTCTGTAGCAGCGAAGAATGGTCACATAATCGGATGGGGTAAGTATTGCAAAGCAGCAGCACCTGCTACTATTATAGTGGTACTTATTTCTATGATTGCTATTTTTATCAGATATTGCTAGAAGGGGGCACATTATGGACAAACAGGTTATTATTGCTATAAGCAGAGAGTACGGCTCAGGCGGACATGAGATAGCTAAAATAATAGCGGATGATATGGGACTTAACCTTTATGACAGAAGTCTGCTTGATGAAATTGCCAAAGAAAAAGATATTAAGATTGAATATCTTGAAAAGTACGATGAGAAACCAAAAAAGACATACCTCTCCAGAAGAGTCGGTGCATACACCAATTCTATAGAAGAAATAATTACCGAAATGCAGTTTGACTTCATAAGAGAAAAGGCTGCAAGCGGAGAGTCTTTTGTTATAGTAGGAAGATGTGCCGAGACTGTTCTTAAAGGCAACAAGGGTCTTGTATCAATCTTTGTCGTTGGTGACAAAGAAGCAAAGGTAGCAAGATTACAGAGAGTATTCAATATCAGTAAAGAAGAAGCTGAGACTAAGAGAAGAAGACATGATAAGACAAGAAAGACTTATCATAACCGTCATTCGGATTTTAAGTGGGGCGATTCAAGAAATTACGATGTCTGCATTAACAGCAGCAGACTTGGTGAAGAACTTACGGCAAAGAGTCTTGAAAGATATATAGAAGACAGAATTAAAAATATGTAACAAAGTATAAAAGGATTCCAGAAAAAATTTTGGAATTCTTTTATTTTATGTGTTGACAAATATATATAGAAGTGATATTTTATGTTTAGAAAAAATATTAGCACTCCAATCTAACGAGTGCTAACAATAAAAAGGAGGATATGGTTTATGGAAATGAATGAGAGAAAAATGAAAATTCTCAAAGCAGTTATTCAGAATTATCTTGATACCGGAGAACCGGTTGGCTCAAGAACCATATCCAAGTATACAGATTTACAGCTTAGTCCGGCAACCATCCGTAATGAGATGTCAGATTTGGAGGAGATGGGTTACATAATCCAGCCTCATACTTCAGCCGGACGAATTCCTTCCGATGCAGGCTACAGGTTATATGTAGATGATATGATGAAGGCTAAGGAGCAGGAACTTAATGAAAAGGAAAGCGAGCTTAATAAGCGTGAAGAACTTCTTTTCAAAAAAGTAGACAGAGTCGAAGAAATGCTTCAGAATGTGGCGAAGACTTTAGCTGTCAATACCAACTATGCAACAATGGTTGCGGCTCCGGCTAAGAAAGGAAGAACAATTAAATTTATCCAGATATCACAGCTTGAACCGGGTAAGATTCTTGCGGTGCTGGTGCTTGAAGGCAATACGATTAAGAATACGATAATCGAGAATGAGACCGAGTTGGACTCAGAGAGCTGCCTTAAGCTTAATATTTTACTTAATACTTCTGTCAATGGACTTACACTTGAAGAAATTAATCTTTCAATTATATCCAAGATGACAGCCCAGGCAGGAGAATACGGTATGCTGATTCGTGACATCCTTGATGCGATAGCCGTTACGGCAGGCAGCGAGGAGGACCTTCAGATATATACGAGCGGAGCAACGAATATTTTTAAATATCCGGAACTTAGCGATAACTCCAAGGCAAGTGAGTTGATATACACACTGGAAGAGAAGAAGACTCTTGCCAATCTTGTGAATGACTCCCTTGAAACAGATGGTGACGGCGACATCAAGGTGTATATCGGTGAAGAAACACCGGTAGCCAGCATGAAGGATTGCAGTGTTGTTACTGCAACATACGAATTAAGTGATGGCGCTAAGGGAACAATTGGTATCATAGGTCCCAAAAGAATGGACTATGAGAAAGTTGTTGAGACAATGAAGACAATTAAGACACAGCTTGATGATGTGTTTAAAGAGTAGAAAGGTGGCGAAAACGTGGCTGAGGAAAATAAGATGGATAATGAAGAACTTCAGAATGAAGAACCTGTAACAGATACAGAGGAACTTACAGAGGATGCCGAAGAAGTATCCGAAGCAGCCCAGACAGAAGAAGCAGGTGATGAGGCTGAAGAAAGCAAGGGTCTTTTCAAAAAGAAGAAAGACAAAAAGGACCAGAAGGATATTCTTATAGAAGAGCTTAACGATAAATACAGAAGAACAATGGCTGAATTTGATAATTTCAGAAAGAGAACTGAAAAAGAAAAAGCCGCAATGTATGAAATCGGAGCAAAAGACATAATCGAGAAGATACTTCCGGTAGTAGATAATTTTGAAAGAGGTCTTGCCACAATTCCTGAGGATGACAAGGCAACGCCTGTAGCCGAAGGAATGGATAAGATTTACAGACAGCTCACTAAGGTGCTTGAAGATATCGGAGTTAAAGAGATAGATGCCTGTGGCAAAGAATTTAACCCTGATTACCACAATGCGGTAATGCATGTGGAAGATGAAGCCTTTGGTGAGAATGAAGTAGCAGAAGTTTTACAAAAGGGATACACATACAGAGATACCGTTGTAAGACATAGCATGGTTAAAGTAGCAAATTAATATAAAGGAGATAATTATCATGGGAAAAATAATCGGAATTGACTTAGGAACAACAAATAGCTGTGTAGCAGTAATGGAAGGTGGTAAGCCGGTAGTTATAGCTAACACAGAAGGAATCAGAACAACACCTTCAGTTGTTGCATTTACAAAAACAGGAGAAAGACTTGTAGGTGATCCTGCAAAACGTCAGGCAGTAACTAATGCCGATAAGACTATTTCTTCTATTAAGAGACATATGGGCTCAGATTATAAAGTAACTATAGATGATAAGAAATATACACCACAGGAAATTTCAGCAATGATTCTTCAGAAGCTTAAAAAAGATGCTGAAAGCTACCTTGGTGAAACAGTAAGCGAAGCAGTAATCACAGTTCCTGCATATTTTAACGATGCACAGCGTCAGGCAACTAAGGATGCAGGTAAGATTGCAGGTCTTGATGTAAAACGTATTATCAACGAACCAACAGCAGCAGCACTTGCTTATGGTCTTGATAATGAAACAGAACAGAAAGTAATGGTATATGACCTTGGTGGTGGTACTTTCGATGTATCCATCATTGAAATCGGTGACGGTGTTATCGAAGTTCTTTCAACAAACGGTGATACACATCTTGGTGGTGATGACTTCGACCAGAAGATTATCGATTGGATGATTTCTGAATTTAAGAAAGCAGAAGGCGTAGATCTTTCAACAGATAAGATGGCACTTCAGAGATTAAAGGAAGCTGCAGAGAAGGCTAAGAAAGAGCTTTCATCAGCATCAACAACCAATATTAACCTTCCATTCATCACAGCAACTGCCGATGGCCCAAAACATTTTGATATGAACCTTACAAGAGCTAAATTTGAAGAACTTGTTCATGACCTTGTAGAAAGAACAGCAATTCCTGTTCAGAACGCTATGAAGGATGCAGGTTTAAATTACTCAGATATATCTAAGGTACTCTTAGTCGGTGGTTCAACCCGTGTACCATGTGTACAGGAAAAGGTTAAACAGCTTACAGGCAAGGAACCTAATAAGAGCCTTAACCCTGATGAATGTGTAGCCGTAGGTGCTTCTATTCAGGGTGGTAAATTAGCAGGTGATGCAGGTGCAGGTGACATCCTTCTTCTTGATGTAACTCCACTTTCACTTTCAATCGAGACAATGGGTGGTATTGCAACAAAACTTATTGAAAGAAATACAACAATTCCTACAAAGAAGAGCCAGGTATTCTCAACAGCAGCAGATAACCAGACAGCAGTTGACATCAACGTACTTCAGGGTGAAAGACAGTTCGCAAAAGACAATAAATCACTCGGACAGTTCAGACTTGACGGTATCCCACCAGCAAGAAGAGGTGTTCCACAGATTGAAGTTACATTTGATATCGATGCAAACGGTATTGTTAATGTATCGGCTAAAGACCTTGGAACAGGTAAGGAACAGCATATTACAATTACATCAGGCACTAATATGTCAGATGATGATATTGAAAAGGCTGTAAAGGAAGCTGCAGAATTTGAAGCACAGGATAAGAAACGTAAGGAAGGAATTGAAGCACGTAACGAAGCAGATTCAATGGTATTCCAGACACAGAAAGCCCTTGATGAAGTAGGTGATAAGATTACAGGCAGCGACAGAGATGCCGTTGAAGCAGACCTTAATGCTTTGAAAGCAGTTATTGACAGAACAACACCTGAGTCAATGACTGATGCAGATGTAGATGAAATTAAAGCTGCTAAAGATAAACTTATGAACAGCGCACAGACATTATTTGCAAAGCTTTATGAACAGGGACAGGGAGCTGCCGGAGCAGCAGGACCTGACATGGGAGCAGGCGCCGGTCCTGATATGGGAAATAACTCAGGTGCAGCAGATGATGTTGTTGACGGAGATTACAGAGAAGTTTAATTTTTAGGATTATAAGATAGATGGTGCCTGCGGATTCTTTTCGCAGGCATCTGTGTGGAGGATTTAATTATGGCAGATAAAAGAGACTATTACGAAGTCTTAGGTGTGTCAAAGGACGCTGACGAAGCAGCTATCAAAAAAGCATACAGAGTTCTGGCAAAAAAATATCATCCTGACACCAATCCCGGAGATAAAGAAGCTGAAGCAAAGTTCAAGGAAGCTTCTGAAGCTTATGCTGTTTTAAGTGATCCTCAGAAGAGACAGCAGTATGACCAGTTCGGTCACGCTGCATTTGAAAATGGCGGAGGAGCCGGCGGTGCCGGTGGCTTCGACTTTGGTGATATGGGTGACATATTCGGCGATATATTCGGTGACCTGTTTGGCGGTGGAAGAAGCCGTAGAGGCGGCGGAAACGGACCTGCTAAGGGATCAAACATACTTGCAAGCGTTAAGCTTACCTTTAAAGAGGCTATTTTCGGTTGCGAGAAGGAGCTTGATCTTAACCTTAAGGATACATGTACAAAATGTAACGGAAGCGGTGCAAAGCCGGGAACTTCACCTGTGACATGTTCAAAGTGCGGAGGTTCAGGTCAGGTTGTCATGACCCAGCAGTCATTATTCGGTATGGTAAGAAATGTTACCGTATGTCCTGACTGTAAAGGAAAAGGCAAGATAATAAAAGAAAAATGTCCGGATTGCTACGGCACAGGTTATATTTCTAACAGAAAGAAGATTAAAGTCAGCATACCTGCGGGTATTGATAACGGACAGAGAGTCAGACTTGCAGGAAAGGGCGAGCCTGGTATCAACGGCGGAGAAAGAGGAGATATTCTTGTTGAAGTAAGTATATCAAGGGACCCTGTTTTTGAAAGACAGGATATGAATATATATTCAACGGTGCCTATCTCATTTGCGGATGCCGCCCTTGGAAATACCATAAGGATAGCAACTGTTGACGGCGAAGTCGAATATGACGTTAAACCGGGAACACAGACAGACACTAAGGTTCGTTTAAGAGGTAAAGGTGTTCCTTCAATAAGGAACAGTCAGGTAAGAGGTGACCATTACGTTACTCTTGTTGTAAAAGTACCTGAAAAACTTACCGAGGAACAGCGTGAAGCATTGATTAATTTTGATGCCGCTATGAATAATGGCGTCAAACGCGAAGACAAAAAGAGAAAAAAAGGAATCTTTAAATAAAAATGCTTATTCTCAGGACAGGTGTTTACACCTGTCTCAGGGAATGGGCTTTTTTCAGCTTATTTAAGAATTATAAATTTTCTGCCGTTCAGGCAGTCAGGAGAAATGTTTGAAATTCAGTAATGAACAGTTAAAAGCAATAGAATTTAATAAAGGAGCATGCCTTGTTCTGGCGGGACCTGGAAGTGGTAAGACCACCGTTTTAACAGGCAGGGTAAAATATCTTATTGATAATTACAATGTTAAACCTTCCGAGATACTTGTGATTACATTTACCAAAGCTGCGGCAACGGAAATGAAAAACAGGTTTACAACACTTTGCGGCAGAAAACTCCCCGTTACATTCGGTACTTTCCATGCGGTGTATTTTTCCATATTAAGATACGCCTACAATTACACCGTGGATAATATCATAAAAGATGAAGTGCGGGAACAGATAATAAAGGCTGCGGTTGAAAGAAGCAATATCGAAACGGAAGATATTAACGAGACAATTAACCTTATCACAGGAGAAATAAGCCGTGTAAAAACAGAAGGGATAGATGTGGGCGCTTATTATTCCACCAACTGTCCTCAGGAAGAATTCAGGAAAATATTCAGAAGTTATGAAAATGAATTAAAAAGACAGAGACTCATTGACTTTGACGATATGCTCCTGTATTGCAGGGAACTTTTTTTACAGAGAAAGGACATTCTTCTTAAATGGCAGCAGAGATATAAATATATTCTTATAGATGAATTCCAGGATATCAATAAAGTACAGTATGACGTAATACGCATGTTAGCCGAGCCGGAGAACAATATTTTTATCGTGGGAGACGATGACCAGAGCATATATGGCTTCAGAGGGTCAAGACCTGAAATTATGCTTAATTTTGAAAAGGATTATCCGGGAGCGGAAAAGATAATTCTTGATATTAATTACCGTTCAACCTCCAATATAGTTGATGCGTCCGGTTATGTAATCAGAAATAACAAAATCCGTTTTGATAAAAACATACATACCGATAATGAAAAAGGCGATAAAGTTGACATTATAGAGACTAACAATATTAATGAAGAATATGAAAGAATCGTAAAAACAATACGAGGTTTTGTGGATGCGGGAAAACAATACGCCGACTTTGCCGTTTTATTCAGAACCAATGTGACGGCAGCACCACTTGTCCGTAAATTTATGGAAAACAATATACCTTTTGTATTACGGGACGGTATTCCCAATATTTTTGAACATTGGATAGCAAAAGATATTCTTACATATATGACGTTAGCGGAGGGCGGTAGAAAAAGAGCGGATTTCATCCGTATAATGAATAAGCCTTTAAGATACATCGGCAGGGATTATGTAACGGAATCGGAAGTCAGTTTTGACGAACTCGAAAAATATTACGAAGAGAAACCATGGATGATTAACAGAATCAGGAAAATGGAAAGAGAGCTTAGGGTAATGTCCGATATGACATGTTATGCCATGATAAATTACCTCAGAAAAGGCGTAGGATATGATGACTATGTAAAAGAATATGCCGAAAGCCACAATATCGAACCGCAGGAGCTTATTGATATATTGGATGAGGTAATGGAAAGCAGCAAAGACTTTGCCCGTTTTGACGACTGGCGGGAATACATAGAAAAATATACTGAGGAGCTTAAGGAAAATCATATAAAGAGAGATTTAAAAGACTGTGTTACAATGACAACCATGCACAGCTCCAAAGGACTTGAGTATGACACGGTATTTATAATAGATGCCAATGAAGGCATAACACCCCATAAAAAAGCCGCTTTTGATGCGGATATAGAAGAGGAAAGGCGTATGTTTTATGTGGCTATGACAAGGGCAAAGAAAAAGTTATATATATTCTGCCCTAAAGAAAGATACAATAAATCATTGGAAGTCTCACGATTTGTAAATGAGATAATGAATAAAGAAAAAGCAGAAGGTTAAAAATACCCCGGACATCGCATAACAGGATATCCGGGGTGTTCTCTTTGATTTACAGGAATATTTATTCTTCTTCCTCGTCCTCTTCGACGATTTCATCAAATTCCATCTTGTCAAGAGCTTCGTCAAAGGCATCTGCAGCCATTTCGTATTCTGCATCGTCCTCTATATTCTCAAGATCAGGTTCGCCGTCCTCGGAGAGCTTGAAACGGTAAATAAATACTTCTCCGTTTTCTTCTTCTTCACCGCCGAGTGGAAGAAGAGATATATATTCTCTATCGCCTGCCTCAAAAATAGAAACAACTTCGCATTCTAATTCTTCGTCGTTATCAAGAGTGAGTGTTACTGTTCCGTCAATAATATCTTCTCTGTTCATGAGTGTTCTCCTTAAAAATAAAATGATATAAATGAATTGCTACATTACTGTGCAATTCCCTACCGCTTTTATTGTATCAGATTGCGTAATTAATATCAATGAATATATACTGTTAATTTTTTTAACAAAAACACTTGAAATATTAAATAAAATAATGTATTATGACATTGTTTAATGATAGTCGAAGGTGACATCAGGACGAAAGTCTTGTTGTCGCCTTTTTTTACGTTAGGAGGAACAGACTATGGATGATATCGATAAGAAAATAATTAATTTGTTACAGGAAAACGCAAGAATACCATTAAAATCACTGGCAGAGCATGTGTATTTATCCTCACCTGCTGTATCCGCAAGGATAGAACATCTTGAAAGGGAAAATATCATCACAAGCTACGAAGCCAAGATTAACCAGACAAAGCTCGGATTCCACATTACGGCGTTTATTAATCTTGAAATAATACCTGCACAGAAGGACGAATTTTATCCTTTCATAAAAGCCTGTCCTAATGTAATTGAATGTAATTGTGTTACGGGAGACTTTTCAATGCTCATAAAAGTTGCTTTCCCTGACACTATGAAGCTTGATAAGTTTATAGGCAAACTCCAGAAATTCGGCAGAACAAGCACACAGATAGTATTTTCTACTCCTGTTGAAAACAGAGGAATCAATGTAGCGGATATTGCTTTTAATGCGGGATGAAATAGTGTATAATCAAAGCTGATAATTTATACAACAGGAGTTTTCTAATGAATATCAGCGATTACAAAGTTATTCTTGCCTCCAATTCCCCAAGACGAAGGGAATTGTTATCACAGGTGGGAATTGAATATGAGGTTATACCTTCAGGATGTCAGGAGATAATAAGAGAGACAACACCTGAAAAGGCTGTTATGCAGCTTGCATTTGATAAGGCGGAGGATGTAGCGGCAAAAGCACCTTACGATTCATTGGTAATAGGTGCCGACACGGTGGTTGTGGCTGACGGAATGATTCTTGGCAAGCCGTCCGACAAAGCTTCGGCAGTCGGAATGATTGAAAGACTGCAAAGCAGGCATCATAGCGTATACACAGGAGTAGCACTTATCTTTCACGGTGCAGACGGAGACATTGTTAAGAACTTCGCGTGTGAGACTAAAGTATATGTATACGATATGACAAGAGAGCAGATAGAAGCGTATGTTGACACAGGAGAATGTATGGACAAAGCAGGTGCTTACGGCATACAGGGCAGGTTTGCCGCCTATGTTGAAAAGATAGACGGAGACTATAACAATGTTGTGGGACTGCCTGTATCAAGGCTCATTCACGAAATAGACAGTATGGAGGTATAGAATTATGGAAATAGATGAAATATGCGGAAAAGTATTTTTAAAAGAGCAGGGAAAGCTTTTTCCAAAGCCTGTGGCAGGCAATATTGAAGAAGCGATGGAATTTCTTGAAGAAGTTATGGCTCAGGTATTTTCTTCAGAAAAAGAGCTTATGAAGTATATTGAAGATGAAGGGATTGATTTGGAAGGCGATATAACCGACGAGTTAGAAGTCTTTAAGCTCCCTGACGGAAGGTTTTTATATGTTGAAGCATAAGATAGCAGGGCTTTTAGCGGTATTAATCCTGCTTATAAGTGCTACAGGCTGTGCCAATATAAGATTTACCACAGGTATCGGAATGAACAGATTTGCGGCCTGCGGTAATTACAGCATGTCGGTGCAGGCAGCCGATATTCTTATTTCCGAGAGAAAATATTCTTTCGAGAATCTTTTTAACAATGAGATATGGAGCAGGTCCGTGGGTGATATGACGATGGAGGAATATCTTTTGTCGGATATAAAGACGCTTGCAGGCAATGTTATTTATCTTAATATGATGGCAGATGATATGCAGATAAGCCTTACCGATGATGAAAAAGAAAGGATATCGGAATATGCAAAGGACTACGCCGCAGACAATGGCTTTGAGAAAGCAGACGCAGAGGAACTGCTTCAGATGCTTCTTATTGCGGAAAAGTCTTTTTATGCGATGACAGAAGAAGTGGACACAGAAGTGAGCACGGATGAAGCGAGAACCATATCGGTACAATATATGTTTTTTGCGGTTAATGATGACGTGACAGACAGAATGGCAGAAAGCAAAGCGTCGGAGGCGTTGCAGGAGATAGAGGACGGCTCTGATTTTTTAGCCTTGGCAGAAGAAAAAAGCGATGACAGCATCCATAGCATGGAATTTTATAAAGGAGTATATGATAAGGATTTTGAAAATGCCGCATATAAGCTTGAGACAGGTCAGGTAAGTCCCCTTGTGGAGACGGAATATGGTTATTATATAATAAAATGCATTAATGACAATGTCGAAAGCGATACAGTGAAGAGAAAATCCGAGATTGTTCTAAAAAGAAGAGAAGAACTTTTTGCAGATAAGTTCAGACAGATTGCAGAGAAAAAAGATATCCGGTTTAATGAAAAATATCTGAAAAAGATTGATGTAAGCAGTCTTAAAGCAGGCTCCGGAGAATTAAAAAAGATTTTGTTAGCACTCAAATAAAATGAGTGCTAATTTTTTCTTGACTTTGGAAAACTTTAGTATTACTATATCTTTCAGAAGAAATTTTTATTATAAGGAGTGATTTTAAATGGCAACAGAACATGGAAATCTTTCAATAAACAGTGATAATATTTTCCCAATAATCAAGAAGTGGATGTATTCAGATCATGATATTTTTTTCAGGGAATTAATTTCAAATGGATGTGATGCGATTACCAAGCTTAAGAAATTAGCTCTTATGGGTGAATATAATGAACCCGAGGATATTAAATACAGCATTAACGTAAAAGTAAGCTCTAAGAATAAGACAATTACATTTACCGATAACGGTCTTGGCATGACAGAGGAAGAAGTTAATGAATATATCAACCAGATTGCATTTTCGGGAGCAGAAGCCTTCCTTGAAAAATATAAGGACAAGACTAATGAGGACCAGATTATAGGACATTTCGGACTCGGTTTTTATTCGGCATTTATGGTTGCCGAAAAAGTAACTATCGATACTTTATCATATAAAGATGGCTCAAAGCCTGTTCATTGGGAATGTGAGGGCGGCACCGAATATGATATGGGCGACGGCAATAAGGATACCGTAGGTACTACAATAACCCTGTATCTTAACGAGGACAGCACCGAATTTGCCAATGAGTTCAGAGCCAAAGAAGTAATCGACAAGTATTGCTCATTTATGCCTTACGAAATATATCTTGATAACGAAGATGATACAGAAGAAAAGACCCAGATGATTGACAAGGACGAGCTCCTTGACACAGATACAATTATTGAGACTGTAAAAAAGGAAGCCAAGCTTGAAGAACAGGAAGATGAGGACGGCAATAAGAAGATGGTGGAGGTTGAACCTGCATCTGAGAGATATAAAATTGCCAAAAGACCTGTTTCATTAAGTGATACAACTCCTCTTTGGACAAAGCACCCTAATGAATGTACGGATGAAGAATATAAGGAATTTTACAGAAAAGTATTCCATGATTATAAGGAGCCTTTATTCTGGATTCACCTTAACATGGACTATCCTTTTAACTTAAAGGGTATTTTGTACTTCCCTAAGATTAACATCGAATTTGAATCAGCAGAAGGTATTATTAAGTTATATAACAATCAGGTATTTGTTGCGGATAACATCAAGGAGGTAATTCCTGAATTCCTTATGCTGCTTAAAGGTGTTATTGATTGTCCTGATTTACCTCTTAACGTATCAAGAAGTGCACTTCAGAATGACGGATTTGTTAAGAAAATATCAGAGTATATTACTAAAAAGGTTGCCGACAAGCTTTCCGGAATGTGTAAGACCGATAAGGAAAGTTATGAGAAATACTGGGATGACATAAGCCCATTCATCAAATTCGGATGCCTTAAGGATGATAAATTCTGTGACAAGATGAAGGATTATATCCTTTTCAAGAACCTTGAAGGCAAGTATTTAACACTCCCTGAGTGCCTTGAAGAGAATAAAGAAAAACATGAAAACAAAGTATTTTATGTTACCGATGAAGTTAAACAGGGTCAGTACATCAAGATGTTTAAGGATGCGGGAATTGATGCGGTTATTCTTAAACACAGCATTGACCAGCCATTCATCACACATCTTGAACAGAAGAATGAGAATGTTAAATTCTTAAGCATTGATTCGGATTTATCCGAGACCTTCAAAGAAGAAGCTTCAAAAGAAGATTTAAGTAAGGCAGGAGAAGAACTTGCAGAAGTATTCAAGAAAGCACTTAACAACGATAAGCTTACAGTTAAGGCAGAAAAGCTTGTTGATAAGAACATATCTTCAATGATTACCGTTAATGAGGAATCAAAGAGAATGGCAGATATGATGAAGATGTATGCTTCTTCAGGCATGGATATGTCAATGTTCGGCGAGACAGGAGAGACACTTGTTCTTAACCTCAATAACGAACTTGTTAAATATGTACTTGACAATCCACAGAGTGATAATGTTACAATGATATGCGAGCAATTATATGATCTGGCTAAGCTTAGTCATGAGCCACTTAAGCCTGAACAGATGACTGCTTTTATTGCAAGAAGTAACGAGATATTGAAACTCCTTGCAAAATAATATTTTTGCGGGATATATATGAACAACAATAATGAGACAGAAGATATAGAATATCTTGATATAGACCTTGATGATTCCGAAACTGAATTTATGGTGGATTCGAGCAACGATAATTCAGAAGAGATTAAGAAGTATAACACCGAGAGAAAAAGGCACATTGTCAAAGAGATATTTACTTATACGATAATAGTTGCCATAGCGTTTGGAATAGCGTTTATCCTTAATAAGTTTATTATAATTAATGCACATGTTCCGTCATCGTCGATGGAGCCTACAATTAATACAGGTGATAAGCTTATCGGATTCAGGCTGGCATATCTTTTTAAAGAGCCTGAAAGGGGTGACGTGGTAATATTCAGGTACCCTGACGATGAGAGCCAGATATTCATAAAGCGTGTTATCGGGCTTCCCGGTGATAAGGTAGAGATTGCAGACGGCAGGCTGATTATCAACGGAGAGGTCATGGTTGAAGATTACGTCAAAGAACCGATGACAGGTAATTTCGGACCGTATGAGGTTCCGGAAGGATATTACTTTATGTTAGGTGATAACCGTAATATTTCACAGGATTCAAGATATTGGAAAAATACCTATGTCAGCAGAAAGAGTATTCTTGCCAAGGCATGGTTCAGGTATTCGCCTTCATTTACAAAAATTCAATGATTATCGGCACACCGGATATATGTCCGGTGTGCTTTTGCGGTAAAAAGACATTACGGTAATTAACAGATAATGGAGTGCCTTGTACTTATGTACCATAAGTATGGTACTGATTTACTATTTATTTTTTATACAAAATAATACATAATATAATTATATTAAGAGAGTGAGAAATTATGGATTTAAGAGATTTTAACTACGAGCTTCCCGAGGAGCTTATTGCACAGGACCCTCTGGAGGACCGTTCATCCTCAAGACTTATGGTATTACATAAGGAGACAGGCAGAATTGAACATAAGATATTCAAGGATATAATTGATTATCTGAATCCCGGTGACTGCCTTGTAATCAACGATACCAAGGTAATCCCCGCAAGGCTTATGGGCGTTAAGGAGGACACGGGTGCGGCTATAGAGGTTCTCCTGCTTAAGCGTAATGCGGATGATGTGTGGGAATGTCTTGTAAAGCCCGGTAAGAAAGCAAGAACCGGTGCAAGAATTGTATTCGGGGAAGGACTTCTTACAGGAGAGATTGTGGATGTTATAGATGACGGCAACAGAATGATTAAGTTCCATTACGAAGGTATTTTTGAAGAGATACTTGATAAGCTGGGACAGATGCCATTGCCACCTTATATTACACACAAGCTTCAGGATAAGAACAGATACCAGACAGTATATGCCAAGAATGAGGGTTCGGCAGCAGCACCTACAGCCGGATTACATTTTACAAAAGAACTGCTTGAGAGAATCAAAGAAAAAGGTGTTAATGTTGTTAGTGTTACCTTACATGTGGGACTCGGAACTTTCAGACCTGTTAAGGTTGATAAGATAGAGGAACACCATATGCACACGGAGACTTTTAATATCACAAAGGAAGCAGCGGATACGATTAACAGAACCAAAGCCGCCGGGGGACGTGTAATTGCTGTGGGAACCACAAGCTGCAGAACCCTTGAGTCGGCAGCAGGTGATGACGGTGTAATACCTGCCAAATCGGGAGATACGGATATTTTCATTTATCCGGGCTATAAATTTAAGGCTATCGACTGCCTTATAACCAATTTTCATCTTCCTGAATCAACGCTTATAATGCTTGTTTCGGCACTTGCAGGAAGAGATAATATTATGAATGCATATGAGACTGCTGTCAAAGAAAGATACAGATTTTTCAGTTTCGGTGATGCAATGTTTATCTGTTAGGAGGTTAATATGGACGCTAACAATCAGGAAAAAAGATGGGCAAAGCGAATGGATATTGATGCCAGAATTAAGCTTAAGTCAGTTAAGAACAACAGAAATATGAATTTTGACGTCAATAAGGAAGAGATGGAGGTTGAAGTAACCAACATTTCCAAAGGCGGAATGGGATTTAAGACAGAGGAGTTTCTGCCTCTTAACTCATATTATGAAGCTAAGGTTGTATTATGGACCAGAGAAAGCTTTGATGCCATTATTGAAATTGTAAGAATGGAAAATGACGGAACCGATGAGAAGAATACATACGGCTGCCGTTTTGTAGGTTTAAGTCCTGCGGAACAGTTTAAAATAGACGTATATCAGATTGTCAGTGAGACATCATTTAATTGACACGGTAATAATGCTGTGTTAAAATCACATCAGAAAAAGGCTTAGAAGGTGCATAGTAGGTGACCTTGCGGTTTAACAGAGAGGATATGTCATTGGCTGAGAGCATATTTTATACTATGGAAGCTGAATTTTCACACCGGAGCCGTGTCTTTGAAGTACGTTGTATGTGTAGGAGATAACGTTGATGCGCGTTAAGCATATAAGAGTGTCTGCTTTGCAGGAACTATGGGTGGTACCGCGGAATTTTTCGTCCCAGTTCAGAATATTCTGGACCGGGACTTTTTTTATGCAGATTCCGGATTCAGAGACAAAAATAAATGGAGGTAAATCTTTTATGAATGAAAGATTAGAAAACATCAGACAGGAAATATCAGATGGTGTTAAATCATTAACTAATTCAAAGGAAGTATACGAATTTAAGAAGAAATTTATGGATTCAAAAGCAGGCAAGATAGGCCAGCTTATGAAAGAAATGAAAAATATTCCGCCTGAAGAAAGGGCGTCTTTCGGTAAGGGCGTTAATGAACTTAAAGAGTGGGCACTTAATAAGTTCAGCGAAATTGATTCCAAGATGAAAGAGCTTGAACTGAAGCTTAAATACAAATCAGAAAAAATAGACGTTACAATGCCTGCAAAGAAAATCGAGACAGGTAACCTTCATCCTATCACACAGATGAGAAATGAGCTTATAGATGTATTCGCAGGTATGGGTTTTGAGATTTATGAAGGAACGGAAATCGAGAACGATTATTATAATTTTACCGCTCTCAATACACCAAAGGATCATCCGGCAAGAGATATGCAGGATACATTCTATCTTTCCCCTGAATTCCTTTTAAGAACACAGACCTCTGCAGGAC
>JBNMKN010000024.1:0-18356 GCA_050874365.1 Butyrivibrio sp. | reverse complement strand
GCAATATATCTTAAGAAATATATGAATATAAAAGAAGAACTTGTATTTCTGAGTCCTTGTATAGCCAAAAAAGATGAAATTAACGATAATAATACACATGGACTTATAAAATATAATGTTACTTTCAAAAAATTGCTCGAAGCAATTAAAGGCAGGTATGAAGATTGTGAAGAATATGATGAGATAGTTAAGTATGGGCTTGGAATCAGATATCCACATCCGGGAGGACTCAAGGAAAATGTTGAATTTTTCCTTGGAAATGTTCCTGTTAATCAGGTAGAGGGAGAGCAGGAAGCATATAAGTTTTTAAAGGAATATAATAAGGAATCAGCAGAAAAAACTTTTATGGTAGACATATTGAATTGTCAGAAAGGCTGTGTCAGAGGAACCGGAACCGATGAAAGCATAAGTGAACTGGATATTGAAATTGCAATCAATAAAATGAAAGACATTGTCTCAAATGAACCGGTTAAGAAAAAGATGTTGGGTAAAAGGAACATCAATCCATGGAACAGCAGCCTGACATATAAAGAAAGATGGGATGCTTTTGACAGACAGTTTTCAAAACTTAATCCTGAGGATTTTAGCAGAAAATACACAGACAAATCAATTGAAGCTACTAAGCCTTCACCAAAAGAATTAGAAAATATATACGCATCCATGCATAAACAGACTGATGAAGAAAGAAAAATTGACTGTGGCTGCTGCGGATATGATTCTTGTGAATCTATGGCTTATGCAATATATAACGGCGTTAACAAAAAAGAAAATTGCATTTATTATAATAAGAAAGTTGCTGAAATTGAAAAGCTAGAAGTTGAAGAGTTGCATAAAAATAATCTTGAAGAACAGAGATTACATAATGAAAAACTTAAAGATATAATTGAAAAATTCGGACATCTTAGTTCGGGTGTGTCTGAACTTGCAGAAGCAAATGAACTTACGGCACAGGATGCCACAAGCATTACCCAGGTTGTAACAGATATATCTGATGAATGTAATGCAATCAGAAACCGGCTTACCATATTCTCTGATTTTATCAAGGCATATAATGAAAGCAATAAAGAGATAAACGATATTGCTAACCAGACTAATCTGTTAAGTCTGAATGCATCTATTGAAGCAGCAGGAGCCGGAGAGGCAGGAAAAGGATTTGCTGTTGTTGCCGGCAGTATAAGGGAACTTGCAGATACTACCAAGAAACTTATTGAACAGAACAGGGTACAGGCAGAAAATACGGTGCCAAAAATAAAGGCAAGCATAGAATCAATTGTCAGCCTTTTGTCATCAATTGATGAGATGAATAACCGTATTACTAATATAGCGGCAACTACGGAGGAAATCTCAGCCCAGTCTGAAAGTATCCAGACTTTAAGCAATGAAATACAGGAACAGGTAAAAGACATTTAATTTCAGGAGACATTATGGAAAATCACATTTTTATATCACATTCGTCATCAGATGCAAAGCAAGCGGAGGCTTTGTGCGGCTATCTTGAAAAAAGAAATAAAAAATGCTTCATAGCACCAAGAGATATACGCTCAGGACATGAATATGCAGAGGAACTGCTTGATGGCATAGATAATTCTTATGTTGTTATTTTGATGCTTTCAGAAAAATCCAATACTTCTCCACATGTTTTAAGGGAAATAGAACGTGCGATAAGCAAAAATATTCCCGTTATTGTATATAAAATGGAGAATGTAACCCTTTCCAAATCATTGGAATATTTTCTCATGACACATCAGTGGATGGATGCTAAAGACAGCATGGATTATGAAAGAATATATGAAAGCGTATGCGGATTTTCAGACGGTAATACCGGTAGCGTTAATTCTGTGGAAAATGATATAAAAAAAAGAAAAAAAGCACCTGTAATTATCGGGATGGTGCTAGGAATAATTATTGTCGGATTAGTGGTATTTTTTATATGCCGTCCTAAGAATAATGATGCACCGTCCCCAAATATAAATAATGATGTAGATTACGGTATCAAAACCGGAGATACATTTGAACTTGGAACATATAATGATGAAAAAATAGCCTGGAGTGTTTTAAGAATTAATGAGGACGGTACGGCAGTCCTTGTTGCGGACAAGCTTCTCACATTTAAGGCGTATGACGCTTCGGAAAGCGGAGCTTCGTTTGAATATAACGGAGAGACATATCTGCCATCTGCGGACAATGCCGATGATTTTGAACTTCTGGTACAGATATCTGGCAATAATGACTGGAGTACCTCTAATATAAGGACATGGCTTAACAGCGACAGCAAGGTTGTGGAATACAAGGACGGAATTCCTGTGTCAAAGGCAATGGCGGACAGAATGAACGGTTATAATACGGAACCGGGATTTTTATACGGTTTTACCGACGAAGAAAAGAATATTCTTGTGGAAGTTGAAAATAAGACAAAAGAGTATTATAAGACAAACGGTGAAGAGGTTGTTTCAAAAGACAAGGTATACCTTCTTACAAGAGCGGATATCGATGATTTTGAAAAGGCGGGAGTAAGCATATACGCTTCACCTACTGAAGCTGCGGTTAAAAATAACGAAAGCAGCTACTACAATGACTATAAAGATATGTTACATATGGATGAATACTACTGGTGGTTAAGAGAGCCTGTGGAGGGAACGCCTAATAAATGCTATTTTGTAACAAGCGGTTATGAACAGGATATGTTCGCTTCAAGGTCTGTTAATGTTGAAAGTTTTGGAATAAGACCGGCAATAACTGTGGATATTGCGGCACTTAACAAATACACGGAGGATAAGTAATGAAATTATCAAATCTCAACAAATACAATGAAATTGTAATCCAGATGCACAATAACCCGGATGCAGACGCGGTGGGTTCAGGCTTTGCATTGTATAAATATTTTAAAAGCATAGGCAAGGATGTCAGGCTTATATATGGCGGTAATTTAAAAATTACCAAAAGCAATATTGTTTTACTGCTTGATTCCATGAATATTCCGGCGGAATATGTAACGGAGCTTGATTATGAACCTGAACTTTTACTGACGGTTGACTGTCAGTACGGAGAGGGCAATGTCCAGAAATTTGCCGCTAAAAATATAGCTATGATTGACCATCATAATACGGGCAGACAGTCCGATGATATGTGTGAGATAAGAAGCCACCTTGTAAGCTGCAGTACCATCTGCTACGATATGTTGAGAAAATCAGGGGTGGACATTAACTCCGATACCGATATGGCAACGGCACTTTATTACGGAATGTTCATGGACAGTAACGGTTTTGCGGAGATAAGACATCCGCTTGAACGTGATATGATTGACTTCCTAAAGATTAACAAAAACCTTATTAAAAAACTCTGCCATACCAATTTTACCCTCAACGAGCTTGAGACGGCGGGAATTGCCTTATTAAGATACAGTTATGATGAGAACAAAAGACTTACAATAATCAATTCAAAGCCTTGCGACCCTAATATACTGGGAGTTATCGGGGACATGGTATTGCAGGTTGACAGCGTTGATGTAAGCATTATATATAATGACTGTCAGGACGGCTATAAATTATCCATAAGAAGCTGCGCCGTAGAAGTGGCAGCCAATGATTTTGCCGCATTTCTTACCAAGGACATCGGAAACGGCGGCGGACATAACGATAAAGCAGGCGGATATATCAGCAAGAAAAAATTCAGGGAAAAATACGGTGATGAAGGAATAGATACGTATTTCTTTGACAAAGTAAGTGAATTTTACGACAGCTTTGATGTAATTAACGCCAAAGAAGGATTAAAAGACCATTCGGGTTTTGAATTATATGAAAAGAAAAATCTGACATACGGCTTCGTTAAGACAACGGATATGTTTGAAGCAGGAACGGAGTGCAAGGTAAGAACCTACGAGGGCGATGTTTTTGTTATGGCAGATGACAAAATTTACATAATGATAGGCCACGAAGGCGGAGCGTATCCGATTGAAAAAGAGATATTTGAAAGAAAATATACTGCGGGAGATAAGCCTTATTACAGGGAATTTGAGTATTCTCCGGCCGTAATCAATCTTTTAACGAATACTTCCGAGGAACTTATGCCCCATTCAAAAGAATGTTTCAGCAACAACAGCTCCAAAATATACGCAAAAAAGCTTACCAAGGCTGCAAAAGTGTTTACGAAATGGGATTATGAGACATATATGCTTGGAAATATCGGAGATTATATATGTTATCCCGAGGATGATGATAAGGATATTTACATTATTAAAGGAAAGATCCTTGACGAAACCTATACTAGAAAAAATTAGTGATTGAACATATCGAAAAATATGTTAAAATAAGAAGAAAAAAAGGATATTTTTATGATTGTTTATCAGAAAGAGTTAATAAAACCTTCTGTAATTGGAATTTATCCTTCCCTTGAGACTTTGTATAATACAATACCGAGGGAGACACGTCTTCACATGGAAAGAGTAGGTGTGTACTGCAGATATTACTACAGTTATCTTTTAGATAATTACAGCGGTACCGTAAGAAGCAATGTTATACCTGAGTTTGATTATGTGTGTGAAGAACTTTTCAGATATCACGATCTTGGCAGAGCCTATATTCCTACCCGAATTCTTAATAAGGTTGCAGCTCTCACGGAAGAAGAACGCCAGATTATTAAGAATCATACAATATATGCCAAGGATGCAATAAAGGCGATATATAATTTTCCATATACAGGAGAAATTGAAAAATATTTTGTTCAGATTGCGGTAAGCCACCACGAAAGATATGACGGAGGCGGTTACCCTGAAGGACTTCTGGCGGGAGAGATACCGTTTCTCGCAAGAGTATGTGCGGTTGCGGATACTTTTGACGGAATTACGAGCTGGAAGCCTTATAAAACTAAGCAGACTGACCGAAATAAAGCAAAAGAAATAATTCTCTCAGAAAGCGGCAAGCAGTTTGATCCTTTTATTGCTAAAACTTTTGCCGAAGTAATACCTTTTTTACCTGAGATATAGAGGATGTTCAGATGAAAAAAAGAGATAAATCAACACAAGTTAAAGTTAAAAAGCCTAAAGTACCGCTCAGGGTAAGGCTTGACCATGTTAATATATTTAAGCACTGGTATCTTGGAGGCGTATCGGTTAAGCACAGCATTTTCAGAGTAAAGGGTGCGTTACAGACTTTGCTCATACTCCTTGTTATACTGGGTATTGCATATACCATGGCGGCGTTTTACACACAGTCCGGTGAGTTCGTCATAAGTCTTGACAAAAAAATGGCAAGTGACGGATTTGTAATTTCAGAGACAACGGATTTCTCCGAAAAACTTATAACACTTCACGGCGATGTGGTTGAGGCGGCATACAATATTGATATAAGTGATATTTCAGCCGATGTTATGGACGTTGATGGTTCACATAACGGAATTAATTACCTTGCATATACTTTTTATCTTAAGAATGAGACGGGTGAGACGAGAGATTACCAGTATCAGCTCAATCTTAAGAAATCCACAAAGGGTTCGGAGAAAGCAACGTGGATAATGGTATACAAGAATAACGAAATGAATCTTTATGCCATGAAAAATTCTGACGGAACACCTGAGAAGATATATTCTTATTCGGAGTATCCGTTTTTAGAGTATACGGCTGATGCAGGTGAATATATTCAGGAGACCGAAGACGGCGGATATGAGCTGACAGCCAAACCGTTTATATCAAAGACAGCCGTATGTACAGGCTACAGGGAAGGCATTGAAGATGAAGAAGTAGATAAATATACGGTGGTTATCTGGATTGAAGGCGATGACCCTGATTGTACCGATGATATTATTGGCGGAACAATAGAATTTGGAATGACATTCAATTACTAATGGAGAAAAATGATATGAAAAAAGGTATAAGAGAAAAAATAAGGCAACTGAATGAAAAACAGAAAAAGAAATTTAAGACAGCACTCATTATGTCCCTTGTGTGCATAGTTCTTTTATCGGGAGCGACCTATGCGTGGTTTACGATAGCCAATAAGGCAACCGTAAACAGACTGGCGTTGCAGGTAGTATCCGACGGAAGATTATATATTGCCGATTCAAGGGAAAACATTACCAAAAAGGAATCCACACTTGACCTTACGGACAGTCTTAACAAGGTTCTTTATCCATGTACGACAGAGGACGGTAAGACAATGTATAAGCCTGTATATTCTGATAATAACCATGTTACGGGTTCTAATCCGATTGAGGCAGGCGAGAAGTCATTTTATTATTATGAGACGGATTTGTGGCTGATGGTTGAAGAGACATTGGCTGAGAATGCCAACAGTAATTATTATGATATTACGCTTGGCAAGGCTGACGGAGCAGACGGAACAACCATTGACGCAATATCAAACAGCCACCCTGAATACTGTATGAGAATAAGTTTTGAATGTGGAGATACCGTAGCGGTATATGAGCCTCATTCAGACGAACACCTTACAGGCGTACAGGGAGTTGATTACGCATTCAATACACTTCCGGGATTGTCATCTTCGGTTCCCGTACATAAGCAGCTCTCAACAGGAAGATTTGGCGGTGAAACAGGAACTGTATATTATGAAGGAGATTCTTCCGCTTTATTTACAATAAAAGGTAATGAACCTACTAAAGTTACGGTAAAGATTTGGTTTGAAGGTACAGATAATGACTGCATGAACGAGATTCAGGCAGAAAAGATAGAAGGGATGCTTAAGTTCGTATCCCACAGAAAAACTAACTAAGGAGAGACAGGGATATGAACGCATTCTTTTATTACTTCTATAACATGATGGGCCATATATTCGGACTGTTATGGAACATAATACTGTCAATTAAAGATGCCATTGTAGGAATATTTAATATCAAGTATTATATTGATTTATTTAAAACATATATGAAGGACTTGAGTCCTCTTGGGTGGGTAGCAGCAATTGTTGCCCATATTGTGGTTATTGCAATATTCGTTTTGCTGGTATATCTTCTCGTAAGACTTATAAGAGTTATATTAAGATTTAAAGCACCAGCCATTAAATACGAAAAACTCAAAGACGAAGTAGTCGAACTTAAAAGAGAAGTTATGAAGGCCAACTACGAGAAAGACAAGATTCTCGCAATGAGAATTTCAGAACTTGGAATAGAAGTAGATCCTGAACTTTTACAGTCAAAGCTTGATGCCCAGTTTGAAGAAGATGAGGCTAAGAGCACACAGGAAGAAAACACTTCCGAGGTACAGGTTGAAGAAGCTGCGGCTACAGCAGAGACCGCAGAGGCCGTAGTTGAAGAGGATGAAGCAGCTAAGGATAAGAGAAAATACGAGGTATTCCATTTTGACGGCGAAAGACGTTTCCCACGTCTTACCGCTGTGGACCAGTGTTATCTTGCAAGCACTTATGTGGCTCCTACTTACAGAAAAGATTACACTCTTGAAGAACTTTGTACTCTTTTCAGGAACTATGCGGCAGGTCACCTCGGACTTTACTACGAACTTGAACTCATAAAGCAGGTATTTGCATCCTTCGGTGCGGCTAAGATGCTTATTTTACAGGGTATTTCAGGTACAGGTAAAACTTCATTGCCATACGCACTGGGACAGTTTATCGATAACCCAAGTCTTATTTGTGCAGTACAGCCATCATGGAGAGACCGAACAGAGCTTTTTGGATACTACAATGACTTTACCAAGAAATATACAGAAACAGAATTTTTAAAGACAATGTACGAAGGTCACTATCAGGATGATATAAGATTTGTTATCCTCGATGAAATGAATATCGCCAGAGTTGAATATTACTTCGCTGAAATGCTTTCAATTCTCGAACTCCCAAGAGAAGAGGAAAGATACATTCCTGTAGTAAGTAATGCGGCAGACGGTGACCCATATAAGATGATTGACGGTAAGGTATGGATTCCTTCCAACGTGTTCTATGTAGGAACAATCAATAACGATGATTCTACATTTGCCGTTGCGGATAAAGTATACGACCGTGCGATTCCGATTGACCTTGATGATAAGGCAGATCCTTTTGAAACACCTGATACACCACCTATGAGAGTAAGCTTCTCATATCTTGAAAGCCTTTATGATGAGGCAAAGAGAGAGCATCCTATTTCAGAGGAAATGTTAGCAGAACTTTCAAAACTTGACGATTACCTTATCAAGCATTTCAGACTTACATTCGGTAACCGTATTTTAAGACAGATAAAAGCATTTGTGCCATGTTATATAGCATGTGGCGGAACAGAACTCGGCGGAGTCGATTTCATGTTCGCTAAGAAAATCCTCAGAAAATTTGAGTCCCTCGGACTTGGATTTATCAGGGATGAGATTGACGGACTTATTCTCTATCTTGATAAAACATTTGGTCAGGACGGAATGAAGATAAGTAAGGAATATCTTTTAAGACTTAAGAAAATGAGTGGTAACTAAAAAGGTGATCTAAATGGTATATGATGAATACTCAGATGATATAAAAAATACATATTCCAAAATGACAGATGACAGAGACAGGATAGCTGACGATAAGTTCTATAAGTATTTCTATAATCTGCTTGAAACCGGTAATAACTACTGTAATTTTTCTTTTGCCAGACTTGTCAAACAGGTTGATGAAAAGTGGGTTGAGGAGATAGAGGATGCACTTCCTTCTATCCAGTATGTAATTCTCAATCCGAGAAAATTCATTGAAGAAGAGAGAGAAATTGTAAATATTGCCATTGCGAGAAATATTTCTACAGAATCCGTAAGACATCTTCTCTCACACAGCAATTATATTGATGAATATGATCCAAAGACAGGCAAGGTAGTACCTAACAAAATCCTTAATGTGTATAAGGAAGAAAGTCTTAATACTTATGAGAACCGTTTTATATGTACCCTTGTTGCGGAACTGCAGTATTTCGTAAACAAGAGGTTTGATGCGATATTTGAAGCAAGTAAGGATGAACTGGGTGCATACCTTGAGATGGATTCCATTGTTGATAATTATACAGAGACAGTGGAATATAAATTGCAGGTAAAGATAAGAGACAAGCAGACCAATAAGGTAAATGAAGCCGACAAAGGCGATATTTTTGCCAGAATAGTCAATATACACAGGTTAGTCAATACACTTGTGGGAAGTGAATTTATTACAACTATGAGAAAGTTTCCGGCAGTAAGACATCCCATCGTTAAGACCAATGCCATTGCCAAGAACAGGTATTATAAGAAATGCCATTCATTGTGGAACTTCCTGCATACATATTCACAGGTCGGCGTACAGGTCAATCTTGTAAAGCAGGACCCTGTTATTTCAAAGCATTTTGAAAAAGATATATATGATTCCTTTGTATGGAATTACGCAATGCTCCATAACTACCTTGAAGATGTGGATATTCTTAATATCGACAGGGAAAAAGTTAAAAAAGAGATGAGCACCGAGGACATCAGACAGATGCTTGAAGAGATAATTAACGGAATGCCTGAAATGACCGACAGCAGCCTCAGAAAGCTTATCCAGAATGAAATGGTGGCAATCCAGACAAGGCGTAAATTGGAAAGACGCAAGGCGGAGAAAGCATTGAAAGGCCGCAGACGCCGTAAGCAGTAGATATGAAAAAAAAACTTGTTTTTATATTTGAAACATTTCTTACAATCATAATTGTAGGATTATGTGTATTAATTGTAGCAATATCAAAAGGCTATCACCCAAGCATAGGAGGATACGAGGTTTTAAGAGTTCTGACCGGAAGCATGGAACCGGAATTGGAAGAAAATTCTATCATAATTATTAAACATACCAATGTTTCCGAATTAAAAAAGGGTGATATTATTACTTTTAAATCAGAGGACCCACAGGTAAAAGGTCTTTATGTAACTCACCGAATATACGATATACAGGAATCCGGAAGCGGCATTTATTTTATTACAAAGGGTGACGCAAATGAAACGGAAGATATGTATGTTGTTCATGAAAAAAACGTAGCAGGAAAATATGTTAAGAAACTTCCGATGGGACTTGCACTTGGAAAATTCATAAGTAAAGTTTCCACAAGCAGAATGTATTTTTTGGTTGTTCTGCTTCCTGTATTAATTGTTTTTCTGATTTATATTTGGCAGATTATAAAAATTATATTTGTGGGTAGTGAAGATGATGAAAAAACGACAGAAGAACCCAAAGATAGTACTGAAAATTGAAACAGGTATCCTGATTCTTGTAACCGTAATCTCAATTACGATTGCATGGTTTGTACGCCTTTCTGATGCAAGAGCGAGAGATATGAGCCTCCGGATTGCAGCTGCCGATTATCTGAAGGCGGCTTTGGAGCAGGGTGGAAAGGATGTTCTTGAACTGCAGGGAAATGATGCGTATATCAGCATCAATATGCCTGAGTTTTATGACCTTGAAACTAATAAGATGGCTCCCGGCGTTTACGGACATTTCGATTTATATATAACCGCAAAAAGTCCTGTGGCAAAAAAATGTGGGATATACACGGAAATAGTACCGGAATTTCAGAATTCCATAAAAGATAATAACGAAGTAAAATCCGAAATAACCAATCTTTTAAAGGGGCATATCCAGTTCTATACAAAGAATGATAACGGAACATATTCGGGACTTATTGAAAAGGATAACAAGTATATGATTCCTCTTAACTATGGCTCTGAAGAAAAGGTTACCATATATTGGGTATGGTTTTACGAATATACGGATATTCCACAGGAGGGCAGAAATTTTCTCCCTGAGAATTATTTTGAAAAGAATAAATACCAGCCGGCACTTGCTGATTCCTATACGGAAAAGGATCTGGTAAATTTCTATGATTATGCCGATACGAGAATCGGACTTGGTGTTGACAATATAATGTTTAAAATTTATATAGACGCATTACAGACAGGTGATAACGGATGAAAAATAAGAAACAGATTAAGGTAAAGTTAATATTAATTTGTGCTCTCCTTGTAGCACTTACATCTGCTTTGTTTACTGCAGCATGGTATGTAATATCGGGAGACAGAAAAGTTGAAAGTGACAGAACAGATGTTATGATGCCATATTTCTTATATTTGCTTAATCCTGACGATGAGAAAAGTCTGTCTGTTTCAATCGGTAATATTCATCCGGGCGAAGTAAAAAGAATGGTAATAGCCGTAAGTAACAGAAATAAGGACGTACAGAATCCCTTTGAAGTTGCCAAGGAGAATGATTTTAATTACCAGCTTGAACTTGCATATACCGAGAATCTGCCTGTAGACTACAATATCTATGAGCTTGTTGCCGATGATAACGGAGATATCCCGATATATGATGAGAGGGGAACAGAGATTAAGAATTTCTCAAAGAAAAGTATTAATCCTTTAAGTTCTACCAATGTTTCGGAAGAGAGACAGAACGAGATGTACGGCAGTAACAAGACAGGGATTGTTAATCTCGGCAGATACGAGCTGTTTGAATACGATGGTGACAGTAATAAGCTCCATCTTTTTTCGGATGTAGACGAAGACGGAAACGTTAATTACGCCATGGACTATTATATGATAGAAGTAAAGTGGCAGGATGGAATGGATTTCAGTGCATACGCCAAGGAAACAGACCTTGTGTATGTTATTGTAAAGGCTTTACAGCCAAGACCAACAGAGAAATAAAGGAATTGATTATATGAAAAGAAAAGTGGATATTAAAAAACACAAATTCATATTACCTGTATGTACGGTTGCCGTAATTGTTTTATTAATGGCAGCAATGGCAGTTACCTTTGCAAAATATTATGCACAGGAAAGCCGCAAATCAGTTATGACGGCGTCGGGACTCTATTTTTCAAGTAACTGTCTGGCAAAAGTAGATTCTGTTGACGATATGCAGTCATTTCCGGCTTACGTTGCTTCCAATTCATGGACAGGAACAGGCTCGGCTATACTGCCAATCCACGTATACAATTACGACAATATTCTTTTATACAACGATAATAACCTTAATATAACTTATGATATATATTTCTGCCTTATAGATAATGACAGCGAAGCAACATATTCAATCATATATAATGACGGGACCTCAAAGACAGAAAAGACTTTGGAATACAACGTTCCTTATGTTATTAAAGACCAGTACCTTGAGGGTGGAAGTGCCAAGGGTAATTCCTATGACCTTACAATAAGCCCTAAGTCAAAGATTGACGCCGAAAAATATATTTCAGGAAGGGTTTCCGTATGGGCGGTTCCTACATATCCTTCTTATGTTGCCGAAGCCACAAGACTTGCAGCCAATATAAGAATGAGACCTACAAAGGGTGAATTTAACTATACTGCCGGCTTCTCTATTGAGAACGATTTAAAAAGCCTTGACTGGGACACAGCCGCAAAAGCAAAGTTAAACGATTCGGCAGGATTTGTATATACAATTAAGGCTATAGGTGAAGCAAAGACAACCTATTACTACAACATATCATGGAACAATGATATATATGAAATTGACCAGTACAACAATAAGTATATAGAGGCAGTTGCGGACGGCAGGGTTGTAACCAACGGAAATATTACAACAATGACCATTGAAGCGGTGCCATACTCTGTTGTTAATATAAGTTTTTATAAAACAGCCGCATTTCAGGCTGATAATTTTGGTGCATTAGATGATTTTCTTAATTCTGTAACAACGGAATTAGTTACGGGTATATAGTAACCGGAGGTAATTAAGTTATGAAGAAGAAAAAATTTGTAAAAATAATGGCAGTAATGCTATCAGTTATAATGATAATAACCGCATCGCCTGAGTTTTTCGGAAAAATATTTAAAACTTTTTCTAACGTAGAAATTTCAGGAAGTGTAATTAAAAATACGGAGTCGGTGGATGATATTGTCATAGATGACAAAGAAGATGATTATACTGAGATTCCGGTGGACAATGAGGTTATTGATACCAACGGTTCGGTTATTGCGACAGCGGCAATAACGGTACTAGGTGACGCTTCGTTTCCTGATACATACGCAGGACTTGTTGCAACGGGAAAAGATACTTTTTATATAAAGACATACCAGGACTGGCTTAATCTTCAGGCTATAAGCAAAGAAAATGATTTGAGCGGTTTTATATTTGTTATCAACAATAACAATACTCCCGGCGTAAAGAATTCTTCTGTTTACGAGCTTGACAGCCTTACGGGATTTACAGGTATCGGTTCGGAAGAATACCCATTTGCCGGAACTTTAAGATGTTCCAGCACAAACGGTATCAGTTACAATGTAAAAGCACCTGTATTCCAGTATCTGTCTGCGAAAGCAACAGTACGAAACCTCCATATAAGATGTACGGGAAGTACCTGTGTGGCAGGACTTGCAAAGACCCTTACAGGTTCGGGAACATTGAAGCTTGAAAATATTTTTGTAAGCGGAAGTGTTAATAACAAAACGACAGACGGCGGTGCAGGAGGACTTTTCTCCGAGATAATTAATAATGAAGCAGACGGTTTATATGTCAGCGTAACAAAAGAAACCGGTGCCAGCCGAAATGGTATTGCTCTTGGTGTAACTGCTACGGATACTGCGTCAAGTACATCACTTACCGTGTCAGGGTATTGTTCAGGCAGTATAGCAGGTATCGTAAAAGGTAATGTTATTTTTGAATATGACAATGATGTTATAAGTATCAGAAACACATATATAGTCGGCACAAACAACAATGGCGATAATGGGTTCCTTTTTGGACATGTGGAAAATATCGGAGATTACAAGCCGGTAATCAGATTTATTAAAGACGCCGATATTATGCCTAAATTCGGATATTCCAACAGTATGGGAAATGCCGGTGGTATAGTAGGATATGCGAAGGGATGCGTAATTGATACTGACGGACATACTGTCTATATTGAAAGCTCATATACAGATGCAAACGGTAATCATGGCAGTGCGAATTATGTTGATATATATGGTAATACAGGTTCCAAAGCAGAAAGCGGTGTCGGAGGAATTGCCGGTGTATTTAAAAATGGTGAAGTTACTTCCGACAGTAAATTCTACATCCAGAATATAAGAATTGAAATTGCCATGAACGGATATTCTGCCGGTGGTGCATTTGGATATGTTAATAATTCTGACCTCGGAGATTTTGCGGATGACGGCAGCGGATATGTAATCAGAAATGTCAAAGTATGTACACAGAATACGGAAGCCAACAGGTCAGGTGCTCTTGTCGGTTGTTATAAAGCAGACGATGGTTCAGAATACAGAATTAACCATGTATCTGTGTATAATACCCGCGTCCTCGCATATAGAGGAACGTCCGGAGGTGTGGCTGGTTCTGTATTTTTAGATAATGAATCCTCACTTGTTATCAGTGATTGCAGAGTCAAAGGTGCATTTGTAACAGGAAGAATAAATGCAGGTGACAGAAATCTTAGTACAACGGGATGCGGCAGCATTGTCGGATATGTGGAGGGAAGCAAAGACAAAGAATGTCTTATTGAAATAAATAACTGCAGTTATTCATTCGGGCATGATTCTTCATATAGAAATATCTATATGTCATCAAATGAACAGACTAATTTGTGGTTATGGTCAGATTTCTGCCCTGTCGGAGGAATTGCCGGAAGAGTCAAAGATGCTGATATTGTCATTGATACTGTTACATTGGAAAATCTATATAACGTAACCTGTATGGAAAATGGCGGTGTTATCGGGGATATATCAGGTACATCAGAAAACAGATATGCTTATATCAGAGATATTGATTTTCAGGGAACCACAAGACTTGGCAGTAATAATGCAGGTTATACCAGCCCTGCAGGAGCGATAGCAGGTAAGGTGGGACATCATATTGTAATGAGTCTTGATGGTACAATTGATTTATCTGCAATAAAGTGGAACGTAACAAGATTTACTTATGTAGGACAGATAGCCGGTGTTAATCTTGACTCTGTTATATTTATAGAAAAAGATGCTGATTTTTCACCATATAATAATACCAACTCATCATATATAAGAGATGTTGATATGGTTGGTAATTACGGCGGTGTATTTTATAATGATTATTACGATGACAACAATACGGAATTGTTATTTACTTCTAAAAGCACAGACCCCGTAAACGGGACAATAGAAAAAGACGGAACTGCTTTCAATATAAATACCACAGGAGATCTTTTAAGACTTGCCATATTATTTAATACTGAAGGCGAATTTGCAACTAAATCTTTTGATAATATAACTTATACAGAAGCATTAAAGGGAGAATATCATCTTACCAATACGATATATGACCTTACCGATACAGGTTTTGTAAGTATGCAGCGAAACAGAGGTAAAGGAGATACACTTACCAATAATGCAAGTGATGGTATATATTTTACAGGTAAATTCATAGGAACAGCCGGTGATAAGTCTGTAATCAGACAGAAAACAGAACTTCACAGACAGCCTTATATGGGATTTTTCATATATCTTGGTGATAATGCAGATAATGTTACTGAAATTGCCAATATTAGTATGGAGCAGGAGATTAATCAGACATCCGTATACGGCATGTACTATTATAATGTCGCATATATCGGCGGATTTGCAACGTTTGCAAAAGGAAGTATTAATGTTAATAATATGTCTTTGTCTCTTGATTCATCTACGGTGTACTGTAGTTCAGGAGATAAAGGATGCATCGGAGGACTTTTTGGCAGATATGTGCCTGTCGGTAATTCCACACTCAATGTTAAGGATATTTCCGCAACAGGTGATAAGGTTCTTGGTGACAGAGATAATGTTACAGGCCAGGTAATAGGTTATGTAGACAGTCCTAACGGGTATAAGCCGGTACTTAATTTTGAAAATGTTGATATATCAGGCAGTGTTGAAAATAAGAATAGTGATGCGTCATCCGGTGCAACCGGTTTTATAGGTGTCATTAATAACCTGAACTATAACCTCTGGGTCAATAAAGGCAATATAAATGTCAGGACAATACTTAATATTAAAAATATTAACCTGAATAATCTCAATATCAAAACAGCTAGTGTGTCAACACGTTCAGCCGGATTACTTGGTCTTTCATGGACTGATGTGGATACTACAATTGAGAATATTACGGTAGATGGCTGTAATGTAACTGGATACAGTCATTTTGGAGGTCTTGTTACAGAAGTAACAGGTAAGATGATTTTTGACAACATAGATATCAGAAATTTCAATATGAATATTAATAATGCCCAGTATAACGGACTTCTCATAGGTACTGCATATAATGCTTATGTGTCTGTCAGGGATTATCATATTGATACTGACACAACCATTATTTCCGGTATGAACGTAAACAGTTTTGACGAGATTGTAGGCTGGTCAATCCAGAATGAAAGTGTAAATGCCGGAGGAATTGTATCAATTTCTTCTTCAGAAGGAAAATATCTTGACAAGGATAATTACAAGACCTATAAAAATCAGGCTACTTACAAGAACACAACAGCTGATAAAATTAATAACAGATATACAAGGTATTACTACAATATTCCTGAAATTATGGAAGACGCTGCTGCTAAGGCCGGTAACGGAAGGATTCTTACTGATAATGTAATTAATAATGAAGAAGAACTTATGATATGGCATCTTCTTAATTACGCATACGGTAATGTTAAGAATTATTTTGTTGTGGATAATCAGAATTATGGCTCGCTTACAGGAAGAAATTATACATTTGACGGAACTTTTGACCTCAGGGAGTACAGCTATTATCCAACCAACGTGTCAGGAAGAACACTCAGTGGTGTTAATAATGCAAAATTTATTTTTTATGCACAGGATATATGTAATGATGAAAAGAACACTTATGGTAATGGGGCAAGGCTTACTAATAATCAGACAAGGCAGCATTACAGATTGCATGAAGGTCTTTTCTATGATGTTACGGCATCTAACATAAGTAATATTACACTCAGCGGAACCGTAACAGCCGCCGGAGGCACATCAGGTGCACTTATATGCGGTAATATATATGGAGTTGGTGCAGGTACTGAAGACAAAAAGAATGGTTATACTTATTCTACTGTAAGTTACACAAGAATATCAGGAATAGATATAGACAATTTATGGGTAGCAGGAACTTCCAATATGGCAGGCTGCGGTCTTTTAATTAACCGTATTGCAGAAGGTGCCAAGGTTAATATAGATTCAGTCAGAATGATTAATTATGGTGACGGTCATACAGCCACATCAAGCCAGAAGGCAGCGGCAGCGCTTATAGGAACGGTTGGTTCTGCCAATCCTACCAATAAGACAATTGAGATTCAGGTAAGTTTTGCCAATATGGACATAGCCGATGTTGCAGATAATGTAACTCTTCCACAGCAGTCTGATGACCTGAAAAATGCAAAAGAAGAAGACAAAGTGCTTCAATATGCTTCGTTTATATATGAATACCAGTATTATGAAGATACATGTTCAGGTCTTTATACATTTTATCAGGCAGATTATCTGAAAGGAAAAGGACTTGATGATACAACACTTGATAATAACAAGGAAATGAAAATAGACCAGAGTAAAGGCTATATTACCATGGGATACGAGATTGGTGACAAAACAGAGTTTTACGATAACCTTGTATCAACACCTATTCTCAGTTATAAAGGCAGTACGGAAGGAAATAATATCTATGGATTTTCTTATGCAAACTATAAACCTTATGTGTATAATCACACAGAAAGAGAGATAGCTGTCAATCCTAAACCCGGTAATATTGAGAAAGGCTGCGGAACATATGAAGACCCTTATATTATCGAGAACTCTAAGCAGTTACAGAGTTTGTACTACTATCTGAAAGATAATGTAGGATATGTAAGAAACTGGAAAGTTGTAAAGACCGGGGATGACACGGTATTCTGTACCGGAGCTGACCATGGTGACTTAAAAGTATACGGTACCCCTGATTTCCCAACAAGAAGTGAGATGAATCAGGCATACTATAAGATTACGGCAGATATTGATTTCAGTACATTTACTGATTTTACAGGATTTGGAACAGAATCAATGCCTTTTGTCGGTGTAATTGTAGGACAGGCAGGAAATGACGGTAAGTACCCTGTGATCAAACTTCCTGATGAGACTACCAACAATACGGAATTAGACAGTTTTGGATTAATTAAATATGCCAAAGGCTGTGTTATCAAGGATATTGAGATACAGATTGGAATGAAGGCCGTTACAGGACAGTTATCAGCAGTAACAGCAAGACCTGTTCTTTTATCAGGATATTTTGATATGGTTGCAAGGGATGCAGTCACATCCAATGAATATATCAAGGTTAAAAATGCAGGTGGCGGAGTCATTGCCTATGTAATGGGCGGAGATAATATCATCGATAATGTAACAGTAAAAGGAACTCTGAAAGCAGTTAATGAGACTGCAACAATCGGAGGATATG